>CAINGB010000048.1 GCA_903848275.1 Candidatus Uhrbacteria bacterium | reverse complement strand
CTCGTGCGCTAACCGTAGCCCAAAAATGGCTTTTTGTCAATGGTGTGGATAAGATTTTTGGAGGGTTTGTGGGGAAAATGTGGCTAAGTTTGGAGAAATATACTATACTTTTAATAAATATGGGGTGTTCGAATAATCAAGCTGGGCCGTGTATTGATAAGAAGTGTTCTTGGTGTTGTGACCCAGTGAAAGTACCAGTTCGTTTCCCAAGTGAACGAATTCCTAAGAATGAAGATGGAACACCAATGTGGGAGAAGACTGGTGGAATAGTTATTCCAGATAACGGAACTGAAAAGGATTTGTATAGTATTTATAAATGTGAGCATTTAGATCATGTGTCGGGTGAATGTGGCATTTATAATAAACGGCCAGAAATATGTCGAGCAACAAGTTGTATAGAACCGGAGTCCAAGAAGATGCTCGACGAACAACATCAGGAGATGATTCAGGCTTTCTCGCAAGATTTGGGAAAGAAAAGATAAAAGTAGGCATTATTTTTGGTGGGCAGTCGGTTGAACACGAGGTGTCGTTATGGTCGGCGCAGAATGTGATGCATGCGTGTTTTGGGGCTGGGCATGAGGTGGAGATGATTTACGTTGATAAGAATGGAGAATGGAATGGTTCCTCTGATTTTGTGGATTTATTTTTTTTGACCGTGCCGGCTGAATTAGCAGAAAAGATAAAAACTATTGAGGTTGGTAAAGTGTCTGTTTTGCCAGGTAATGGATTGTGGCTTGGAGAATCGAAGCTGGAGCTTGATGTTGTATTTCCGGTTATTCATGGTACAGGCGGTGAGGATGGGGTTTTGCAAGGTTGTTTAGAAATGGCAGGTTTGCCGTATGTTGGTTGTGGGGTGTTGGCGTCGGCAATAGGTATGGATAAGGTCGTGACTAAAGTTTTAGCACAGCAAGTTGGGATTCCAGTGGCTAAATATCTGGTGGCGACAGCTACAATGCAGCCAAAATTTTTGGATGTTGAGAAAGAATTGGGCTTACCGGTGTTTGTTAAGCCGGCGTCTCTTGGGTCTTCGGTTGGTGTAACTAAAGTGAAAAATGAAGAAGAGTTTGTGATGGCGGTAAGTAAAGCATTGGAGTTTGATACGAAAGTATTGATTGAAGAAGCAGTTATTGGTAGAGAAATTGAATGTGGAGTTTTAGAGGATGGAGAATTACGGGTGTCGGGTGTTGGTGAAGTAGCAACGACACATGATTTTTATTCGTATGAAGCCAAATATCTGGATGAAAAAGGAGTAACTATTTCTTTACCAGCGGTGATACCAGATGATGCTAAAACATTGATCCAGCATTATGCGTTGATTTTAGCTAAAACGATTGGCGTACAGGGATTGTCGCGGGTCGATTTCTTTTACTCGGATAAGGGTGAGGTAATATTAAATGAGATTAATACGCTTCCAGGTTTTACAGCGTTAAGTATGTGGCCGATGTTGTGGAAGCATGAAGGATATTCAGATGTGCAAATTGTTAATGCGTTGCTGAGAAGTGCTTAGACTTATCCCCCGACTTTGCCGACAGCCGCCGACACGAGAAGTGCGATGAAAACTCGCAGAAAAGCAGCAGTACGTAAAAGCTGTCGGTGGGCGTCGACAAGAAATGGCCGGAAAGGGCTGTTTTTTGTTTGAAGGGGAAAATGCGACGGGCTATAGTTTAAGCACGACGTCGACGGAGGGAGACCAGCAACTATCACAAGCGTTTGGTAAAAGTCGTGAGTATCTAAAGTGAGTAGATACAAGCGACACGGTAGCAAAGCGTTGTCGTGGTTGTGACGTCTCGGGCTCAAAAAAGACAACTGGGGAGTAGTATTTTTTGAGCCTCGTCGCCTCTGGCAAATCGGAAAAAGTAGCGCCGCCCTGAGGCTGTTCTGTGAAAGTCATGGACACTCCTAAAGCCCAAGGGATGTGTTGACCAATTCCGGTTGACCATTTCAGTGGAGTTTCCCATGCGTTCCTTGTATTTCTTCTTTGGTGTCTCGATTGCTCTCCTGGCCTTGGTGGCCTGCAGCGGCTGTGCTGACTATCCAGGTCAGCACGTTGGCGAGAGCGAGGTGGGCGGTGAAGACGCGGTGACCATCGACATGCCGTTTGCGACGGACTATCAGAGCCGTTGCGTGCAGGGCGTCGGCGGTAGCTACTCGCACCACTCGACGTCAACCTACTTCGACGTGGACTTCGACACGCCGAACAACAAGGACGACATCGTCTACGCGCCGGTTGACGGCACGGCCTACACGCACGAGAGTGACCCGACGCGCAACTTCGGCAACCACATCAACGTCGACTTGAACGACGGGACCTATATCGTGCTCGGGCACCTGAAGGACATCTTCGTGACGGACGGCAGCCCCGTTGCCGCCGGGCAGATCCTCGGTTTTGAGGGTACGACCGGCTACAGCACGGGCGACCACACCCATGTGGGGCGGCACGATGGTGATGCCACGCAGGACGCGGTGCGCGGGAAGTCGGTCGAGGGACTGGAGTTCAGTCTGTATGACGCGACGACACGGCAGACGCTGACCGAGTTGACGGGCGACATGACCTGCGACCTGACGAGCGGCCACATCTACCAGTCGACGTTGCCAGTCAACCGCTGGCACCCGAACGGCAGCTTGGTCAAGACGCCAGGCGAGGCCCAGGTCTACCTGCTCGAGGACGGCAAGTTGCGCTACATCAGCGACGAGACGGCGTTTTGGAGCCGCAACTACAACTTCGGCGACGTGGCGTTGATCGACACGGCTGAGGAGGACTGCTACGGCACGGGCAGCGACATCAGCGGCAGCAGTGAGGTGCAGGCGGTGTACCAGTCGGGCGTGGTGTGGTTGTTGCAGGGCACGCCGAGTGCTGGTGACAGGCAACGGTTGCGGGTCAAGAGTACGGGCTGGCAAGCGGTGCTGAAGAGCTGGGGCGTGGTGGCCAGCACCTACGACGACTTGGCGACTAAGCCGGCGGACGGCAACCTGACCAACTGGCCGGATAGCGGCTACGCCATGTTCCGCGACGGCAGCCTCATCTCCGAAGTTTCGAGCAGCGCGGTCTACTTCGTCAGTGACGGGGTGGCCATGCCGATCCAAAGCTGGAACACGTATCTGCTCATGGGTTTCGGCTCACGGGCGGTCAGCGAGGTGGACAATGGCACGGTGGCCAGCGTCATGAGTCGTGTGGGCAACTGCGACAGCGATGTGGACTGCATTACCACAGACGACGCGGTGACCTGCGGCGGACCGGCGGCCAGTGACAGTACGGGCGAAGGCGGCACGCCGGACACGGGAAATGACACGGGTTACGTGCCTCAACAGACAGACACGGGCAGTGAGGCCGCGAACCAGAGCCTCAGCGTGAGCTGGTCCACGCCCGGGTTGGCAACGGCCAGCCGGATTGCCTTCTCGGGCGAGTACACGTCCGGTGGTGCGGCGCAAGGTTGGCAGAACTACGGCGAGGTGAGCAATGCGAGCAGCCTGACGCAGGTGTTCGTGAATGCGCTGCCAGGCGACAACTGGCGCTTTTCCGTGGAATACACCATCGGCGGCAACACCAGCTGGTCGTGCTTGGCGCCGTTCCCACCGGGCACCGTACAAGGCAGCCCGAGCGCGGTCTGGAACGGGCAAGCACTCCCCGTGGTGGCGACCGATGACCCGAGCAGCAACGGCTGTGGGTTGACGGTGACCGTGCCGAACTAGAGTTTCTTCTCAATGACGTTCGTTTCCGCTCCTGGGGACGGACGTCATTTTCTACTTTTGTTCTTGACAGTGCCAGGTGTGTGCTAGGTACTACCCAGTACCTAGCACACACCTGGCAAGGTAATAAAATGTTTATGCGAAAAGTAATTTTTGGAGTAGGCGAGTATTATCATATCTATGCTCGAGGAGTTGATAAGAGAGATTTGGTTGTAGATGATTGCGATCGTCGTAAATTTATGTGGATTCTACAAAAGGCTAATAGCCAGGAGTATTGCGGACGTGTGGCGATTGTTGCTTATGTTTTGATGGACAATCATTATCATTTAGTAGTAAGGCAGGAACGGGACTATGGAGTGTCACAGTTCATGCATTCAATTGGTAATACCTATGTTAAATGGTTTAATAAACGTCATGATCGAACTGGTAGATTATTCTCCTCACCGTATCAAGCGAAACATGTAGATTCAGATGTGTATTTGCAGAGATTGATTAGATATATTCATCGGAATCCATTAAATGTGATTAATGGAATTAAGTCATTAGAGCAACTAGAAGCTTATAAATGGTCTAGTTATAGACATTATATGGATCTTGAACGTCAATCCTTCCTGGATAATAGCTTGGTACACGATTTCGTTTCGTCTGATGAATACAGAGAGTACATGAAAGATGATGCAGATGAGGCGATAGAACCGTACATATTTGATGAGGACTGATGGATTATTGATCAGTGCCAGGTGTGTGCTAGGTACTGGGTAGTACCTAGCACACACCTGGCACTGATGTGCTGTGCAAAACCTACGGCGGAGAGTTGAGGGGTGTGATATACTTCTTACTAACTATGTTATATCTTGTTAAGTTGGCGAAGTTTGGTCAGAAATTTTTGAAGAATTACGGGAAGATTATCTCTCTTGTACTATTATTGATGGCGCTCAGTACGCCACAGATTTTGCGAGCGGAAGACCCACCAATGACTATTCCTACGGCGCCGACAACAACAGTGCCTGGTGGTGATAGCGTTCAAGCTGCTTTGGATAAAACCAACGCTGATGCCGCGGCTAAAATGGCAGCAGACGCAGGGTCTAACGTGCCACCAACCACCATCGCGCCGTCAGCGGCGAGCTATTTGGCTGACGAGGGTTTGACACAAACGGCGGTGAACGGTGTTATTTTGTTGCTGGGCACGGTGTTTACATATTTAGCCCAGGGTGTCGGGTGGATTATTTTGACCTTGATTAAAATCATTTTGATTCCAATTTTGCATTACGATGGCTTTGCCACTAGTCGTATAATTGGTTTGGGATGGAGTTTGGTGCGCGATGTAGTGAACATGTTTGTGGTGGTGGTACTCTTGGTGATTGCGGTCATGACCATTGTTGGCAGTCCTAAAGCTAACTGGGAGCAGCAAATACCGCGGCTGTTTATTTACGTCATTGCAGTCAATTTTAGCCGGACTATCTGTGGTCTTTTGCTCGACGTCGGCAATGTGGTGATGTTTCAGTTCGTTAATGCTATTTTGGATGTTGGAGCGGGTAATTTTGCGCAGTTATTGAAGTTGAACATTACTGGAACATTTACAGATCACTTGAATACCACGATTGGTGCAGCGCAGTTGTTAGCTGGTGCTTACATGCAGTTAGCTTTGCTGTTGGCGGTGCTAGCGGTGATTGGGATCATGGTTTTGGTGTTTTTGTACCGTATTGTGGTGTTGTGGGTGCTGATTATTATGTCGCCAGCAGCGTTTTTTGCTGGTGGTATAAAAGACGTCTTGGGTCAAGCTGGCAGCGCTTACAACGACTGGTGGAAGAAGTTTAGTTCGGCGATTATTCTTGGCCCGTTGTTGACGTTTTTCTTGTGGCTGGCACTAGCGGCGGCGAGCAGTGGCGACATTATTTCCAGTGAAAACTTCCCAACTGGTGGGGCCAGTGAGAACATTCCGGGTATTGTGTTGCAGCAGTTCGACATGTCGCAATTGGCTGGCTTGATGCTTGGTTTGGTGTTGTTGGTGGTTGGCATGCAACAAGCTTCGCATGCCGCTGGTGCGCTTGGCCCGATTGCGGCAGGTTTGGTTAGCGAAGGTATGGGGATGAGGATTGTGAAGGGCGCGATGCGTATGCCGGCTCAGCAGCTTGGCAGACAGCTTGATAAGCGTTTAGCGCCAGCTGGCAGTACGCTGACTTCGGAAATTGGTAAGGGTGTGATTGGGCTTGGCCAGGCGGCCAGGAGTACTGATATACCTATTTTGGGTAAGGTTTTTGGGGCCACGGTCGGCAAGGGCTTGTCTATTGCTGGCAGCGCTATTCAAGGTGTCGGTGACACCCAATTGCACGATTCGCAACATGCGGCCGAAGAACGAGTCAAGGCTTGGAGCCCAGAACGCTTGGCTTCGGAGTTGGCGTTGGTGGCTAGTGGAGAAAAGCCTTTCTTGTTATCAAGTGGCGGTTCGCAAGCAGCGGCTGTTAAGAAGTTCGTGACGGATAAGGGTGTACAGGACATGGTGGCTGATAAGATGATCAAGGCAGATAAAATTAATGGACCTCAACAGTTCCAGGATTTGATGAGGACTACTATTGCCCAGGTTGAGCATCATGAGAAACATATAATTGGTGATGACGACAAAGCTGGTCAGGCCTTTAATGCAACTAAATCACGTAATGTGCATTTAATTGGGGCAATGGCTGATGATAGGGGCGAAATGCATACAGCAGCAGAACGGCAGAGGGCTCACATGGATAATCCGAAATTCAAACCTGGTGACATGGGTACAGATGCTATTAAGAGTGAGGGTATTCAGAATATTGCTCGTAGTCTTGTGACTGGTACGGATAAATCCGGCAATAGTATTACGATGTGGGATGATATTATCGCCGCTCGTGGCGGAGTTAATAATAAATTGCGTGATGCGGCAATGGGAACACCTAATAGGACGACATTCGCTAAGGACGATCAATCGGTTGTACAGTGGGCACCTGGTCAGCGGGCTGCGGTTTTGAATAGCACTAGTGTTACGCAGCAAGATATTCAGACTAATATTACAGGTGGTGCTTTGGAGATTAATAGTATTACACACGCTGATTGGGCTAATGACAAGGGTCCAAATCCTGGACATCGAGGTGACGAAATTGCTAAGTCCATTGCTTTGTCTGGAGCAGATTTTACTTTGCCACATAACCAGGTTGATAAAAATGTATTGGATGATTTTGAAACAAATATTAAACGTGTTATTGGTGACGAGAACAATAATACTAAGGAAGAAATTGTTAAGGCGATTGCTGCTAAATTTGCTCAGACTACGGCACTCAACAGGGGTACTTACGACTTGTTTATAGCTGGACGTGGAGGTAATGATGCTGCGGCTTTAGCAGAGGTAGTTAAGACTGATCCGGCGGCTATTCGGTTCGTAGATCCGAATAAGGGCCGAAATGCTACAGAAAAAGCCTTTATTGAGGATGCTATTGAGCATGCGGTTAATGACACGATGCTCGATACATTGGTGGGCAGAATGAAAAAGATGACAAAGGATGATAAGAATTATAATAATTATAGGGATGCTTTGAGGAAGATTAATAAAACTCTGCAGTCGATTGATCAGCGTACGGAAGAATATACCGACAAGAAAGGCGTCAAACAGACAAGAAAAATAGATAAAGGCGGAGGTTTTGATAAAAAGCGTAACAAGGTAGCTGAAACGGTCTTAGAGTTGGAGTCATAAAAACTTATGGAAGGGGGCAATATTCGATCTATTCCCATTGTTAGCCAGTTTCTGATGGGTGGAACTTCCATTCCGCAGCTGGAGACGATGCAAGAAAAGTATAAGCTGCCAGTCAATCGGGCCGCGGAGTACTTAACGTTGTGTCGGGCAGTGCTGGACGGGGAGATAGAGCTCGAGCACATGCCGGAGATGATTGCCGAGGCGTTTGGGGTAGAGGGGGAGATGGCGCAGAAGATTGCTTGTGACGTGGCGGGGATACGCTTGTTGCCGCTGGAAAATTACTTTCCGGGAGTCGAGGCACAGATTGTTAAGTGGGGAGGTAAGGTAAGTGACTATCCAGCGTTTCGAGTAGGTAAAGAGAAGATTACAGCAGATAGGTTTGCTGGTAATTTGACGGAGAACTTGGAGTTGACGTTGTCGCCGGTGCATATTAAGCGGCTGGGATTTTTGGTGAAGAGTTATTTTAGTGGTGAAAAGACACGGGATGCCACAATGACATTTTTTGCCCGTCCGGTGAATATTGGGGGATTAGGCTTGGCACTTGAAGAGGCGAAAAGTTTAATGGAGAATATAGATGAATCAAAAGAGATGGTGGAGTTGGTGGATGATGAGAGAGATGAGACTTTTCAAGATGAAGCCGTCGAGCTCAGCTCGATTGATGATACGCGACCAACGCTGAGCGTTGGTGGAGTAGAAGATGTACAAGACGAGGCTCGGCCGATAGAAGAAGTTGTCGAGGAGAAGGTTCCTGAAGAAATTCCAGTGATAACGAACTTGCCAGAGGTGGCGCCGAGCATGGAGGTATCGACGACGACGCCAGTGACGCCGAGAGTATTGGTGGCCGACAGTGACAACGAAGAGATTGTCGCGCAGGCTAAGGTAATTGCCAAAAAAGATATTACCAATGAGGGAAATGACGAGAAGTTAAAGGCGGCGGTGGATTTGGTGCTGACGTCGGTGTCGGCCTTGTTGCAAGCCAAGAGATTGGCGAAGAGAGAGTTTGCGCCGGTGGCGGAGATGATGATTCGCGGAGTGAGGGATGCTATGCAAACACGGGGAGTGTTGGTTAAGGAGTTTGGTTTGGATGAAGCGTCAATTGATGCGCTGTTGGGATTTGTGGACGAGGGGGTTAAGTTCTATCACGGTAAAGCACTGAGACCTATTGGACCAGTCGGACCTATACCTGAAAAAGATAAGCAGACTGTGACAGCAGCTGAGGTGATGGATCAGCGGTTTGCGGAGGTGACGAAGACGTTGCCTAAGGAGCCAATTGTGCCGGTGATGGATGAAGCGCGGGTGAGTGCGGCCAGGAGTAAGGAGGATGAAGTGGCGGGACAGGCAGCGAAGATTGATGTGGCTAAACTGGAAGTGGCGGCAGAGGCGGCTAAGCCGGTTATGGCGAAGACAATGTTGACGGTGGGCAGTGTGCCGCCAAGTTTGCCAGGCGAGCAGGTCATGATGAATGACGTGAAGTTTAGACCGCGTTTGGTTGGCCCGGTAGATGAGCTTGGTACCATGATGCCGGCAGATTTTAGACGTCTTTCTAGCGACCCAGTGGAGGCAACGAAGAAGATTGAGGATTTGTTGGAGGCTTTGCAGACGACGTCGTTTGAAGAAAGAATTCGAGGTATTCAGGCTTGGCGAGTGAGCCCGGTGTGCAAGTTATATGCGGCCATGGCTGGTGAAGCCTTGCAAGCTGGGGTTACGTTGGCGGAAGTGGCCAGTAAGAGGCGTAATAAGGGTGAGGAGAGTTTGAGTCCAGCGGAGATGAAGGCGATTGGTAGTCTCAATTCACGCATGAGATTCTAGAAGAAATGGCGGGGGGCGGTGACCCCGCCTATTATGGTATAATCATTTCATGGCTGGTCGCAATCAATTTGTCGTGCCGCAGTTCCTCGATGTCGAGGCAAAAATTATCGGGCCTATCACGGCGCGGCAGTTTGTTATTTTTTTGGTGGTGCTGTTGCTTGAGTTTCTGTTGTATCGAATATTTTTGAGCTTAGCTGTTATTTTGATAGTTGGTTTGCCGATTTTGGGTTTGGGTATTCTGTTTGCTTTTTTTAAGGTCAATGGTCAGCCTTTTCATTATATTTTGCTAAACGTAGTACAGACCATGCGGAAGCCGCGTTTGAGAGTTTGGGATAAGACATTGTCTGACGCTGATATTCGAGTCTTTATGTTACCGCCGGTAGTTGCTCCACCGCCGCCACCCGTAGTTAAGTCACCGATTGAAAAAGGAAGATTGGCGGAACTCACTTTGGTTGTGAATACGGGAGGGAGTTACAATCCGGAGGACTAAAATAACTATATGGCAACTAACAAATTAGCTAAACCAAAGGCAGGGCCACCAACGCAGAGATACCTCGATATCGCGGAGATTCGAGAGGACGTGGTGGTGCTGAAGGATGGAACTTTGCGGACGGTACTTATGACGAGTAGCCTTAATTTTGCTTTGAAGAGTGAGGACGAACAGCAGGCAGTGATTCAGGGTTACATGCAATTTTTGAATAGTTTGGAGCACCCGATTCAGATTGTTATTCAGTCGCGGAGAATGAATGTTGATGGCTACTTGGAGCGCTTAAAGCAACAGGAAAATACGATTGGTAATGAGCTGCTGAAGTCACAGATTCGTGATTACACGTCGTTTATTGGGGAATTGGTAGAATTGGGTGAGATCATGCAAAAGCGATTTTTTGTCATTATTCCATTTGATCCATTGCAGGATAAGAAGCAGAGTTTTGTTAGTAAATTGCAGACTGCTTTGGCGCCGGCTTCGGTGGTTAAATTGAACGAGAAGGTATTCCGGACTAGGCGGGATAGCTTGATGCAGCGCACCAGTAACGTGGCTAGTGGTTTGGCGAGTATGGGGTTGCAGAGTGCCATGCTTGATACGCAAGGACTGATTGAGCTGTATTATTCGGTGTATAATCCGGATATTGCTGAAACGCAAAAGATGTCGGATATCAACAAGCTACGTATTGAAACCCAATTTTAGTTTATGGCATTCGATGTTGAAAAACTGCAGCAAAGTAAGACCACTACTGCTGCACCAAAAGTGCAGCGAGTCTTGAGTCCGCAGGAACTAGCAGCTGCGCAAGAGAGAGTGACGCTTGAGGAAGAGCGCACTTATCGACGTGGCGTGGTGTCGATTCGTGACTTGATTGCGCCAGCGGCATACCAGATTTTTCCTAACTACTTATTACTCGGTGATACATATGTGAGAACATTGTTCGTGACGATGTATCCTCGTTATGTGGGTATTGGTTGGGGCACGCCGGTGATTAACTATAACAGCACGATTGACATTGGCATGTTCTTTTACCCAGTAAAGCCAGAAATAATTTTGAAGCAGCTCAAGAACAAAGTGGGTGTGCTGTCCGCGCAGATTATTTCTGACAATGAGAAGGGTGCAGCGCGTGACCCGATTCGTGAGACTGCCTTGCGCGACATTGAGCAGTTGCGTGACGATTTGACGCAGGGTATTGAACATTTCTTTCAGTTTGCTTTTTACGTGACTGTTTACGCCAAGAATAAAGAAGAGCTTGATAAGCGTTCGGAACAGATTGAAAGTATTTTTGGTACCAAGCTTATTTCGAGCAAGCGCGGTTTTTATCAGGCGGAGCAAGGTTTCAATTCCACCATGCCGCTCGGCAATGATGAGTTGATGATTAGCTTTAACATGAATACGTCGCCAATTGCGTCGTCGTTCCCGTTTACGTCAAGTGATCTGAGCAGTGATAATGGTATTTTGTACGGGATTAACCGGCATAATAACTCTTTAATTCTGTTTGATCGTTTTAGCTTGCAGAATGCGAATGCGTTGGTGTTTGCGACTTCTGGTGCTGGTAAGTCGTACACTGTTAAACTGGAAATTTTGCGGTCGCTCATGATGGGAACGGACGTGATTGTGATTGACCCGGAAATGGAGTATAGGCATCTATCCGAGGCAGTTGGTGGAACGTATGTCAATGTGTCCCTAGCTTCGGACGCTAAGATTAACCCGTTTGATTTGCCGCGGAGTAAGGGTGACGAGACAAGTAGTGAAGACGTTTTGCGCAGTGCGGTGATTACGATTAAGGGACTGCTACGGATCATGATTGGGACGCCGCGTGGTGAAAAGAGTCAACTTGGTTTTACACCAGAGGAGGATTCGTTGCTCGACCGGGCGTTGCTTGAAACATACGCCAAGAAGGATATAACGGCCGATCTACCGAATTTTATTGGCGTAGAATATCCGGTATTACAAGACTTGCAGGATGTGTTGCAAGGCATGCAAGGAGCGACGGATTTGGTGGCGCGTTTGCAGAAGTATACGGAAGGAACATTTGCTGGCCTGCTGAATAATTTGACTACGGTTGAGATGCGTAACCAGTTGGTGACATTTTCGGTACGTGATTTGGAGGATGAACTGCGACCGATGGCGATTTATACCATCGTGAACTACATTTGGAATGTGGTGCGTAGTGAGCGCAAGAAGCGTATCTTGGTGATTGATGAGGCTTGGTGGTTAATGCAGAATGAGGATTCAGCAAAGTTTATTTTTGCCCTGGTTAAACGAGCTCGTAAATATTTCTTGGGTGTGACGACTATTACTCAGGACGTGAATGACTTTTTGACTAGCGTTTATGGGCAGGCGATTGTGACTAACTCATCCATGCAGTTGCTTTTGAAACAGTCACCAGCGGCGATTGACTTGATTCAGAAGACGTTTAACCTGACGGATAGCGAGAAGTACTTGTTGCTTGAGAGTGCCGTCGGTGAAGGCATCTTCTTTGCTGGGCAGAAGCACGCGGCGATTAAGGTGGTGGCGAGTTATACAGAGGATCAACTAATTACGACTAATCCGCAGCAGCTGTTAGAACAGGAGCAGGCCAAGAAACAATTTGAGAAATCCTTGAGTGATGGAGAGCAGGCTAAGTAATATTTTCTATGCAACGTAAAACTGAAATCATTATTGCTGTCATAATCATCGTTGCTTTGGCGATTCTGCTGTTCTTGTGGTTTAACCGTTCGGTTAAGCAGGCAGCAGCACCGGTTAAGACAACACCTGACGTCACAACGTCGGTTAAGACGACGCCAACGGCGGCGTCAGCTACGGCTACGGCAGCAGCGCCATCGTCGGCCAGTACTGTGGCACGAGTATTTGTTGAACGATTCGGGAGTTATTCGACCGAGTCGGGTTATACTAATATTGATGACGTGATGACGTTGACGACAAAGGATTTGCAGGGTCGCTTGCAGAGTTTGTTGGAGGCAGCGCAGAAAGGAGCGCAGACTAAATATTATGGTGTTTCAACGCGCTTGATGGGGAGTAAGATAGAAGCGACGAGTGATACGTCTGTGACGTATAAGATGTCGACGCAACGTCAGGAGTCGTTTGATTCGCCAGCGAATACTTCCGTGAGGTATCAGGATATTCGTGTGGTGCTGACTAAGAGTGGGGAGAACTGGTTGGTAAGCGATTTCACTTGGCTCTAATAGAAATAGGACCGATGAGACCGATTGGACCTATGGCAGGAAAATTATTTAGGGATGTTGTGCTCGAAGCCGTGTTTCCGAGGTTTTGTGTAAGCTGTCAGGCTGAGGGTGGTTTGTTGTGTTTGGCGTGTGATGAGGGGTGGAATCCGGAACGGCCCAGGGTACTTGAAGGTAAAGACGAGGGAGTTGATGGTGATATTGGTAAGTTGTGGGCCATGTTGCCGTATGCGAATCCGGTGGCTCGTGAGTTGATTACGTCGTGGAAATATAATTATGATAGTTCGGCGTGGGCGATTTTGCGTCGACGATTAGCTCCACAGATTTCGACGTTGATGCTGACGTTGGCGATGTACAAGATTGAGGCGATTGTGCCGTTACCACTGACTAAGCAGCGCCGATGTGAGAGAGGGTTCGATCAAGCGGTGGAGATTGCGGAGTGGCTTGGTAAGTTGACCAACTTGCCGGTGGCTAATTTGTTGGTGAGAAAGCACACTGCGGGGCACCAGGCGGAGAGGAGTGTGGATGAGAGGTTGAAAGCGATGAAGGCTTCGCCTTTTTCACTTGATCAACGACCTCGCGTCCTCGCCCTGCGGGGAGACCCCGGTTGCGTTTATCGTCGAGTGCTGTTGGTGGACGATGTGTGGACGACGGGGGCGACAATGAGTGCCGGAGCGAGGACACTTAAAAGTGGGGGAGTAGAAGAGGTGTACGGCTTTACTCTAGCTAGGGGAAAGTAGAAATGTGGATAAGTTGGGGATAGAGTGGGGAGGAGATGGGGATAGGTAACAAAAAATCCAGACTATGTCTGGATTTTTTTGGCGGAGAGGAGAGGATTCGAACCTCCGGTACTCTTTCAAGTACGCAGGTTTAGCAAACCTGTGCCTTCAGCCACTCGGCCACCTCTCCGGGTGAGCGACTCGACGGCTTGCCGTTCGAGCTCGCGAACTCGCCCTCACTCACAGCACGTCGTTCGCTCACCTCGCCTTCCCATCCTTCGCTAGCGCTCGGAGGGTCGGCGGGGGCTCGTAACGATTTGCAGGCTCGTGAAGTGACATTAGGGTAGCTTATAAACCAGATGTTTTCAAGGGCTAGTGTGGTATACTATGAACATGCCTGAAGTTAAGCAAAATATGGAAGATAATAAAGAGAAAATTGACGCTGGAGCGTCCATTCTTAGTTGGGAAACTTGGGAATACCCGCCAGTGGTGCGATCACGTCGGTGGTACATTATTGCTAGTACTCTTGGTTTAGCGTTATTGCTTTATGCGATAATTACTGCGAACTTTGTGTTTGCGGTGATTATTATCATGTTTGCGGTCATTACGCTCATGCGTGATATTCGTAAGCCGGATAGGGTACAGATTCATTTAACTACCGGTGGCGTAGTTTTTGGTCATGATTTCTATCCCTACCAGGATGTTCGGGATTTCTCGATCATTTATAACCCACCTGATGTAAAAACCCTTTACGTGGCCTTTCATGGTGCTTTGGCCCCAACCCTAACCGTTCCTTTGGAAGACATGAATCCAAACGACGTTCGTAAGGCACTTCTCCCTTATGCCTTCGAAAACCTCAATAGAGAGCGTGAATACTTGACAGATATGCTCTCCAGACTGTATAAACTCTGAGCAATTCGTACTTTTTTTGACGAATTCAATCCATGCTTACATAAATAGCTTTGCTATTTATTCGAGCGCCCGTAGCTCAGTTGGATAGAGCATCAGCTTGCGGAGCTGAGGGTCGTACGTTCGAGTCGTGCCGGGCGCACCAAAAAAATCCCAGCTTTGGCTGGGTTTTTTTGTTGCGCCCGGAGCAAGCCAACTGCTTGGCTTGCGTCACGACGAGAACAGCGGAGCGATATGCCGTGACCAAACGGCATCGCGAGCTGGTGGCCAGGCCGAGACGAGTGTCGACGAGTCTCGAGCCGAGGCCGAGTCGTATAGAGTCAGTAGTACTTTACGAAAACCCATTTTTCAGTTAGTATTTTGTCGACCCGTAGGTCAGATAAACAAGTATGGAGGAGTCGGATAGTGGTTTATTCCAGCGCACTTGAAATGCGCCGTGCTGCAAGGCACCGTGAGTTCGAATCTCACCTCCTCCGCCACGAAAAAATGACAGCTTCGGTTGTCGTTTTTTTGTTTATGGACTTACTGGATAGTTAGATTGCTGCTATAGTTTACGGAGGTAATTTAGAGATATGTCTGCGATTAAAAAGTCAGCTTTAACCATTGGGGTTATTAGTTTATTCTTTGGTTGGTTCGGCTATACGTCGTCGGCCTTAGCTTGTTCTTGTGTCTCAGCAACCCCAGCTCAGCATTTTGCTAATGCGACGACCGTGTTTGTAGGTAAGGTCAAGAATATTTCTGGCGATGGCTGGAAGAGGCTAGTCAATTTTGATGTTACTGATGCGCAGAAGGGCATTTCTGATACAGTGGTAACTATCTCAACTGGTTCGGGTGGTGGGGATTGTGGCGTTGATTTCACCGAAGGGAAAGAATATACGGTGTATGCTTATGATGATGGTGGAGTGTTGAGTACGAGTATTTGTGCCGGAACTGAGTTGGCTGACAATGTTATAGGTAATGTTGGCGAGCTTCTTGGAGTCTCTAGTCCTGAGGAGCCACAAGTAAAGGCAGAAGAGGGGAGCAATTTGCTTGTTAGGATTGCTGGTGT
>CAINGB010000047.1 GCA_903848275.1 Candidatus Uhrbacteria bacterium | reverse complement strand
TACATGAAGTACCATTGCGCCAGCTCAGGAAACCAAGCTTTTCTTGCACAGATAGCGAAGATTTGCTATAGTCCCGCTACACTATGGTAGAAAAGCAGTTTATTGAGATGCGGGGAGAGGTCATGGAGGCCCTACCTGCAGGCTCGTTCCGAGTAACCCTCGAGAACGACCAAGAGATTCTCGCTCACTTGTCGGGTAAGATGCGCCAAAATCGCATTCGTATCCTGCCAGGTGACGATGTCAAAGTTGAGATCAGTCCGTATGATCTCACAAAAGGACGCATCACTTTCCGTTTCTAGGCGGGAAGGCATGACATCCTTCGTCAAAATCATCCCCCGTTTGCCGGATGATTTTGTCGTAAGACACAGTTACACACTAGTTCGTCAATCCTTATTCCCCCAAAGTTGCGTATGAAAGTTCGTGCATCAGTGAAGCCGATGTGTCGCGACTGCCAGGTGGTGCGCCGCCAGGGTCGAGTCCACGTCATTTGTCCCAAGAGTCCGAAGCATAAACAACGTCAAGGTTAGTCTATGGCACGTATTGCTGGAGTAACACTCCCCAACAACAAGCGCATCGTCATTGCCCTCCAATACATTTTTGGAGTCGGTGAGACCCGTGCAGCTGATATTCTTACCCGCTCGAAGGTAAGCCCAGAAACTCGCGTTAAGGATTTGACCCCAGACGAGGAAAACGCCATCCGCACGATTGTGGAAAAGGAATTCCGCGTTGAAGGTGAATTGCGCCGCGAAGTTATGGGCCACATCAAGCGTTTGAAGGACATTGGTTCTTACCGCGGTTCCCGTCACACCAAGAGTTTGCCGGTTCGTGGTCAACGCACCAAGTCGAACTCACGTACAGTGCGTGGCAACGTTCGTAAGACGGCCGGAAGTGGTCGCCGCATGTTAACCAAGACCTAAGCCCTGCTATGACTGAAGAAATTATCAAAGAGGCCCCAGTAGCCGTTAAAGGCAAGGCCGACAAGACGCTCCGCACAGCTAAGGGTAAGAAGCGCGTGATGCGCACCATTCCCCAAGGCCGCGCTTACATCCAAGCCAGCTTTAACAACACAATCGTAACTTTGACGGATCCAAATGGTAACACTGTCACCTGGTCAAGCGCCGGTAACTGTGGTTTCAAAGGTCCGAAGAAGGCCACCCCATACGCTGCTAGCGTCATCGTCAAAAAGATTGCCGAGGCCAGCGCTGTGTACGGACTCAAGGATTTGCACGTTTTCGTCAGTGGTATCGGCAACGGCCGCGACGGAGCCTTGCGCGCTTTGAACGGCAACGGTTTCAACGTTCTCTCGATCAACGACTTGACGCCAGTAGCCCACAACGGCTGCCGTCCACGTCGAGCACGTCGCATGTAATCTATGGGAAAAACATTAAATAAGCTCGGCAAAATGAGTCGTCGTGAAGGCGTCCCACTTTCCACGAGTTCCAGTATCTTAAAGCTCATGGCTAAGCGTCCATACCCACCGGGTGTGCACGGCAAGAAGAACATGGGTCGCCCATCACGCCTCTCGGTCTACGGCCAGCAGTTGCGTGAGAAGCAAAAGGCCAAGCGTTTGTACGGCATGATGGAGCGTCAGTTCCGCAACTACTTCGCCAAGGCGGAGAAGATGGAAGGTAACACCGGTGAACAGTTGTGCCGTTTGCTCGAGCTTCGCTTGGACAACACAGCCTTCCGTCTCGGTTTCGCCAAGACTCGTCCACAGGCTCGTCAGATGGTCAGCCATGGCATGTTCACGGTCAACGGTATTAAGGTCAACATCCCTTCATACCAGGTCCGTGTCGGTGACGTCGTTGGTCTCCGCGAGAACAAGAAGGAAAAGAAAGTATTCAGCGACCTCAGTGATCGTTTGAAGACCACAACCGTTCCTGGTTGGCTCCATATGGAAAACAATGTGGGCAAAGTGGTCAGCATTCCGGCAGGCGAGGACCTTAAGGAAGTGTTTGATCCTAAGCTAATCGTCGAGTTTTACTCGATGCGCTAATCCCATCATCCTATGGAGAACATTCTTCTTCCGTCAAAGATGTACTTCACTGCCGGCGAACACGAGCACGAAGCTATTCTCACCATCGAGCCTCTCCATCACGGTTACGGTACGACAGTGGGTAATGCGCTCCGTCGCGTACTGCTCTCGTCTTTGCCTGGTGCCGCAGTTACGGCCATGAAGATCAAGGGTGTGCAGCACGAGTTTGCCGCCATCACTGGTGTCAAAGAAGACGGTTTGGAAATCATGTTGAACTTGAAGCAGTTGCGCTTAAAGGTCCACTCGGAAGAACCGGTGACCCTCAGAGTAACTGCTAACAAGCCAGGCGTCATCACTGCCGCCGACATCTCAGCCAACGCTGACGTGGAAATCATGAACCCAGACTTGGTCCTTTGTACCTTGACTGACAGCATCAACTTCGAAATGGACATCGTGGTCTCCCGTGGTCGCGGTTATATGCCAACCGAAGAACGCGAAGTACCAAACACAGAGATTGGTATGATCGGCGTTGACGCTTTGTTCAGCCCGGTGCGTCAGTGCGGTATCCGCATTGAAAACACCCGTGTCGGTGAAATCACCAACTACGACAAGGTCATCATGAACATCATTACGGACGGCACGGTGACGGCCCAAGAAGCTGTTGAACACGCCACCAAAATCCTTCTCAATCACTTCACCTGGATTCAAAGCCAGCTTAGCCACGCCTCACTCACCGAACAGATCGCGAAAGCATCTGATGCTTCGGCCGAAGGCTAACACGTATGCGACATCGTAAAAATAAGAAAACCTTTAGTCGCCACACTTCTGGCCGCAAAGCAATGTTACGCGACTTGGTTACCAGTCTGATCACCTACGAAAAGATTGAAACCACCATCGCTCGTGCTAAGTATGCTCGTCCAGCAGTGGAGAAGTTGGTCACCATGGCCCGCAAGAACGACTTGGCAACCCGCCGCGCTTTGCTCGGCTACTTCACGACTGAACAGCCAGTGAAGAAGTTGCTCGAAGTTCTCGGTCCTCGTTTCCTCACTCGTACTGGCGGCTACACACGAATCACCAAACTCGGTGCTCGTAAGGGTGATGCAGCTGACTTGGCGCTCATCGAATTCGTCTAAATATGGCAAACACAATAATCAATCCAGTCCGTAAGACGGTGGCCTTCGACGCTACTGGCAAAATCCTCGGTCGCTTGGCAACACAAATTGCCATGAACCTGATGGGCAAAACCAGTGCTGTCTACCAGCCAAACGTCGACGCTGGCAACCTGGTCGTCGTGACCAACTGCGCCGGCATCAAGGTGACGGGCAAAAAGTACGAAGACAAGAAGTACTTCCATCACAGTGGTCACCCAGGCGGTATTCACGAGACCACGATGCGTGTGATGTGGGAAAAGGATCCAGCATCCGTCCTCCGCGCTGCAGTGTCACGTATGCTTCCTAAGAACAAGCACCGCACGAACCGCATGAAGCGGTTGTCAATTTCCTAATATGGCTGAAAAGTATTTCCAATCCGTCGGTCGTCGTAAGACTGCAGTAGCTCAGGTGCGTTTGTACCCAGCTGGCAGTGGTAAGATCACCGTCAACGGTAAACCATATAAGGATTTCTTCACCACCCCAACCTTGCAGGCCTCCGTTGAGCGCCCACTCAAGGAGACGGGTAACTTGACCAGCATGGACGTCACCGTCAAGACCGTCGGTGGCGGCCCAACCGGTCAGTCCGACGCTGTAAAGCTCGGTATTGCTCGCGCCCTCGTCATGATGGATGAAGCGCTCAAAGCAACCTTGAAGGCCCAGAGCCTCTTGACCCGCGATCCTCGTAAGAAGGAGCGTAAGAAGTTCGGTAAGCATGGTGCTCGCCGTTCACCACAGTGGCGCAAGCGTTAATCTAAACGTTGAATTAACTTGGCTAGCAAAAATCTCTCACGTAAGTGGGGGATTTTTGTTTGTAAACATCGTTAATTCGAGGTACTATGAGGCCACATGACAACCAGCAAACTAGCTAAAAATACGCTGTTTTTGACAGCGGCGAGCATTGGGCAGAAGTGTATTGCTTTTGCCTATTTTGCGATTTTGGCTAATTACTTGGGGAGTAGCGGGAATGGCGCGTACTTTTTGGCGCTTGGGATGATTACTACGATCGGCGTGCTCGACGATATTGGTTTGACCTCTGTGCTGACTCGCGAAGTCGCGCGAACGCCGGGAGATGCTGCTCGCTGGTTGCGCAGTATTCTTGGGTTCAAACTTTTTACTATCCCATTCTCCATTATTATCGCTTTCATCTTGCCGGCCGTGGTTGGTTATACGGAGCAGGTGCAAATGCTCGTGCTGTTGGCGCTTGGTATCATGATTGCGGATACGTTGTCGCTAACTTTCTACAGTGTTTTGCGCGGCATGCAGAACCTGGCTTACGAGTCGCTTGGCATATTTTCTGGTCAGTTATTATCCACAGTACTCGGCTTCGTTTTGATCGTTACTCATACTGCCACTTTGCCGACGTTGGTGCTGGCGTTGACGCTTGGTAGTACTTTTAACCTTGTCTTCTCGGCGTATCAAGTAGCGCGGCGTCTCGGTATCAAGTCATTATTGCCGAAGGTGTCGTTTGATACAGTGTTACTGCGCATGGCCTTGCCGTTCTTTTTGGCTGCTGTTTTCGTCAAGGTTTACTCTTACTTTGATAGTTTCGTCTTGAACGCAATTTTGGGTCAGGCTGCGGTTGGCGTTTACAGCGTGGCTTATAAGTTGACGTATGCCTTCCAGTTCCTGCCTTTAGCCTTTGTTGGTGCGTTATATCCGACGATGAGCGCTGCGGCCGAGAAACCAGCAGAGCTTAAGAAGATCTTCCTCGACGCTGAGTGGTACGTATCGTTTTTGGCGGCACCGATAGTGTTTGGTATTTGGGCTTTAGCGCCAGAAATTATTGGTCATTTCAGCCCGGATTATGTGAGTGCGGCTGTGCCACTTTCAATTCTTATCTTTGTCTTGTTGCCGATTTTTCTCGATTTCCCGATTGGTTCGTTGTTGAATGCGACACGCCGACAACATATCAAAACAGGGATTATGGGGAGCGTGATGGTTATCAACGCCGTGGCCAACTTGGTGCTGATTCCGCTGATGGGCATTGCTGGCGCTTGTGTGGCGGCCTTGATCGCTTTCATTTTCATGTTTGGGGCGGGCTGGTACTTTGCGGCGCCAGTCGCTTCGCTTAAATTCGTCGAGCTCGTCAAGAGTGTTGGTGGTTTCTATTTGTCGGGCTTGGTTATGGCGCTGGCGGTGTTCGTAGTTAAAGAGCACGTGCCGTTCATAGCTTCGATGGTGATTGGTGGCCTGGTTTACGTTATTTGTATCTTTGCCAGCCGAGCCTTTACACTTGATCATCTGCGTTCATTCCGTCAGATTCTTCGTCGACGCTAATATGGCTCGGATTCTTTTGCCGACAATTGAAGCACCGGGATTTAAAGGCGGCGTGGCCCGATATATTGAGGCTATCGTCAAGACGTTTCCTGGTAATGTAGAAGTGGCGGCGTTCGATGTTATGCCGAGTTATAATCAGCTATTTTCTTTGTATTGGCAGAGGCGTGAGGATTATGATCAGTTGTGGATTCATCATGTCTTGCCGTTTGGGACGGCGGCGTTGGCGGCTAAGCTGTTGGGAGGGAAACCGTACGTGGTTTTTCTTCATGGGTTGGATTTTGACTTGGCGCGACAGGGATTTGTGCGGAGAGAGTTAACGAAGATGATTCTGAGACTCGCCAAGAAGGTGGTAACAAACTCGCAAGCGCTGGCCGACGAAGTATCGACTTTTGTGCCTGGTGTAATGCCGTTGGTGGTTTATCCGTGTGTGAGTGATGAGATGGTGGCGGCTGCGAGGGTAATCGATGAAACTGTAAACGATGAGGGGAATGATAATCGAGGTTCGGACTTGACAGTAGGTAGGGAGGGAAAAGAGTTACAGTTGTTGACGGTGGCAAGGTTGGTCGAAAGAAAGGGTCATCTCGATGTCCTCCAGGCGATTAAGAATTTGCCTGAGGTAAAGTATGATATTGTGGGTGACGGGTCTTTTAAGAAAGATATCGAGGAGAAGATTAAGGAGTTGGGATTGGGGGAGAGAGTCACTCTGCATTCGGTGGTGGGTAATGATGAACTTGCGAAGTTTTATCGTACTGCTGATGTGTTTGTGATGCCGGCGAAGAAGACAGAGAAGGATAGGGAGGGGTTTGGGATTGTTTACCTAGAGGCTGGGTTGTTCGGCTTGCCGGTGATTGCGAATAATACACCGGGAGTTGATGAGGCGGTGGTCGACGGCGTGACGGGGACGTTGATTGATGGCTCGGTCGAGATGTTAACGAAGGTGATTGAAGGATATGTAAACGATGAACAGCTCGGACGTGAGCAAGGAAAGAAGGGGAGAGAAAGGGTGCTCGCTGAGTTTACGAGGTTGGCGCAAATGTCGAAGTTAGATGAGTTACTCCGTTAGTATGAAGCCACTTATTTCCGTTATTGTGCCAACGTACCAACATGCCGCAACTCTGCCGGCTTGCTTGGATTCGATTTTGGCACAGGCGGGAGTCGGCATTGAGGTGATTGTGGTTGACGATGGGAGTACGGATAATACGGCGGAGGTGCTGAAGAGATACGCGAATAAGGTGACGGTGATTCACCAGGAGAATAAGGGCTCGAATCCGGCGAGAAACAGAGGGCTCTACGCGGCGACTGGGAAGTATTTAATGTTTGCGGATGCGGACGTCATCCTTAAAAAAGGCATGCTGACAAAGTGTTTTGCGACACTCGAGTCGGCGCCGAAAAATGTTGGTTATACTTATACTGGTTTCCGTTTTGGCTGGAAGGTTTTCCGCGGCCTGCCGTTTAGCACTGCTCGTTTAAAGCGGGTCAACTTCGTTCATACAACTTGTTTGGTGAAGCACAGCGTCTTCCCAGGTTTTGACGAAACTATCAAGCGCTTTCAAGATTGGGACGTATGGTTGACCATGTTGGAGCGTGGCTTTGAAGGAGTGCTGGTACCGGGCATATGGTTTGACGTCACGATCGACGGGCCGTCACGCATTGGCAGCAGCTGGTTGCCGTCATTCGTGTACCAACTACCGTGGCGTTGGTTGCCGTGGAAGCCAGTACGGGTTAGCAAGTATGAAGCGGCGCGGCAGATAATTGTTAAAAAACATCATCTAGTATGACCGACGTTTCCATTGTCATTCTGACGTATAAAGAAGAACCGAACGTGTTGCGGGCTTGCTTGGCGGCGGTTAAGAATTCAACTGGGAGTG
>CAINGB010000046.1 GCA_903848275.1 Candidatus Uhrbacteria bacterium | reverse complement strand
GCGAGATCCGTTTTGAGGTACTTGGCGCCGAGGTTCTCGTACTTGAGAGCGAGGTCGGCTGCTGCCGTGCCAGTGACGAGGGAGAAGATGGTGAGAAGGTTGAAAAGGCCGGGACGGTTGGGGTCGAGGGTGATGTGCGGGTCGCTGTCGGTGACGGCGGACATGATTTTTTTGGTAATGACTTCTGGCTCGTCCATGAGGGAGATGTAGCTTTTGGCGTTGGGCGCACTCTTGCTCATCTTCTTTTCCGGTTCGGTGAGCGACTTGAGACGAGCGCCGGCAGCTCGAATAAGGGGTTTGGGGACGACGAAGGTTGGCCCGAAGTCACGGTTAAAGCGTTCGGCTAAGTCGCGGGCCAGCTCGACGTGTTGCTTTTGGTCTTCACCGACTGGCACGACGGCTGGGTCGTATAAGAGAATGTCAGCGGCCATGAGAATTGGGTAGGTGAAGAGGCCGACGGAAACGTTTTCGCCTTTACCGGTAGCTTTGTCTTTGTACTGCGTCATGCGTTCTGCTTCACCCATGCGGCAAACGGTTTGTAATAACCAGGCGAGTTCGGCATGAGCTGGGACGGCTGATTGTTGGAAGAGTATGGTTTTGTTCGGGTCGACACCAGCGGCTAAGTAGGCAGCAGTGAGGAAGAGAATGTTTTGGCGTAGGGCCTGAGGATCTTGGTGGACGGTGATGGCGTGGAGGTCGACGATCATCATGAGGAGTTCTGAAGTGTCTTGTAGCTCTAAAGCAGGCACGATGGCGCCGAAGTAGTTGCCGAGGTGGAGGATGTTGGTGGGCTGAATGCCGGTGATGGTACGCATATACCACTAGAGTAACAAATTTTGAGAAAAAAAACACCTCGCCGGACGCTTGCACGCGATCCGGGAGGGGTTTTTTGTACTCGGCCTAATTTAGACTTCAATGACAACTGGGAGGATCATTGGGCGGCGTTGAGTTTTGACAAAGATGAATTTGCCGAGCTCTTCGCGAACCTTGTCCTTGATGCCGTTCGGGTCAGCCATGGAGGCTGGGTCGATGTCCATCAAAGCTTTGCGGATGGTAGCGCTGGCTTCTACGATGAGCTCCTTGTTTTCTTTGGTGTGGATGAAACCGCGGGTGACGATGTCTGGCTCGCCGACCAAACGGCCGGTTTGCTTTTCAACTTGCGTGATGACGACGACCATGCCGTCTTCCGCCAAGGCCTGACGATCGCGGAGAACCACCTGGCTGATGTCGCCCACGCCCAAACCATCAACGAAGACGTAATCGGATGGGACTTTTTCGGTCATCATGGCACCAACGCCTTGACCAGTTGCGGCGTCCTTCCAGAACTCGATGATCTGGCCGTTGTCCGCTACGAAAACGTCTTCTTCCTTCCAGCCCATGGAATAGGCGACTTCCGCGTTTTCACGGAGCAAGAAGTGGTTGCCTTCGATTGGCATGTAGTACTTTGGTTTGAAGAGGGAGAGCATGAGCTTGACGTCTTCTTTTTTGGCGTGACCACCGGCGTGAATGTCCATCATGTCTTTGTGGATGACGCGAGCACGCTTGCGGTAAAGCACGTCCTTGAGGCGCTGGACGGTGTTCTCGTTGCCCGGAATGACGGAGCTCGAGAAGATGATGGTGTCGTCGCGTTCGATGCGGATGAAACGGTGTTCGTCGTTGGCGATGCGGCTCATGGCAGCGCGCTGTTCACCTTGAGCACCGGTACAAATGATGGTGACCTTGTTCGGGGCGTAGTCGCCGACGTTTTCAATCGAGATGATGGACTTGGGGTTGATGTTGATGAAGCCAAGCTCGCGGGCAATCTCTACGTTAGTCTTCATGGAGTAGCCTTCCAGGGCGATTTTGCGGCCGAGGCTTTCGCTGATTTCCATGAGTTGCTTAACGCGGGAGAGGAGGGAAGCGAAGGTACCGACGATAACGCGGCCCTTGGCTTTTTCCAAAATCGTGCGGAGTTCCTCACCAATAACGGCTTCGGAGGTCTGCTGACCGGGCTGACCGGCGTTCGTGGAGTCGCCCATGAGGAGCATGACACCGTTCATACCAACCTGAGCGATCTTGTGGAGATCCGCTGGTGGGGTGCCAACTGGGTGATAGTCGAACTTCCAATCACCGGTGTGACAAATGGTGCCGGCTGGGGTTTCCACGACGATACCAGCGGAGTCAGGAATGTTGTGGTTAATGTGGAAGAAGTGAACCTTGAAAACACCAAGCTGCAGTTCTGACTGAACGGTGATTGGTTTAACAATAATCTTGCTACCTGGGTAGTCGGTTTGGCGCTTGTTGATGATGCCGGCCGCGATTGGGAGGGCGTAAACGACAGGGTTGCCGATAGCTGGAATGATGTGGGGGATAGCACCAATGTGGTCGTAGTGACCGTGGGTGATGACGACGCCACGAACATTCTTTTCCTTGCCCTTTAAGTAGGCCATGTTAGGAATGATGTAGTCGACGCCTGGCATGTCTTCGTCCGGGAACTGCAAACCAAGGTCGATAATGATGATGTCGTCCTTGTATTCAATGAGGGTGCAGTTACGGCCGACTTCTTCGAGACCGCCCATGACGATCACGCGAACGTGTTCGCCACCAGGACCGGCAAAAGTTTGTTCGCTAACTAACCCTTCATGAGCTTGGAGGGTACCTGCCGCGCTGCGGTTGCTCATGGGATTAGAGCTGCGGGATTGGTTACCACGGTATGGTGGACGACCACCAGCAGGGCGAGGACCTGAGGGGCGTGGGCCTGATGGATGTGGGGCACCGGCTGGACGTGGAGCGCCAGTGGGGCGGTTGTTGGAACTTGGCGGACGGGGGCCGCGGGGTTTAAAATTACCCATAATGATACTGTCTAATTTTAGATTTTAGATAAGAAATAACGGTTATCGGAGAACGATAAAGGTGTTTCTATGGAGTGTAGACTCCTGAGTGGACAGTCGTTTATCATCGAGATTGTTCGATAAGAAACGGTTGGCTACTCAGTGAGGAGATTATAGCACAAAAAGTTTCTGGTGCAGATGGAGAGACTCGAACTCTCAAGGTGTCGCCACCACAGGCTTCTGAGACCTGCGCGTATACCAATTCCGCCACATCTGCGAGCCTTCTATAAGGCGGAAAGATAGCATTTTTTGTGAATTGCGTCAATCTGACCGGCCTATTTGGTAAAGGTTTTGCGGGTTTTTATGTACCATTCGTTGATATTAGCGAAACGATCAGCCGGAATGGTCATGGTTGGGAGGTGAATACCTTGAATGTGAGAGGCTGTGAAATAGGTGAAGTTTGGTAGGTAAAGGAAGACGGCTGGCACAGCGTCGGCGATGGTTTTGGCCAGCGTGGCAAAGGATGCGGCGCGAACGGTGACATCGGTGGTAGCGCGAGCGGCTTCGATGGCGTCGTCGGCCTTACGACTGGAGAATTGGGCGAGGTTAAGACCAGGATAGGCGACTTGGGAGGAATGCCAAAAGGCGTAAGGGTCCTGGTCGGCGCCGTAGAGTTCGCCGGTCAAGAGAATGTCATAGTCACGGTCTTTAAGTACGTTGTTTTGGAGGTTATTTGGACTGACGACGGTAACGGTGAGATCAATGCCAGCGGCGGCCCATTGCTCTTTTATCTTAGTGGCTACAGCAGATAGTCCCGGGGTATCGAGAGTGGTTAAGCCGAAGGCGAGGGGAGCTCCGCTTTTGGCACGAATGGCTGAGCCTTCAACTGTTTTCCAGCCGGCTTTGTCGAGCAGGGCAATAGCTGTGGGTAAATCAAAAGTGGTGGCGCCGATTGAGGCGTCATAGCCTGGCATGCTTGGTAAGATTGGGGAGGTGATAGCTGTGCCGGCATTGGTGAGACTAATAATGGCTGCTCGATCTGTAGCTAGATTGAGTGCTTGGCGGATATTAGCGTCGGCCAGTGTAGTGTTGTGAGTATCGTTTAGGAAGAGAGCGGTGAATTGCAAGAGTGATGTTTTGATGGTTTGGAGACCAGCATTTTGCAAAGAGCTGCCGGCGTCGCTAGGAATGAAGCCAGCGCCCTCGACGTTACGGTTTTTGAGAGCGTCAAGTAGGGTGTTTGGGTCGGCGTAGAACTTGAAATTGAGTTCTGAGATATACGGCGCGCCACGATAGAAGGCGGGATTGCGAACCAAAGTTAGTCCGCGCAATAAGCCGCGTTGATCGGTGGTGATTTTATTAAATTTGTAGGGGCCGGAACCGATTGGAGTAAGGTTGATATGAGCTAATGGAGCGCTGCCAGGTGGGATGTCCTGCCAGATGTGTTCTGGTAAAATGCCGACCTGGAGGGTGGAGAGAAAGGGGGCGAACGGCTCAGACAAAGTGAAAATTACCGTATGGTCGTCTTGTGCGGCAACGCTGACGCCAGAGAAACTGACGGCTAGTGGGCTGTGATAGTCAGGGTTTTGGATAGAGTTGATGGTAAAGACGACGTCAGAAGCGGTTAGGGCATCGCCATCGTGCCAGACGGCGTTGTCGCGGAGAGTGAAGGTGTAGGTTTTCTGGTCGTCGGAAACGGTGAAGGCGGAGGCGAGGTCTGGAGTAAGCTGTCCAGTTGTGGCGTCGAGTCGCATGAGGCCACTGAAAACAAGTTTGGTTAAGTCAGTGTCAGTGTCACTGCCGGAAGCGTAAAGAGGATTGATGAATTGAGGCGTGCCGATCAAGCCTTCAGTATAGCTGCCACCAATAGCTGGTACCGAAGTTCGATTATTAGTTAAAAGACGAAAACCCAAGAGGCCGAGGGCAATAACAATAGTAGCGAGGGCTCCAATAAATAAACGCTTTTCACTAGTTGAAAGATAACGAGGGAGCTCGCGCCACTGGGCCAGGCTCGGGACGGCGCGGCTGCCGCGAACGGACAGAATTTGGCGCTGAGCTAAATGAAGCGGACTCTTGGCGGCACCACCCTGCTTAAAGAAACGACGAAAAAAATCACGTACGTTATCTAGCATAGTTTTGAGGTTATTGGTAACCAAGAGTGCGTCGCTCGTAGTTGTCGTGTTCTCCCACTCTTAGCTTCGCCTCGACAACCGCACCAGCCGTCTCACCTCGTATGACTCGGGCGCTGGCGCAGGGCCGAGGCTAGCGTCGTCGTGAGAGAGCACGACAACTACTCGCTCCTAAAGGCTCAGGCTCGTACTAAATCTAGAAGATGGAGTTGGCGAGGGCGACAGCGAAGAAGCCGATAGCGATAATAACGGTGGCGATGTGTAAACGCTTTTCGATACCACGGCGAGTGCGGTAAACGTTGCCGTCACCACCAAAGGCTGCGCCAAGGCCAGAGCCACGAGCTTGTAAAAGAATGCCGACGATGAGTAAGACGGCGAGGACGATTTCGATGATATTTAAGATCATAATGCATGCAAGATACCAGAAATGCACAGGTAGGGCAAGCTCGGGCCGGAAATTGTGTTATAATTGTGAGTAATCAACTATGGAAGATCAATTTCCGTCAGAAGCAGCTGATTTGCTAGTTAAAAAGTCATTCCCGTGGGCGGGAACGATTATTTTCGTAATTGTACTGGCGCTGATCGGGGCTTTTTCTTGGAAGGTTTACCATTACTATCGGGGGATTCAGGACGGTACTTTGAACGTCGACCAAGTTTTTGCTTCCACTAGGCCGAGTACGGAAGCAGCGGTGGCCAGTTTGGCGGCTCATGCTAAAGGCAGTGGGGCGTTGGCGACGAATGATGACCCGATGCTTGGCAGTGCCACGGCAGCCTTAACGATTGTGGAGTTTGGCGACTTTGGTTGCCCGTTCACGAAGAGTGAAAGTTATGTCATGCACGCTTTGGCGATTAAGTTCCCGAAGCAGATTCGTTTCATTTACCGAGATTTTCCGCTGGAGGAGTTGCACCCGGGGACGACTTTGGCGGCGGATGCTGGATATTGTGCTAATCAACAAGGAAAATTTTGGGAGTACAGTGAGCAGATATTTAATCGTGGGGATTTGACGGAGACTGGCATAGCTTCCATTGCGCAGGATATCGGACTTGATTTACCGGCGTTTGCGACTTGTTTAGCGGACCCGGCGGCAGACGAGGAGGTACAGGGCGACTTGGCAGATGGTTATGCGGCTAAGGTTGTCGGCACGCCAACTTTCTTTATTAACGGTGAAAAGATTGAGGGTGCAATTCCGTTTGATACTTTTGTGCAGATTGTTCAAGCTTTTAACCCTTAGTTTATGCGTCGATTTGGTTGGTTAGTGGCTTTGATGGGGGCGTCGTTGCTGATGATGATGCCGATGCTGGCTCAGGCGGCAACGAGTAGTACGGCCTGTGCTTGTTTTTGTGGAACGGCTGAGGCTGGGGCAAAATATAAGAGCATGGTGGATCAACAGTCGGATTGTCAGGCTAAGTGTACAGCACCTGATGAGATATATATTGGCTGTTATGATAACTCGAATAACTATCCGGCCAAGAGCGATTTGTGTTGGACGCAGGATCAGTGTGAAGCGGTGACAGGACAGGTTTGGGATGACAAGGTGCCTAATTGTTCCGATGATCAACCGGGTAATATTCCCATGGGTTATTGTTATTCGGCACCTCCGGCGATTAATGTCATGACGGTTATTGGGGGCAAGACGCAGTTTAATACGATTGGCGACTATATCAGTGCGATTTACCAGATGCTGATTCCATTCATGTCGGTGGTGGCTGTTGTCATGATCATGATTGGCGGTTTGCAGTATACGTTGGCGCGAGGGAATCCAAAGGCGATTACGCAAGCGAAGGAAAGAATTACCAAGGCGGTGATTGGTTTTGTGCTGTTGCTTTGTGCCTATGCCTTGGCGAATTTACTTGATCCGAGCCTAACGCATTTGCGTTTGCTACGGATTCCGATGGTTAAGAAAGTGGTTTTGCTTGACCCGAATAGTACTTGCGAGTATCTCAATTCTGTTGGCTTTGAAATTGATGGTCCGGCGGCTTTTGGCACGAAGGCTTGCGGGACGACTGGTCATATTACTGGGATTGATAAGGTGAAGGAGAATGTGATTGCTGGAGCGTGGAAGAAGGGCGATCCTTGTCAGTATTCGCAGTGTACTGATGGCGGGGCATGTGCGGCAGATGATGCAACGGGAACATCGTTTTCATGTCAAAAATGTACTACGATGGTTGGTACAGCGGCTTCAACCTCTGCTTGCACGGCGCATAAGGCGGCGAGTACTGAGCCGTTCACTACAGATGATGGGACGGTAATATATGGCAAAAATTTCTATTGTGATTATGTTTCTGGTGCAGAAGTAACGATCGATGGGACTCCTTTCGCATCTACAGATTCAGCTTGTTTTGATATTAGCTTGGATTCGAGTGATGGGACAGTTGATTGTACGAGTATTAGAGTAGTTCCGGAAACTGGTGGTAGTTGTGTGTCTTATAATTTGTTGCAGTTTAATTGGCCAAAAAGCTCTATACTTGCTTATAATCCAGATGCCTCATCAGCGTTTAGCAGCGGTGTGGTGTCGAAAGCCATAACTCTAGCGAAGGGTTATGCGGTACCGGAATTGGCTGCGGCTTTTAAAGACGTTTGTAGTAGTGATCCGTGTCATTTAGCACGCGAGGATGGAGGAACTACGGGTTGTTTGCCGCTTGTGTCTAGCACTGGAATGTCTTGTATCGGCAAGACAGATACAGGAGCTGTTTCCACTACTACGACGACTGTTGAGTCTGGTGGTCTGCCAGTGCCGACGATTGCTGGGTATTGCTGGGCCAGGCGAGCTGGTGTGAAAGTCGATTGTAATACGGGAATCGTGATTCAGTAAGGAGCTAGGAAAACAAAAATCGGACTGAGCGTTGGCTCAGTCCGATTTTTTAAACCTGCTTGGCCTTGCGGGTGACGACCTCCTTGAGGCGGCGACCGAAGTCCTTGACGAAGGACAGCTTGGCACGGCGAACGCGCATTTGCTTGAGGACTTCCACCTTGGTCACGTTTGGTGAGCTGATTGGGTAGATCTTCTCGACGCCGAAACCGTCGGTAACTTTGCGGACGCGGAAGTTGCGGCTGGCGCCAGCGCCACGAATGCCCATGACGAGACCTTCAAAGATCTGGACGCGGTTGCGCTTTTCGCCTTTGGCGTTGGTATCTTCAATCTTTTCGTGGACACGAACGACCATACCAGGCTTGATTTCCGGGATAGTGATAGGTGCGACGATTGGAGCTGCTGCTGTTTCTGTAGCTTCGGTCATAATATATGGTAATAACTGGCAAGATAATAGCGGAAAGTAGGACGGCGGTCAAGCATTAGGCCCTAGGTAGAGCTTTTAAAATGAGAGAAACTACCTCATTTGCAGGGATTTTGGTGGTGTCGATGACTAGGTCGTAGTTGCTGCGGTTGAGGTAATCGACGCCGTAGAGACCCTGGTAGCGAGTGCTGTCGACTTCCAGACGGGAACGGATGGCGGCTTCGACTTCGCTGGCGGAGGCGTAGTTTGGTTCATCTTGACGGCTGGTAGGATCGGCTTGCTTGGCGGCAAAGATGCGTTTGGCAGCCTCGGCTAGGTCGACGTCGAGGAAGACTTTGAAGCTTTGGGGAATGAAGTGCCAGGAAAGGCGACCGTCAATGATGAAGTTGTCTTCTTGGGCAGCGATTTCCGTTTGATAGTTGTCGACTTCGTGGTCGATTTCGGGTTTGCCGATGGCGAAGCTGTTGAACTCGCCGATGGTCATGTTGTGTTTGAGAGCTAGTTTGCCGAAGACGTCGCCCATGGAATAGCGCTTGAAACCGAGTTGTTCGGCTAAGGCGTTACGGACGGTTGTCTTGCCCGAGCCTGGTAAACCAGTTATCGAAATGATCATAAGAGGTGGTTAGTGTTTACGACCGCTAGCGCGCATTTTCTCTAAAAGGGCTTCGAGTTCAGCGGGAAGAGGAGCGGTGAAGGTTTGTTGACCACCACTTGGGAGTTCGATGGTGAGTTCACGAGCGTGGAGGAAGAGACGGCCGAGGTCGATTTGTTTTTGACCCTTTTGGACGTAGAGCTTGTCGCCGACGACGGGGTGTTGTAAGGCAAAAAAGTGAGCACGAATTTGGTGCGTACGGCCAGTTTCGATGACGACGTCGAGCAAAGTGGCGTGACCACCCAAGCGTTCCAGAACGTTAAAATGGGTGATAGCTTCCTTGCCTTCTTGGGAAGTTGGGCGAGCAGCCATGCGGCCTAAGGTGGCAGAACGGGCGATAGGGAAGGTGATGGTGCCGTGGTCGTCGACAATGTTGCCGAGGACTAGGACGGTGTAGTGCTTGGTGGTTAAACGTTCGGAAAATTGCTTTTTAAGGAAAAGGAAAGACTCGCGGGTTTTACCGGACACGACAATGCCGGAAGCGTCGCGGTCCAAACGGTGAGCTAAACCAGCGCGAGCAGCGTCGTCACCAGCGTGTTCCATGGTCGGGCAGTAGACCTTGAGGGCGTCGGCTAAGGTGTATTCATGGCTGCCAGGAGCGGGGTGGGAGAGCACGCCAGCGGCCTTGTTGACGACGATGATGTCATCGTTCTCGAAGATGATGTTGAGAACAGGCATAGAGCCTTCAGGAATGGGGCCGAGAATGAAGAAATCGGGATTGTAGGTGACGACATTTTTTAGGGAGACGCTGCTGTTGGGGGTAGTGGGAGCGTCGTCGACTAAAATAGCCTTGGCAGCAATGGCTTTTTGTAGCTGATTGCGGCTATAGGGGAGGAGGCCGACCAGGGTGATGTCCAGGCGGGCGGGGACTTCATTTGTGAGTTCGACGCTAAGCATAGGCCAGAGTATGGCATAAGTTGTGATTAAACGCTAGTTTTGGTACCATTCTAGCGCAGTTTGCAGAATTGAAGGCCTGTAGCTCAGTGGTTAGAGCAGCGAGCTTATACCTCGCCGGTCGATGGTTCGAACCCATCCAGGCCTACCAAGCTCAGCTTGGTTGTTGGTATGCGAGGAAAGCTCAGCTTTCCTAACTCAACAGCGATTACTAGCTGAGATTGGTAGTGGCCAGCTGAGCTGGTCCTTAGTGTAAAGTCAAAAATATATATGTTTTTTGTAACCATAATTCTAGTCGTGCTGGCGATTGTGATGTACGTCTGGGGGGTGAGGACACATTCGCATGATCGGAAGAATTTGGGCGTGGTGCTGTTTTTGGGCGCGCTGGGAACTGGGGCGATTGAGTACTTAGCCTCGGGTTTGCTCTACTAATATGCATGGCGAAATAGCACAATTAACTTGGGTATTGGCACTTGTTTGGTTCATTTTGTTTTGGGTGATTGGGGGAGTTTTGTTCGCAGTGGTGGCTTTGACCAGATTTTTACGGATTAAAAAGGCTCAGTTTAGCTGCTTGTTTACCTTGGCTAGTGCGGCGGCGGCTTATGGCGCAGCGACGACTGGGTTGATTATGAGTGAAGGCAAGGCGGTGCTGTGTTTAGGTAGTGCGGCTGGGCCATTTAATGTAGCTAAAGCGATTTTTGGTTGCTCGACTCGGGACATCTTTTTGTCGGCTGGAATCTGGTTTGCTCTGCTGATTATGTTGTCGATTCTCTTCATGTTGTTGTCGCAGCGGGAGGGCAAGCCGTTGACACCGGGGCGGTAAAAAGCTATTATTTTCCCGTTCATTAGCTTGGACGCATAGCTCAGTTGGTTAGAGCGTTACATTGACATTGTAAAGGTCGGAGGTCCGAATCCTCCTGCGTCCACCAATAAATCCTCTACTCCGGTAGGGGATTTTTTGTTTAAGTAGCGAGTTGTTGAGATTGGTTTTCAAAGGGAGGGGGCAAAATGCCACCTCCCTTTAAACTATAGTTTACTGACGTGTAGTTGCAAGAACGATAAAGCGTCGTCGCGGTTTTGCAGTTTGCCGGTGAGCTGGCCGTCGCGGACTTTTTTCATGAGATCGCGGTAGAAAGGGCCGGGGGTGATGCCGAGGATAGAGAGATCGCGGCCGCGGACAAGTTTGGGGAGGAGGGCGGTTTTGGCGTGGATGGCGTCGAGCAGGCGGCGGGCGACGTGCAGGCGTTCGCGAGCAATGTGATGTGCGCCGTCGTGTAAGAATTTGGCGTGCATGAGGGCAAGTAGATTGCGGCCACGTTCTGAGGCGAAGTGTTTTTCGAAGGCTGAGGGACTCATGCTGGCAGGGTCGTGAGTGTGGAAATGGTCGAGGTTAGCAAGCAACCAGGCGACGTCTTTGGCGAGGTGGCCTAAGTGGAATTTTTTGAGAAAGTCGGCCGCGAGCTTGGCGTTGCGTTCGTGGTACATGAAGAGAGCGGCGACGATAGCAGCGGCGCTGATAGCACCAAGTTTGAAGTGACCGAGAGTGTCTTTGTGGGTGAGGGTATCGAGGGCGGCTTCGCCTTGGGCCCAAGCGCCGTGAGAAAGTTCGGGGGCAACTAGGTGACCAAAACCGCTGTCGCCAATGAGGCTACTGCCGTAAGTGGGGTGGTGGAGGAGGGTGTCGAGGAAACTGCTGCCAATAACTTGGCGGGGATGTGTAAACTCTGGTTTGCCGGCGTCGTTACGAGAAATTTTGTTGAGGCGAGGGAGGGAACATTGTAAAGCGTGCCAGGTTTCCGCCGCGATGTGCAGGCCGTGCGAGGCAGCTAGGCGGAGAGTGCGGAGCATGCGGAGAGGATCTTCCGCAAAGGTACGGAGGGGATAACCGGGAACGCGAATAACGCCGGCGTGGAGGTCGGCGAGGCCATTTTGTTCATCCTGTAGGGCTTGTTCGCGGAGGCTATAAAGTGGGGCATCGAAGGTGAAGTCAGCTGGGGGTAAGTGGTCGACGAGAATATACAAATTTTCTTGCGGAGCAGATTTTGGTCGGTAGGTCATGGCGTGCTCGCCGCCCTCAAGGTCGAGATTGCCGGTTGACGTGAGGGCTTGGCGGATGTTTTTGGGGCTTATGCCTTGGATGGTGATGCTCGGGTGAGCTGGCACGTGGCCCATTAAGACGTCGCGTAAACTGGCGCCAGCTAACAAAATATCGCTGCGCTTATTTTCTTCTAACAGGTTATTGGCCCAGGAAAAACGGGGGTCGCGTAGCAAAAAGTCGCGCGCGCGATTGCTCGGCGAGTAGGACTGATTGGCATAACGCAAAAGCAGGTCGGTGGACATGGTGCTATTATAGCACAATTTCTGGTTACAGTTTTTCCATGAAGTAGGTGAATACCCCTGGTTTATATCCCAGGGGTATTCACCTACTTCGCCAATTCTTTTTGTAAATGCGTGATAACCACTTTTTCTGCAGCCACGAGATCGGCGGAGTTGAGAGTGAGGCGGGCGACTTCGCGGGTGCCGGAGGATTTGAAGGGGAGGCCGAGGGCCAGGGCATCATGAGGGCGTTCGGCGTGGAGTTGGACGGCGATGGTTTCGCCTGGTTGTTCGTAGAAGATGGCCACGACTTTGGCGTCAGGTGAGGTGTTGAGTAATTCCTCCACAATGTCTTCGAGCGCAGTTTCGTCACTGCCGGCGTTGATGAAATCCTGGTGGGTGAGGAGAGTCCAGACTAAGCTGTGAGTAGCGTCGACCTTGAGGCGAGCGAGGGCACGGCCCCACAAACGGAGGGTTTCCACGCTTCTGGTGCGGTAGAGTTTGGCGACAATTTCGTCACGGCGGGCGCCTAAGTTCATGAGTTGGCCGACAGCTTTGAGGGTTTTTGGTGTGACGTTTGGGGTTTTGAAACTCTTAGTGGCGGCGACCATGCCGGTTAAGAAACAGGTACTGATGTCGGCGTCGATAATACTTTCGTCGAGGCGGGACATGAGAGCGAAGGCGACTTCACCGTTAGCTACGGCGGACACGTCGACAATGTTTAAGGCGCCGAAATGATCGTTGGCGGTATTGTGGTCCAGGTTGATGACGGGCGTGGCAAAAATAAAATCGGCGTACTTTTTGCCGATGGGCCCGAGCGCAGCCAAGTCGGCCACACCAATCGTAATAATTAAATCGTACTTGTAGCTAGCGGTCGCGACGGCCACGTCCTCACTCTTCCATTCACCACTCTTCGGGGTGAGATGAATGCGGAGGGTCTCGCCGACCACGGTGTAGGAGAGTTCGTCGACTTTGGCTTTGGCCACGTTGACGTTGATGGTGAGCGAACGGATGTTTTGGAGGTCGCCGTGGACGGGGGTAGAGCCAGAGAGGAAGCCGAGGCTCTTGGGGGTGCTGCCCCCTGCGCAAATAATTTCCGTAGTCTTGCCGAGTTTGGCGAGGAGTGCGCACAAACCGAAAGCCGTCGCGAAGTCGTCAGCGGTGGCGACTTCCGGCAATAGGATGACTGGCCGCTCGGCACGGCTGAGAAAAGCCAGGAATTGTTCGTGGGGCAGGAGCGACATGGGGGAGAATTGCCACGAGGACCGTGATTGATGGTTGAGTGTATGTTTTATAAGGCTGGCCGTCAAGACTGGAATGGCAGCTTCACCCTGTGATTGTTGCTATATTCTTACTTTTTGTCTACACTTAGGTCATTATGACTGATGCTAAGCAAGAGTTTGAAAAAGCCTACGAGCCGCAAGGCGTGGAGGACGCGATTTATCAAAAATGGCTAGATAGTGGCTACTTCACGCCAGAGAATTTGCCGGATTTTGCTGAGCGTAAAGAAGTTTTTAGTATTGCCATGCCGCCGCCGAATGTAACCGGCACGTTGCATATTGGGCACGCCACGATGTTGGCAATTGAGGACAGCATGGTGCGCTTTGCCCGTTTGAGCGGCAAGAAGGCCTTGTGGATTCCAGGTACCGACCATGCGGCGATTGCGACTCAGAGCAAGGTCGAGAAAATGATTTTTGAGACGGAGGGGAAGACTCGGCATGATTTGGGTAGGTCAGAGTTTTTGCGCCGAGTGAATGAGTTTGCCCAGAATAGTCATGACACGATTGTGAACCAGTGCAAAAAGATGGGATCTTCTTTGGATTGGACGAGGGAGGCTTATACGCTGGATGCTGAGCGCAACAAGGCGGTGAACGTGGCTTTTAAACAGATGTTTGAGGATGGGCTGATTTACCGCGGTGATCGAATTGTTAACTGGGACCCGCTAATGCAAACGACGGTTTCTGACGACGAGTTGGACCGTAAAGAAAGTAAGGCGCCGTTCTACTATTTGAAGTACGGTCCGTTTGTGATTGGTACGGCGCGGCCAGAGACGAAGTTTGGCGATAAGTACGTAGTGATGCACCCGGCTGATGAGCGTTATGCTGCTTATGAGCACGGTCAGCAGATTGAACTGGAATGGATCAATGGACCGATTACGGCAACTGTAATTAAGGATGAAGCTGCTGATCCTGAATTCGGAACTGGTGTCATGACCATCACGCCGTGGCACGATGCGGTCGATTTTGGTATTGCCGAGCGTCATGGTTTGGATAAAGAACAGATTATTGATGATAATGGAAAATTATTAGCCATTGCTGGAGAGTTTGCTGGTCAGCCGATCAAAATTGCTCGTAAGAATATTATTGAAAAGTTAGCTGGTAAGGGCTTAGTTGATCACATCGACGAGGATTACGTGCACAATATTGCGCTCAATAGCCGAGGTGGAGGCATCATCGAACCGCAGATTAAGAAACAGTGGTTTGTGAGCGTGAATAAGGAATTTGCGCGTGATGGCCAGACGGTGACGCTCAAGCAGTTGATGCAGAATGCGGTGAGGAGTCGTGACGTGACGATTGTGCCGGATAGGTTCGAAAAAACTTATTTCCATTGGATTGATAATTTGCGGGACTGGAACATTAGCCGCCAGATTTGGTTCGGTCACAGGATTCCTGTTTGGTATAAGGGCGAGGAACAGGCAGTTGGTGAGGCGCCAACGGGCGAGGGTTGGGAACAAGATCCGGACACGCTCGATACTTGGTTTAGTTCTGGCTTGTGGACGTTTTCGACTTTGGGTTGGCCGAATAAGGAGGCGCCGGACATGATGTACCACCCAACGACGGTGCTCGAGACGGGCTACGATATCTTGTTCTTCTGGGTGGCGCGCATGATTTTGATGTCGACCTATTTATTGGGTGAAGTGCCGTTTAAGACGGTTTACTTGCACGGCTTGGTGCGTGACGAACAGGGGAGGAAGATGAGTAAGTCGCTCGGCAATATTATTAACCCGCTCGACATGATTAGTAAGTACGGGGCTGATGCCACGCGCCTCAGTTTGATTATTGGTGGCACGCCGGGCAATGATACGAGGTTGAGCGAAGAGAAGATTGCTGGCTTCCGTAACTTCACGAATAAGTTGTGGAATATTTCGCGGTTTGTGGATATGCAGACTGGTGGTTTGCGTCATGTCGAGGCAATGCCAGTTGCAGTGACGTTGGCGGATAAATGGATTCTCGGAAAATTTGCGAGCGTCGTCGACAAGGTGACGCAGTATCAGGCGAGCTATCAACTGTCGTTAGCAGGCGAACTGTTGCGTGAATTCACCTGGACGGATTTTGCGGATTGGTACTTGGAGATTGCCAAGGTGGAGAAGGGCAAGGACGACATGCTCAACTATATCTTGGAGCGTTTGTTGATTTTGTGGCACCCGTTCATGCCGTTTGTGACGGAGGAGATTTATGCTAGGCTCAATAATGGGCTGATCATGGTAGCGCAGTGGCCGGTTATCAATGAGGAGACAGCAAGCAATAATCCATTTATTTTTGGAGGCACGGAGCAGGACTATAATAATCGGGGTGAGGCGCTGTCAGCGAGAAGCATTCAAGAGGAATTTACGAGATTGCAGGAAGTGATTGTGGCGATTAGGAATATTCGCGCGGAGAATAACGTACCACCAAAACAATTGGTGGAAATTGTGGTGACGGACAAGGCTTTGTTCATGTATGATGACGTCATTAGGGCTTTGGCGAAAGTGAGTAATGTTGGGTTTGATGATGATCGGGTAGAGCAGATGGCGAGTACGGTGGTGGCCGGGATGGAAATTTATGTTTCTTTGGAGGGTTTAGTTGACACGGCAAAGGAAATCAGCAGAATCGAAAACGAACTAATAGGTTTGAGGAAGTATGTGGAGATGCAGACAACGAAGCTGGAGAATGCGGATTTTGTGAGCCGCGCACCGGAAAAGGTGATTGCGCTTGAACGAGCTAAGTTGGCGGAGGCCAAGGATAAAGTTGAGAAGTTGACGGGACAATTAGCGAGTATGAAATAAATATATGGTTATAACTGACGAAAAGAAAATTGATGAGGTGTTGACGCGGGGAGTAAAGGATTTGATTGTTGCCGAACACTTGAAAGCGAGAATGATGGCTGGCGAGCAGCTGAGGATTAAGTTTGGTATTGATCCGACGTCACCGCATATGCACTTGGGGCATACCGTTCCATTGCGTAAATTGCGACAGTTTCAGGAGCTTGGTCACATTGCTGTGTTGATTATCGGCGATGCTACAGCGATGGTTGGTGATCCGACTGGACGATCGGAGCAGAGAAATTTGATTACTCGGGAAGAGATTGACCAGAACAAAAAAACTTATCAGAAGCAGGCTTTTAAGGTTATTAAATCGGACAAGGATTCTTTGGAAGTTGTTCGTAATGGTAAGTGGTTCGATAAGATGAACGGACTTGACTTCATGCAGATGACCTCGAAAGTTACCTTGCAGCAAGTGATGCAGCGTGATGATTTCAGGAAGCGTTTGAATACTGAGGAAAGCACATTGTCGCCGTTGGAATTGTTGTACCCAATTATGCAGGGCTATGATTCTGTGATGGTGAAGGCTGATGTGGAGATTGGCGGTGCTGATCAGCTATTGAATTTGCACATGGGTCGACGCATGCAGCGTCGTTATGAGATGCCAGAGCAAGATATCTTGACGGTGCCACTGTTGGTTGGAACTGATGGCGAACGCAAGATGTCAAAGAGTTTTGGTAATAATATTCCGTTGGAAACAAAGCCTAATGAGATGTTTGAGTTGGTCATGACGGTGGCAGACTCGGCGATTGTAACTTACTTTGAGTTGCTGACGGATTTGTCATCGGCGGAGATTGCGGTGTTTGATCAAGCTTTGAAAGCTGGGAAAAACCCGCGAGATATTAAGTTGGAATTAGCTGCAGCGATTGTGCGAATTTTTCACAGTAAGGCAGCGGCAGTTAAGGCCAAAAAGTATTTCGTTAATAAATTTACGGAGAGTAATGTTCCAGATGATATTCCAGAATTTAAAGTGGCGAGTGAGATGAAGCTGCTTGAGGTGTTAGTGGCGTCAGGTTTGGCGCAGTCGAATGGTGAAGCGCGTCGTTTAGTAGCTGATGGCGGAGTTTTCCTGAATGACGTCAAGCAGAGTGATGCGTTTGCGGTGATGGCGCCTGGTACAAATGGCGTGTTGCGTCGTGGAAAAAGACAGTTTGTTAGACTCAGTTAATAGGTTGACTAGGACCAATAAGACCTATGTATACACTTGATAAAGCAAGAAAAGAAGCACTGGCGAGTTTGAAGAAGACGCTGGGGAAAAAGTTTCCGGTGACGACGGATATGCTGACAACGCCGCCGAACCCCGAGTTGGGCGACTTGGCGTTTGGTTGTTTTGCCTTGGCTAAGGGGCAGGGGAGAAGTCCGTTGGAGATTGCCACAGAGATAGCGGCGCATTTGGAGCCATCGACGCTGATCAATAAGATTAGTTCGGCTGGGCCATACGTCAACTTTCATTTCAATGAAGCGAACTTTGCGAGTTTAGTGCTGCACGACGTGTTGAAGATGAAGAAGCGTTATGGGCAGGGCACGATCGGCAAGGGCAAGAAAGTATTGGTTGATTATGCTCAGCCGAACACGCATAAAGAATTCCATGTCGGCCATATTCGTAACGCCTTGCTCGGCCAGGCGATTATTAACGTGTTGAAGGCTAGCGGATATGAGACGGTGGGAGCGGCGTATATTGGCGACATTGGGGCGCACGTGGCTAAAGCGTTGTGGGGTTACGATAAGTGGTACAAGGACGTGAAGATTGAGAAGGCCGATAGAGCGAAGGTGTTGGGTGAGATTTATACCAGGGCGACGCAGTTTGTAGCGGAACATGAAGAGGCGAAAGCGGAGATTGCGGAGGTGCAGCGTAAACTGGAAGCGGAGGAAGAGCCGTGGACGAGTATGTGGAAGGAGACGCGAGAATGGAGCTTGGCTTCGTTCCGGAGTATTTTTGCGGAGCTGGGGGTCAAACCTGATGTTTGGTATTTTGAAAGTCAGGTGGAGAAGCCAGGCAAGGAGTTGGTGCGTAAGATGTTGGTGGACGGTATTGCTAAGAAGAGTGAGGGTGCGACGATTGTTGATTTGGAAGAGGATAAATTGGGAGCATTCTTGATTTTGAAAACGGATGGCTCGTCACTCTACGCAACCAAAGATTTGCCGTTAGCTTTCAAGAAAGACGCTGACTATCATGCTGACCGGCAGATTTTTGTGATTGATGTGCGACAATCGTTGTACATGAAGCAATTGTTTGCGACTTTACGTAGATTGAATTTTACGCCGGACTTGGTACACATTGGTTATGAGATGGTGACTCTGCCAGAAGGGGCGATGTCTTCCAGAACTGGTAATATTGTGAAGTATGAAGACTTGCGTGACACCATGCAGGCTAAGCTGGCGGCGGAGACGGCAGAACGTCATGCCGACTGGCGCGAGAAGAAAATCAAGGCTAATGCCGAGGTGCTGACGCAAGCTGGCATTGCTTTCACGATGTTGCGTCAGGACCCAGGGAGGATTATTACCTTTGACATGGCAGAAGCGATGAGTGTAGAGGGATTCACTGGTCCTTACATTCTTTATACGATTGCCCGTATTTATAGCTTGGAAGCGAAGGCGGATATGCCGTCAATTATGCTCGGCGAACAGTTAACTCACCCCTTGGAACAGCAGATGTTGCGTCAGGTGGCTGACTTCCCAAATGTTGTTAGTAAGACGGCGGCCAGCTTCCAAGTGAGCATGATTGCGCAGGCAACATACAATTTAGCTAAGATTTTTGCGGAGTATTACCATGAGGTGCGAGTACTTGACGATGTCAATCGTGAACGCAAAGGAGCTCGTTTGGCGCTAATGGCAGCGGTGCGGCAAACTTTGATGAATGGTTGTGAGTTGCTTGGTATGGAGTCCGTTAAAGAAATGTAGGGTCGGACTTCTTAATTTGGCCGATTTTGGGCTTGTCGCTGCGTCGACTTCTTCGCCTTAGCACGAACTAAGTCTCCAAAGCTCTCTTTGCTCCGCACCCAAACTCGACGCAAATTAAAAAGTCCTATAATATTAAGGTGTTATGGCATTTGGTATATCTACTATGGCTAAGCACAATGGTGAAGAGACAGTGATTGCTCACGGCGTGCGCGTCGAGGGCGAATTCAATAGTGAAGGTAACGTAGTCATTGAGGGCGACGTGCAAGGTATTATTCGCACCGCCGGTGACTTACGGATTGGTGACGCGTCGAAAATCACGGCTGACGTGACGGCGGCGAATGCAGTGATTGCCGGCGAGGTGCGTGGCAATATTACTATCGCTGGTAAGTTGGAGTTGCTGGCAACGTCAAAAATTATTGGTGACGTAGCGGCGGAAACAATCTCCGTTATGGCTGGGTCGCAAATTAATGGCCGGATTACCATGGATGGGACAGCTGGCCGCAAGGCGATGAAGCGTGAAGAACCGGAGCCTGAAGTTGAGTAAATTTTTGTGTACCTTTACGTGTACGACGAATCAGTCCAAGGTCAACGCTTCGAGCGTGAACTGGCGCTTATCGAAACACGTTTGACTGACTTGGGGATAAGCGGCAAAATTGCCCGCTTGGCTTTGTTTCGTGACGCTGAAGAATTGATTAAAGATGAAATTCGACGAGGGACGCAGACAGTCGTGGCGGTTGGTAACGACCAGACGCTACGCAAGGTCATGGATGCAGTGGCGGATCCGAGCGTGGTGATTGCCATTATTCCATTAGGACAAGGTAACAATATTGCCGAGATTTTGGGTGTGCCGCAAGGAGTGGCGGCTTGTGATGTGCTGTCGGCCAGACTAGTGGAAGAGTTAGATTTGGGGAGCGTGAACGGCATGCGCTTTTTGCATATGGTGACAGCTGAAGGAGTGCAACCAGCTTGTACTTTTGAGGGAAACTATACTTTGCGACCGGACACTAGAAGTAGTTTGATGATTCGGAATTTGGCGCAATCGGCCGATTTTGGTGCAGCTAATCCGACGGATGGCAAACTTGAGTTTATTATGAAAACGCCGCGTCGGAGTTGGTTGATAAAAAAAATTGAGGCGGTGACGAACGTGCCTTTTGCACATTTGCAGATACGGTCTGATGACTTGATAACGTTGCAGGTTGATGGAGAGAAGCTAGAGGGAAATGATTTTGATATTAAAGTATTGCCGCGGCAGATTAGGATTGTGACGGGTAAAGATAGGAAATACGTCTAGAATATTCGCTCGCGCCTGTGCCAGCCCTCATTCCTAGCTGCAGACACGACCGCCACATTTCTTAACTGAGTAGATTTTGGAATGGCGACCGGTCAATCTCTTACAGCCCTACGTTACCTCGGGAGAGATTGACACGGGCCGGTCTTGGCGTCGTCATGAGGGCTGGCGACAGTCGCTCGCTCTTACAAGCCTGAGCCGCTGCTAAAGTGGTTGCGTGTTTGACTATTCAGTTTTATCTGGCGTGAGAGTTTCGGAGACGACGAAGAAGCTGAGAGTAAAGAGGAGAGTTGAGGTGATGGCAGAGCCCATGCACCATTGGCAGATAGCGTGGATGATGAAAATTTGGGCGGCGACGAACCAGAGGGAGGCTAAGAAGCCAGCG
>CAINGB010000045.1 GCA_903848275.1 Candidatus Uhrbacteria bacterium | reverse complement strand
GAGGAACTCCGTCTCGGTGCAGATGAGCACCTGGATCTCCTTCGGCACGTCCTTGAGGAGCTCGTCCTGGCTGGCATGCACCTTCTGGCCGAACGTGGCGTTGGCGGGGTTGAACCCGTCGTTCCTGGCCGCGGCTCCGAGCTCCGTGCCGACCGTCCAGTTGCCGCTCTTCATCGCGTCGGTCTGGAAATACGTCACAGTGCTCGAGTCGACCAGTCCGCCCGGCGCGTTCTTGGTCATCTCCTTGGCCCAGTCAGGCTTGACCGGCAGCTCGTTGCAGTTGATGAACCGCGGGTTGAGCTTGGCCACGCAGTGGTTGATCAGCCCTTGGTTCTTGGCGAAGGCCAGGCCGTTGGCCACGCTCCCACCAGCGGCCTTGAAGGCTGCCCACAAGGCGTCCTTGGCCTCGATTTCGAGGGCGAGGTTGACGTCGGCGGGGACAAGCACGGAAGAGTCAGTGGTCATGAGAGGCTCCTTGCCAGCGGAAATGCTGGACTTTCTGAGGTTGTAGTGGAACTAGGAACATGCGTGGGACCCATATTTCTAAAGGCCCACGACATAATATCATACCATAAAATAAGCTTTAAGTCAAGCCCTAATACTGATTATTTAGCTGAAACTAGCCTAATTTATAATAAACCAAACTCCTTGAGCGCCTTCTCAATCCCCGGCCGCTTCACTACCCAACACTGCTCCACCAAATCCTGCGGACTCCCCCACCATACTCGGCTAAACTCCGGATGATGCGTTTCCAAGTTAAATTCAACATCTGGCGCCACCTGTGCCAAAAAGAACGTCTGTTCCTGACCAATAAATTTATCCAATACACCCGGCGGAAACTTATTTTTATAATCCTCAGGCCATTCGTATCTAAACTTCGCCTCCTGCTCGGCAATAATCTCAAACTGCTCAGGTCTTAACCCAATCTCCTCATAGACTTCCCTCACCGCCGCCTCTCTCGCCGTCTCACCATGGTCGACGCCACCCTGCACCGTTTGCACCTGAGCATAAATCCCATCGATTCTTTCACATAACAAAATACGACCTTCTCCGTCAGTAATTAGCACTGCCGCATTCGGTCGATATTGTTTATTCATACTATTGAAAACGTGGTGCCAGGGGCGGGAGTCGAACCCGCACGACCTTACGATCCAGACATTTTAAGTGTCTTGCGTATACCATTTCGCCACCCCGGCTGGGTAACTCGTGAACAGCTACACTGTACTATTTTTCCCAAAAAAGGCAAAGAGCTCCTGGAATAGTGTACAATATAACCACTATGATCGAAGCGGACGAAATGAGTGACGATGAAGCCCTGGTCGCCCCCGCAGCTAAAAACGACGAGGCCCGCTTTGAAATTGGCCTACGCCCCGCCGCCTTACAAGACTTCGTCGGCCAGGAAGACCTCAAAAATAGCCTCACTATCTTCATGGGTGCCGCCAAAAAGCGTGGCGCCCCGCTTGAACACGTCCTCCTCTACGGCAACCCAGGCCTCGGCAAAACCACCTTAGCTCACATCATCGGCGGCGAAATGGGCGCCAAAGTTAAGGTCACCTCCGGCCCCGCTTTGGAACGCGTCGGCGACTTGGCCGCTATTCTCACCAACCTCGAAGCTGGCGATGTTCTCTTCATCGACGAAATCCACCGCATGAATCACGCTATTGAAGAAGTCCTCTACCCCGCCATGGAAGACTTTGCGCTCGATCTCGTCGTCGGCAAAGGGCCAAGCGCCCGCACGCTCCGCTTGGACCTCGCCCCTTTTACCATCATCGGCGCTACTACTCGCCTTTCCATGCTTTCTGCCCCACTCCGCGACCGCTTTGGCACCACCTATCACCTCGACTTTTATACCGATGAAGAAATCGGTCGCATCATGGCTCGCAGCGCCGGCATTTTAGGCGTACAATTAGCCTCAGGTGCAGCAGCCCGCATTGCTTCACGCGCCAGACGCACGCCACGCATTGCTAACCGCCTACTCAAACGTGTTCGCGACTACGCCGAGATCCTTCACGACGGCCTCATCACAGAAAAAGTTGCCGACGCCGCCCTCGATCTCCTAGCTATTGATCCACTAGGCCTCGATAACGTCGACCGTCATCTCTTAACCACCATCATCGAGAAGTTCGCTGGTGGCCCCGTCGGCCTCACTACTCTCGCCGCAGCTACTCAAGAAGAAATGGCCACCATCGAAGAAATCTACGAGCCCTTCCTCCTGCAAATCGGCTTCCTCGAACGCACGCCCCGTGGCCGCACTGCCACCGAACGTGCTTACACCCACCTAGGATTTGACTATCCTCAGACATGATCAAGCCGCTAACCTCGAAATCCTTTAGTGGGTGACACGGAGGGAGGTCCCTACTGGGCGCGCAGCTTGCGAGCACCCAGTGGGGTCCGCAGTGGCAGGACCCACAAACAAAGGCTTGAGCGCGAAGACAAATATAGCCAGCTTGATAAAACTCCTATGACAGCCTTCCATTTCCCCCTCTGGTATCTCCTCATACCCTTCTCCATCGTTCTGCTCGCCACAACGGTTTACATGTTTTTCAACATTTACCACATTGCCAAATTCGGCATGCAATCTTTCGGTACTACTGTAGTTCTCCTTCTCTACTTTGGCGGTTATCTGGCCGTGCTCGGCGTTGTTGGCGTCATGGTCAGCAACATCGACTGGCACCACACCGTTACCGTCATCGAAATCTTACCCTTCACTGGCAGTAGCACGTCAACCTTCGGCCTATGATCAGCTTAAAAGCCCTTCCCAACCAAGAAAGCGGTGAAGTCACTGTGCTCTTCCTCAGGCGTTACTGGCTCGACTTGGCCGGCGCCTTTTTCTTCACGCTCGCCATGACCATTGTCCCCTTTGCCATCTGGGGCGCTATCAAACTCGGCCATCTCACCATCATGAGCCAGCCTTTTTGGGGCCCAGCCCTCACTCTGCTCCTCGGTTGCTACATGTTAGTCGTCGCTGTCATCACCATGGCCCAAATCACCGACTATTTCCTGGACATTTGGATTGTCACTACGGAACGCGTCATCAACATTGAACAACACGGCCTCTTTTCCCGCACTGTCTCTGAACTTCGCCTCAACCAAGTGCAGGACATCACAAGCGAAACCAGTGGCTTCCTTGGCACCTTCCTAACTTATGGCGACGTTTTCATTCAAACTGCCGGCGAACACGAACGCTTCCAATTCAAGGACATCGACAACCCCGACGACGTCAAACTCACCATCGCCAAACTCGTAGCCGACTGCAAGCACCGCCGCGGCGATGCCTCCCTCCTGGAACACGAAGAACGCGAGCCATCGCACGCTATCCCAACCGAACCTCCCACGAGTCACCTCACTTAAATATTCTTCTTACTCTTCTTCACCACCTTCGGCTCCACCGGCGTATATAACCCAAACTTTTTAATAAATTTCTCCAAAATTGGCCTCATGAGCGGTTTTTCTTTCCATTGTTTCTGAATCCCTTCTTGCGCCGCCTGTCTCAATTCTGGATCTGTAAACCAACGCTCTTTATCCGGCCACCATTTTGCCATCAACTGCTCAGCATAACCAAAACTCCCTAAATTCAATTGAGTCTTCACAATCTCTCTACGTTCTTCTTCACTCAGCTCTTTCTCTTTATTCTCTAATGTCTTCACAATCGGTTTCTTTGGATTCTTTACTATACCTAACAATTTATCATGCTTGGCCTCAAGCTGTCCTTTATAAACCAACGCATTCTCATCATACAAAGCCTTTGCCCATTTATCCAACATTTCATTTTTAACCCTTTCCTGTTCCTTTCGATGTTCTTCCAACTCCTTCTCAGTCGACTTGTATGGCTGCTTCGCCTTCTCAACAGCCTCTTTAATAATCTCGTCCCACTTATCAACTTCATCCAGCTGTTCGGGCGTCAATTCCGCCGCCAGCAAATGCAAAGCCTTTAACTGTTCTGCACTTCGTTCTGGGAAATATGAATAATCCTGCTTTCTTCGCCTAATTATCTCGGCCATTACCACATCTCCTCTTCCTAGCGCATTCAACGCCCTAATTGTCTTCCCTAATCCAATCACGTCACCAACGCTCGGTATACCAACCTGTGCCAAATATAAATACAAACGACCTTCTAACTTCTGTACCTCTTCTTCTCTTACAAAAGCTTCATTCGGTGCTTGATTCTTCGCCAGCTTGTTTTCATGCTCCGTCGTCAATTCATCTTTCTCAAGTCTTTCAGCATGCTTGCCAAGTACTCCAAGCAACTGTCCATGAGCCTCCTCCACCGACTCTTTGCCTATTAGTTTTCCCTCCGTTTCGATTAACATTTGTTGCACTCTCTCTTCCTTTAGCAGGAGCGCTCGCTCATATTTACCCAACGTTACTAATTCATCCGGCGTGGCTATTTCTCTCAAGCTCGGTAGCCAACTTTTCAATATAACTGCTCTCTGCAACCACTTTTTCTGCTCCTCAACAGTCGAATCTTTATAAACCGAATAACCCAGGTCCTCAATATCATCCTTAAAAAAATTCACCACAATATCCTCCCGACCCATCTCATGCAACCCCTGTATCCCCTTCACTAACTCCGCTAACGACGACGTCTCCGGCTCATACAAAGCCTTATCGACCGCACTCGTTAACTCATCCATCTTATCCATCAACTGGATCTCCGGATCCGCCGCAAACACTGCCATTCTCTCTTCGAGCGCCGCCTTAACTTCCGTCGCCTTCTTAATCCAACTATCAATCACTACTTTTTCCTCGCTACTCAAATGCGTCAAAGCCTTAAAAGTGGCTTCTTGCCGCACTAAGCACTCATGCCAATACCTTACATCATGGTGAGTTTGGTCAACTAGTTCTCCAGTCCATAAACTACCTAACTCCTCTACCTCATCCTGTAATTTTTGTAAAATTATCTGTTCCTGTCCCATTTTTTTTAACTCCACCATCATCTCTTCAATCGTCATCTCGCCTTCCATTATCGGCTGACCTCGGAAAGCATGCCCCAAATCTCGCTTGTATAGTTCAACCTGCTCAGCTTCCTCCTCGGTCAACTGTCTCGATTCAACTTCTTCCTGCTTTCCACCCATCATCTCTATCGCATTAATCTCATCATTTTCCGCTACATTTTCCTTCGCTGATGCAAAATCAGGCTGAGCATCGGTAAATTTTCGTTTGACCCACGTAATATGAGTATACGTCAAATCATCAAGGCCATTCTTCGGCTTATACATTTCCAATTGAGCAAAATAATGTATTAATTCATGATGTAAATATTCAACCGCCTTAAATTCCTGCGGCGTCATTGCTGTACTAGCTTCCACAAAAGCCAAGTACACATCAATTGCCTCATCAACATTCTTCACGCGCTCAGCACCACTCTCAAAATTACCCAAGTTAGCCACCAACATTCTAACTTTATTTTGCAAAATATTATAAACCTCAGCTTCTGGCGCATCCTGCAACGCCCGCTCTAAAGATTCCGCTGTGATCATCCTCGCATCCGTCTGCCGCAAAATCGCCTTCAACCAAGCCACAGCCTTTTCCGCTGCTACCTTCTCATCTTCTTCATCATCGCTAACCAGCCTTGGCGCTCCGTCATGACTTCCCTTCGCTGAATCTGACATAGTTCATTTCATGACGAATATATCTCTATTCTACCACAAAAAACTACCACCGCTTGTCCAGAGCGATACCAGTGTAGAAATACTTCAAAATCTCCTCCCACAATTTGCCATCATTCGCCATACACAATGCTCCCGATGCCGACATGCCAACACCATGCCCCCACAATGTCTTACCGACATCACACGGCACCGGCACACTCTTACTCCATGGCACACTCCCTCCCCACACCTCACTCCAATCGAGCGTCTTACCAGCACTCCTCGAGAAATACGCCGTAATCGCCGTCTCGCCGTTGTACGTCACAATCTCACCTCGGGTCGCATCCACCGCCTGACTCAAGCGTGGCGTCCTCACCTCTTGGCCATAACCCTTATAAACTTGGTCGGAGTAAGCGTCGACGTGGAAACCCTCGCCATCGTGCTTCGTATCCCGTGTCCAATGATAGAAAGCATAAGTTCGCGCCGCCGTAATCAAGGCTTTTTGGAACTCCAAGTGTGAAGCATTCGATGTCTCACCTAAACCCTTCAAATAAAACTCCATCGGTACTTCATTAATCAACCAACTCCGCGACTTCACGTCGTTGTGCCGCAACTCCAACACGTTGCGGAAAGTATTGTCAGCATTAGCAGATCCTCGTGTCACCGTGCGATCAAAATTCGTCACCGTCAGCACCGCGTTCGCCGTCTTCGGCACAAAACGTAAAGGATAGGTCGACTTTTCTAATCCATTACCGCGGTCAAAAGTATAGCGCGTACCGTCCCAAGCCGCCGTCACCTTCTTACCTTTGGTCATCTCGGCTAACAAATTTCCATTCGTATCAGTCACCGTATAATCACTCTCATTACTCGTAATCACCACCTGATTATCCGTTTCCTCATCCACAATCAACACCCCAATCCGAATCATCGGCTCCGTAATCTCATTACCCGTAATCGCATCATCCTGATTAACTAACGGCTCTCCCCCAGCCATGGGGGAGCTAGAGGGGGTCGTAACGATCTCATCCCGGCCATCCGTCACTGTCACCGGAATCTCAATCACGGCATCATTCACAGTCACATCATTCGCCGTAAACTGAAACTTCGCTGAGTGCGTCCCATTCACTCCCGGCGCCGTAATCGCAAAATTAACATAAGCCGTTTCACCTGGCTTCACCGCTGCCTTACTCACATAAGCCAACTTATTGCCTATCCAAGTCGAGTTATTAAACGAAACATTGCTGGCCGAGGCCACACTCACGTCTGGCGTCTGCAAACCATAACTAGTCCAAGTCTTACTCCCAGTATTCGTAAACCCAGCCGTCAACGATACCGTCTTACCAGCCTTAGCCTTCACCTTATTCGCCGACTGCATTGCCAATGCCGCCTTCAGGCCCGAATCTACTGGCACCGCAGTCATCGCTGGCGTCGTTGTCTTGACTGTCACGGCCACCGGCTTAGCCACATTAATAGCCAGAGTAAAATCGCCGCCCGTAATCCAAGCCGTACTTTCCGATGCCAACGCAAAAGTCTCGCTATACTTCCCTTCGGTCGTCGGTGCTTTCAACTGAAACGACACCGTCGCCGTACCTTTCGTTTTTACGGTCGCCTCCTTCATCTTCTGCACCTGACTTGCGGACACCCACGTCGACGCCGCAAACTGACTTACCCGGTACTTCGGGCCATGCGTGTACAACGAAACATAGCCAGCCCCAGTATTACTCCAAGTCTGCGTTCCAGCATTTTGCCAGGTCACGGTCACATCTTTTGTTTCCCCCGGCGTCATCGTCAACGTCCCATTACCAGAAGTCGTCACCCGCATCGCCGCTAACTGCCGGCCGCCTGCCACGTCGGTCGCGACCGACGTGGCCTGCGTCATTCCTGGCAACAATAATCCCAAGGTCATCGCTAACCCGAGCCCTAAAATACCTACTCGCCTCAAGCATTGCAGCATAGTACTCTCATTATAACACTTTTTCAGCCCAAACTTATCCACTAATCATGAAGAACAATAAATTTTTTAGAGTTTGTAAGGCCAAGTAGCGAGGGGCAGGCCAAATATCTTGTAGTCGGGTGACGCGAGCCAGGTCCCCTGCCGGGCGCGGAACGCCTAGTGAGCACCTGGTAGGGTGGCCAAGCGGCAGGACCCGACGAACTCCTGCACCCCGAGCCTTGGCCATACGCAAGATTGCTTCGCTGACGCTCGCAAAGACGGAATATCTATCGGTAATTGGTAAAAATGCTTTCTAACTGGCATACTCACTATAATTCTTATGTCCGACTTAAACCAAAAACTCGCCAAAAACGCCCTCGTCCAGATTATTGGCAAAGGCCTAGGCACGGCACTTTCCCTCATTACCTTTGTCTTACTCCTCAAATACTTGCACACCACTGGCCTCGGTGCTCTCTCCGTCGCCCTCACTTACGGCTCCATTTTCGCCATCATCGTCGACTTCGGCCTCACCCTCACCACCGCTCAGATGATCGCGGAACCAGAAGCCGATGAAAAGCGCATCCTGGGCGGCGTTCTCACTTTACGCCTCCTCTCCGCCTTTCTCTTTCTCAGCTTCGGCGCCGCCCTGGTCTTCTTTTTCCCCTACTCCCCCGAAGTAAAACTCGCCGCCGTCCTCTCCTGCGCCTCCTTCTTCTTTGGCTCCGTCGCTTCAATGTTCGCCGGCGTCTTCCAAAAACGCTTAGCCATTCACTACGTCGTCCTCGCCGAAACTCTCAACCGTACTTTTGTCTTCGTTCTCGCCGCCTTACTCCCCCTTTTCGCCCCTTCAATCGTCATCGCCACCAGCATTTTCATTGTCGGCAGCATTATTCAGCTCACCATCACCCTCTTCGCCGTTTTCAAATTCGGCCACATAAAACCTAAAGTTGACCTGGCTATTTGGCGCCTCGCGTTTCTCCGCACCTGGCCCGTCGGTCTCTCCGGCGCCCTCAACCTGGTCTACCTCAAAGGCGACGTTTTCTTCATGTCACTTCTCCACATTGCCAATCACGACATTGGTCTCTACGCTGCCGCTTATAAATTTGTCGACGTTGTGACGACCGTCCCTGTCATGTTCATGGGCCTCATGCTGCCCCTCATGACTTTTGCTTGGGCTAAGCGCGACCACACGAGCTTCCGCGAACATCTCCAACGTGGTTTTGACGGCCTTGTTCTCCTGGCCGTACCTTACGCTCTCGGTGCCATCGCCCTCGGCGGCCCACTCCTCGCTCTCATCGATCCAGACCTCGCCTCTGGTGGCCGCATTCTCGCTATTCTCGGGCCAGCCACGGCCGCCGTCTTCATCAGCTCCCTCTTCGGCCACACCGTCGTCGCCATTCACAAGCAGCGTCCCATGATCCTCGGCTATCTCTTTGTCGCCATTGTCGCCACTATCGGTTACATCTACGGTATCACCCATTACGGCATGATCGCGGCCGCCTGGGTCACCCTCGGTTCGGAAACTCTCATCGCTATCATCACCGCCGTCGTCGTTCTCACCACTACCAAAACAAAGCTCTCCCTCGCACGTCTCTTCGCCGCCCTCCTCTCTGGTCTCGTCATGTACTTCGCGGTCACTCTCATCCCTCTCCCACACGTCACTCTCTCCATTATCTTCGGCGTCATCGTCTATCTCTTAACCCTCCCTCTCTTCGGTGGCCCGAGCCCCAAACAACTCCTCCAGCTTGTTTCGCCAAGTAAACTGTAGAGCCTGAGTCTTTAAGGCCAAGTAGCGAGGGGCAGGCCACGTCGGTCGCGACCGACGTGGCAGGCCAAACATCTTTTAGTCGGGTGACGCGAGCCAGGTCCCCTGCCGGGCGCGGAACGCCTAGTGAGCACCCGGGAGGGTGGCCAAACGGCAGGACCCGACGAACTTTCGCACCCCGAGCCTTGGCCCTATCCCCGAGTCTCGCGTTGACCTTTAAACCCAAGTGAATATGTTCTACGCTGCTTTTCTCATCATCCTCTTCACCTCTTTCACCATTCTCGCTTGGCGTAATTTTCATTTATCTCTCGTCCTCTTCTGCGGCCTTCTCCCAACTTATCTCCTCCGTTTCTCCTTAGGCCCTCTCCCAACAACAGCTTTAGAAATCTTCACCCTCATTTTATTCTCGGTTTGGCTCCTTAAAAAACAGTGGACCTCTCTGCCAAAGCTGAGCTTTGGCCGCAAACCAACAAGCCAGCTGAGCTGGCCCGCTCTTATCCTCATTTTAATTACACTAATCCTCGCCACTCTTCACGCTCCTAACATCTTCACCGCTCTCGGCATCCTCAAAGCCTACTATCTCGAACCAGCCATCATTCTTATTCTCACCTTATCAACCTTCAAAAAAACCACCGACTGGACCTCTGCTTTCATCGCCCTCGCCGCCAGCGCCGTCGTCGTTGCCCTTATCGGCTTCGCTCAATACTTCACCGGCCTCGGCTTCCCCCTCGCCTGGCTCGCCGAACATCGAGTAACATCTGTATTCGACTTCCCGAACGCCGTCGGCCTCTTCCTCGCCCCAATTTTATCAATGCTTCTCGTATTCCTCTTTAGCCTGCCAAAGCTGAGCTTTGGCCGCAAACAAAAAATCGAGCTGAGCTCGACGCTCATTATCTCAATAATTCTCATCTCCGGAGCCATCATCCTCGCTCAAACCGAAGCCGCCTTCCTCGCCATCCCCGCCGCCCTCTTCCTCACCCTCCTTCTTTCCAAAGTCTCTCGCACCACAAAATTCGTCAGCACGGCCCTCGTCCTCCTCGCCCTCATCGGCGCTCTCACCATTCCCACCATCCGCACAAAAATCCTTCTTCACGACGTCAGCGGCACCGCCCGTACCCAAATGTGGCACGAAACATTATCGATGCTCCGCGACCATCCTCTCCTTGGCGCAGGCCTCTCTAGCTTCCCCACGGTCATCGCCCCTTATCACGACGCCAGCTACTTCGAAATCTTCCAATACCCCCACAACATCTTCTTAAACATCTGGGTCGAACTCGGCCTCCCCGGCCTCTTAGCCTTCTTGATCATCTCATTTTTTATTCTTAAAACCCTCCTCCCAACCAAAGCTCAGCTTTGGTCGCAAACTCAAAACCGAGCTGAGCTCGGGCGCCTCATGCTGCTTGCAGCCTTCTTCACCATCATTATCCACGGCCTCGTCGACGTCCCCTTCTTCAAAAACGACCTCGCTATGCTGACAGCTTTACTCCTATCCGCCACGGTTTACCTTAATTCGCAACAAACCAAAGTCTTGCCTTTGGCCAAATAAACAGCTATTATCCCCATACTCATGGTTTATTAGACCGCTGGGTAAAGGAGGAAGGGTCGCATAGCTGGTCTAGTGCGCGCGACTCGAAATCGCGTAAGCCGCAAGGTTTCGAGAGTTCGAATCTCTCCCCTTCCGCCAAAAAATACGACAGCCTCGGCTGCCGTATTTTTGTTCACAAAAACTCATTTTTTAGTCAACCTCAATACTCTCACCATGCATACCATGCAAATGTGCAACCGGATCGATTCTCTTCGCGGCCGGATCCTCCACACTTTGTGTCACAATCTCTGTCTCGAGTGAAAGAATTCCCGCCTGCCCAGTTAACTTAGGGTCATACACCATTCTGTCTCGACAAATAGCACAAGGAGTCAATGTCTCATGCAACTTACCACTCTTGTCATCGCTTCTCGGTTCAGCCACTACCCCAAAAGAAAGAATTTTATAAATACCAGTTTCACTAGGACTGGTTGGCTCTGCAACTAAATCCATCAAATACTGCTCGGCGCACCATTTTTCCCCCTTCGGAGTCGCGTCGTGATTATCATCAACTTTTGTATTAGCCGCAAAAGCTACTGCCCACGGATTACCATCTTCTTCACTTACCTTACGCAAAGCCAACATCGCTCCACCGACTCTAAACGGCGGCACGCGGTGATGTCTCGTAAAAGCTCGCGCGACGTGTGCCAACTTCAACAGCCCCTCACGCGCTTCATTTTGCGCCCACATAATCTGCTCTGGCGTCGGATTAGGTCCAGTTCGCGCCAGTAATAGAGCCCGCAAGTCTTCTACCTGTTTCTGTAATTCCCGCAAAGTCTCAACCTCTCCTAACTTCTCCGCCCGTTCTTGTAAACTTTCACGATACGGCCTTTTAAACTCATTTCTTTTGGTCACCATGTCTTCCATGTATGGCCGTCCACTTTCCAACGCCTGCGCCAAAGTTTCAATTTTAACCCCCTGTTCCTGCTCCATCACATTCGCTAATTCAACATTTGCAACTCTATTGTCAACTACCTCAACCTTCTTCGCTATTCCTGGATCTGTCTGTTCACCTGTCTTATTATCAGTCATACTATAACTTAAAGCATCAGTTCCCCTATCTTACCATACTCGCCTAATGTATGAAATTCTATCTCTACTACTTTAGACCTTTCTTGCTGCTATCACTAATCGTTCTTGGACCGTTCGCACCAACCCTCGCCGCCAGCACAGTCGAATCCGGCAGCTATCTTAAAGGCCCTAATTTTTCCGACGTCTATTACGTTGACCTTGATCAAAACGGCCACCTACAGCGCCACGCATTCATTAACGAACAGATTTTCTTCACCTGGCAAAATAATTTCGATCGCGTCATCACGGTCTCCGACAGCATCCTCGCTTCACTCCCCTTATCAACCTTAGTCCTCCCCAAGCCCAACGTCGTCCTCGTCAAAATCCAAAGCGACGCTCGCACTTACGTCGTCGACAATAGCCAACAACTCCGCTGGCTCACTACCGAAGCTCTCGCCACCAGTCTCTACGGTGCCAACTGGGCCAATTATGTCATCGATCTCCCACCAACCATCTTCCCGCATTTCACCCGCGGCCTCGACCTCACCTCTCTTGACTACTCTCCCAATCTCTCAGTCCTAAAAACTCGTTCACAACTCGTCTCCACACCAGATCAAACCTCTTCCGAGCCAAGTCAAAGCTCATCCATATTATTTTACATTGACCCCAACTCCAACGCCCAGCAGCAAATCACCGCCTGGGCTGGTTCTAACCCAACCGATGCTACCGCCCTCGAACTCATCGCCTCGCAACCCGTCGCCAAATGGTTCGGCGACTGGAATAGCAACATTACCTCAGACGTCGACTCTTACGTCACCGCCGCCACAGCCGCAAACGAACTTCCCCTCCTCGTCACCTACAACATTCCTAACCGCGACTGCGGCAGTTACTCCTCAGGTGGCGCTGACTCGGACGCCAACTATCTCACCTGGATTACCAATTTCGCTACCGGCCTCAACAACCGTCCAGCCGTCATTATCCTCGAGCCCGACGCCACCTCCGCCTCTTGCGTCACAACTGCTCGCCTCGCCTTACTGAGCAGCGCCATCACTATCCTCAAATCCTCTGCCAACTCGACCGTCTACCTCGACGCCGGCCACGCCGATTGGGTCGACGCCACTATCATGGCCAGCCGTTTAACCGCCGCCAACATCGCTGCCGCCGACGGCTTTTCTCTCAACGTCTCAAATTTTTACACCACCGAGGCCAACACCACCTACGGCACCACTATCAGCAATCTCGTGAGCAACAAACATTTCATCATCGACACCAGTCGTAACGGCAATGGCTCGAACGGACAATGGTGCAATCCAACTGGTCGCCACCTCGGCCAAAACCCCACCACCAACACCGGTAATGCCCTCATCGACTCCTATCTCTGGGTCAAACCACCCGGCGAATCCGACGGCACCTGCAACGGCGGCCCAAGCGCCGGCACTTGGTGGCTCGACTACGCCCTCGACCTTACTCGCTAACCTCATTACTCTCCTCCCACTCCTTCGCCCATTCCCAACCAACACTCCCGCACTCCTCACACTTCATCTCGTACCATGTCTTGCTCTCCCTCATCTCACTCTTCCCAGTCGCCGTTTCTTTACCTCCGCACACCGGGCATTCTGATATTTTGTCATTGTTCATATATTTAGATTTTACACTATAGCCCTGTCAACCCCAACTTCATTGCCGCTTCATACCTCTCTGGTATAGTACTTAGGTATGAAGCTATTGGTGGTAGAAGACGAACCAAAGTTGAATAAGGGCCTAGTTTTAGGCCTCCAGGCCCGCGGTTACGCGGTCGATTTTGCCTTTGACGGCGTGGAGGGCGAAAATATGGCCCGTGGTAACGACTACGATCTGGTCATTTTAGATGTCATGATGCCCCTCCGTGACGGCTTCACAGTTTGCCAAAACCTCCGCACAGCCGGCAATAACGTCCCCATCCTCTTCTTAACCGCCAAAGACGCCATCGACGCCAAAGTGGAAGGCCTCAACCTCGGTGCTGACGACTACTTGGTCAAGCCGTTCTCGTTCGAAGAGCTCGTGGCCCGCATTCGCACCATTCTCCGCCGCGCTCCCCAAGTTGTCAGCGACGTCCTCACCCTCGGTACGCTTAAACTCGACACTCGCAGTCAAACTCTCACCGTCGACGACAAGCCTATCGAATTAACCCTCCGCGAATACGGCCTCCTCGAGTACTTCCTCCGCAATCAGGGCGCTGTCGTCACCCGCGAAGATATTCTAACTCACGTTTGGGACCGTTTCTTTGACTCCTTCAGCAACGTCGTCGACGTCCACCTCAAAAACTTACGCAAGAAATTACCCAAAGCTTATGCAAAACGCATCCAAACCGTCTGGGGCAAAGGCTACCGTCTCGTTTGAGGAACGCCTAGGCGCCACTCGTTTCTGGCTGACCATGCTCTACATCGTGGTTCTCGCCGCCATTCTCATTATTTCGAGTGCCGTCACGCGTGGCGTTTTTAATGAGCAACTACAAAACCGTTTTCACGGCCTTCGTTTTGACCTCGAACGTTCCGAGCTCGTTCCAGTACCAACCGCCGAAGACGTCCGCTCGGATCTTATCCAAACCCTGGTCATCGTCAACGGCATTCTCCTTGTCATTGCCGGCATTGTCAGCTACCTCGTGGCTGGTTCCACTATCAAACCAATCCGCGCCGCCTACAGCGCTCAAAAGAAATTCTTAAGCGACGCCAGCCACGAACTTCGCACTCCTCTCGCCATCCTCAAAACCGACTTTGAAAACGAACGGCTGGTCGCTACTAATGAAGAAGTCCTCGCTCAAATCGACAGCCACCTGGAAGAAATAGAACGCATGCGCCGCCTAGTTGCCGATCTCCTCCTACTCTCCAAACTCGACGAACACAACTCCCCACCTCGCCCAGCCACAGCCATAAACCTCATCGAACTCGTCATCTCAGCCGTCGACCGCCTCAAATCCGTCGCCGAATCACACCACATCACCCTTCATCTCTCACCTTCTCCTCACCTCATCAACATCCACGCCAATCGCGACCTCCTCGACGTCGCTTTGAGCAACATCATCAACAACGCCATCGTTTACAATAAAGATAACGGCAGCGTCGACGTATCGATCGGCGTCGACGAGCAATCAGCCATCGTCACCGTCATCGACACCGGCATCGGCATCGCACCAGCGGACCTCGAGCGCATCTTCGACCGTTTCTGGCGTGTTGAACAAAGCCGTTCTCGCGCCACTGGCGGCTCTGGCCTCGGTCTCGCCATCGTGCAATCCATCATGGCCGACTTGGGCGGCACCGTCAGTATGATCAGCACTCCCGGTCACGGCACCACGGTCACCCTCAAACTCCCTTTAAGTACGAAGACATAAAATTTTTAGCAGCCCGAAAGGCCAAGTAGCGAGGGGCAGGCCTAACCTCTTGTAGTCGGGTGACGCGAGCCAGGTCCCCTGCCGGGCGCGCAACGCAGTGAGCACCTGGGAGGGTGGCCAAGCGGCAGGACCCGACGAAATCGGTTACCCCAAGCCTTGGCCTAAATAACAACTTCATAATTACTTCACCACCCCTCTGCTACATTACTACTACGATAAGTCTCAGCACACCGGCCTCCTCGGAAATGACCGTCCCCCTTTCTGACCAGGCGCGACAGTGCTGTTTCTTCCCTTCAACCATATCTTCATTCTTCATCAATCGAACTATGGCCAAACTTTCTAAAACTAAACGCGCAATAGTAACAGCCGCCATCGTGGCAACTTTGGGCGCTAGCGTCTTTGCTGCAGTAACCACCACCTACGCCGCCACCATCCCTGCTGTTAACGACAATCCTGTTAGCGGTCTAGTCACCGCCATCGCCGATAAATTTCATCTAAACAAAGACGACGTTCAAGCTGTTTTCGACGAACAACGCAACCAAGTTCACGCCGACCTGGAAGCTAAAATGTCCGCCCACTTGGATCAGGCCGTTAAGAACGGTAAGTTAACCCAAGCTCAGGCCGACGCTATAACTGCCAAACAAGCAGAGCTCAATACTTTCATGCAATCGCAGAAGGACGTGGCTCCAGCCGACCGTCAGGCAGCCATGAAAACCGAAATGGACTCCCTCAAAACCTGGGCCAAGGACAACAGCATCCCACCCGGCTTTGCCTTCCGTAACGAACTCGGCCGCCGCGGCCCCGCTTTTCCTCGTCACCTCCTAGCCAAAGGCCCCATGTCTTCACATCTCAAGGACGACATCTCCAAATAATCTGACTCGCAAAAACTCACCTGTCTCACTCCGAGACAGGTGAGTTATTATTTACCTTTTAGTTAAAATACCCCAATTGGAATACCCCAGGTGTATTCACCACTTAACTAGCAAACCAGCCCTAATCATGCTATTCTCAAATCATCTATGAACACCCAAGCCAAAACCTTGCCTCAGGTTTCAACCTCACCCAATCTCCGCGATTTATGGCGTGCTCTTGTCGCTACCTACAAAGACTGGCGCCGCGAACGTTTTCTCGCCTTCATCGACTTCCGCGAGCTCCGTGACGACGAAATAACCGATGAAATCAGGCAAGACATCGAACGTGTCAAAAAAATCCCCCGCGAGGATCTAATCAATATCTAGCCTGTGCCCCTCATCCTAGCCATCATTGAGGACGAAAAAATGAAATATGCTATTCTCGGCGGTGACACCAAACGGGCCCAATTCAAAGAACGTCAACCTCAGGACTGCGGCATCTGGCAATTTCGCATTAATCATCAATTCCGTGCCTTCTGCTTCTTTTCAGATGCCCACACCTTAGTAGTCGCTCGTATCGACAACCACCAATAAACAGAAAACCCCCACACCGGAGTCATGGAGATCTCCTGGTTGGGGGTTTAGTTGAACCCGCTTACGGCAAGTCGTAAACGAGCAAGTGGTGATGGAGCGGCGCCAAGTCCTGGTAGATGCCGAGGTTGGTTGACACCGTGGGCGTCAGGCCGTAGAGCCTCATGATGAGCTGCTCCCAACCCACTGCGGAACGGAACTGGCATGGCACCGGCACCTTGTCCTCCGGCCTCGCCTCGTAGTGGAAGATCCGGTTGTACAACCAGTCAATGAAGCAGGTGTACAAGTACTCCTCAAGCGTGTCGGCCACCGTCTCGATGATGATGACCCGTCCGCCCGGCTTGACCACCCGGAACGACTCCTTGACGAGCTCCTCTGGGTTGTAGCTGTGATGCCAGGTGTGGAAGGCAGTCAGCAGGTCGGCAGTTCGATCAAGCCAACCAATGCTGTTACCGTGCACCTTTACAAAACGCACTGCCGAACTCCGCCGCCAGTCCCGCACGTCAGCCACGGACACCTTCCGGCCATCCGTCATCATCAGCTCGGCAATCTCACCACTACCACCGCCCAAGTCAAGCACATGCACGTCAGGCTTAAGGTATTCCGCGAACTTGGCGTAGACCTGCTCCGCCCGCCCAGCCATGGCCACCTTCAGGTTGCTGAGGCCAGGCTGCGGCATACAGTGGTGGACCAGACTCGCCTCCCAGTTCGCCAACTCGATCACCTCATCCTCAAACAGTCGGCAACAGTAGCTGTGAGTATCGGCATCAGTCCAGCCGAGATGGATGAATACGTTGTAGAGCATGTCCTCCAACATGAGCATGGTCTGCGGGTTCCGCCGCGCCAGGTTGAGCAAGCGCAACAAATTCGCTTCGGAAGAAAGAACGTTCATTATCGACTCCACAAGTGAAATCTTGCTGCTCACCATGAACTGCAAGACCCAAATACTGGCACAATCCTAGCCAAAAGTCAAACAGAAAACCCCCACACCATCACAGCTTGGAGGCCTTCTGGTTGGGGGTTGAGGTTCAGTTCTTGTTGACCGACATCTGGCGCCGCAGCTCATCAACAAGAGACCGCAGATCGCCACGTTCGTTCAGCAAGTAGATGTAGAAGTCACACAACTGCTGCCGTTCATGGAAGCGCTCCAGCTGTCGTCGTGCTTCACCAGGCGGCGTCTTGATGGCTGTCGTCACCACCACGTAGTCGACCTGAGCCAACGTACAGCGCGCCACTTCAGCCAACAGTTGCGCCTCGTACTCCGGCAGGTACTCGATGAACACCACGTCCGGCTTGACCGACTCGTCAAACGCCGGCTTCTCGCCAGCCCCATCTGACCGGTTGAGCACATGGATCCAGCCTCCATTCGCCAACTTCTCAAAGCTCGACCACTGCTTGGCCATCTGCGAGTAAGCCACGACGGTGAACTTCTTGGGCTTGACACCAGCTCCCAACTGCAGCTGCAGCAGCGGCATGAAAGTAGCAGAGAACTCAACAACAAAGGGTTTTTCAGTCATTGCAACTCCTAAAGTAAAAGAACATGTTCGCCAGATCGCGGAACTACTTAGACTACCAAAAATCGCCACTTTCGTCAATTCTAGCTCCGCGGTATACTACCTTCGAAAGTTGTTATTAATGGAGGAAGTTTTGATTATGAAAATTAGAAAAGCTATCATTCCCGTCGCCGGCATGGGCACCCGTTTCCTCCCAGCCACCAAAGCTCAACCTAAGGAAATGCTACCTGTCGTGGATAAGCCCGTTATTCAATACATCGTGGAAGAAGCCGTGGCCGCTGGCATTGAGGAAATCATTTTCGTCACCGCTATTGGCAAACAGGCTTTAGAAAATCACTTCGACCGCAACTTCGAGCTGGAGTATCGCTTGGAACAAAAAGGCAAACTCAAAGAACTCGAAGCCATTCGCGAAGTCGGCAAACTCGCCAAGTTCGCCTTTGTTCGCCAACAAAAACCGATGGGTGACGGTCACGCCCTGCTCTCCGCCGCTCCTTTCGTCGGCGCTGACGAAGCCGTCGCCGTCCTCTTTGGTGACGACATCATCACGGGCAAGGTCCCGGCTATCGGCCAGTTAATCGCCACCTACGAAAAATACGGCGACCCAGTCATTGCCATCCAGGAAATACCTCGCGATCAAGTTTCCCGTTACGGCGTCATTGGTGGCGTCGAGCTCGACAAGTCCACCTGGCAGATTGACCGCTTTGTGGAAAAGCCCAAGGTCGAAGAAGCGCCTTCTAACCTAGCCGCTGTCGGTCGCTACATCATCACTCCAGAAATCCTCCGCCGCTTGCAAACCCAAACCCCCGGCAAAGATGGCGAGATCCGCTTAGCCGACGCTTTCGAAGCGCAATTAGCCGACAATCGCCCACTCTACGGCTGCAAATTCGCCGGCCGCCGCTACGACTGCGGTAACAAACTCCAATTCATCATCGCCCAAATCGAGCTTGGCCTCACCCACCCCGAAGTCAGCGCAGACTTAAAGGAATATCTAAAGTCGCTCTAATATGAACACCCGTCGTCTAGCCTCTAGCCTCTTGTTGTCGAGTCTCCTTCTCACTTTAGGTCTCGGTTGCAGCAGTCAAAGCGCAGTCAGCAGCTTGCCGACGGTCAAACTCACCTATTGGCGCACCTTCGACAACAGCGACACCATGAACGACATAATCACCGCTTACACCACCCTGCACCCGAACGTCAGCATCGACTACAAAAAATTGCGCAGCGATGAATACGACAACGCCCTCCTCCACGCCTTCGCTGACGGCACTGGCCCTGACATCTTCTCCGTTCACAACAGCGCCATGGGTCAATATCAAAGCCTCCTCTCTCCAGAACCAGCTACTACCACTATTCCCTACGCCGAAATTCAAGGTACTCTCCGCAAACAAACCGTCGTCGTCACCAAGGTCCTGCCAACTGAAAGTATTAAGGCTCTCAAAAGTGACTTCGTCGACACCGTCGCCACCGACGTCATTTTCCCTTATCAACCAGACCCTAAGGTCGCAGCTGTGGATAGCATTTACGGCCTTCCCCTCTCGGTCGACACCCTCGCCCTCTACGCCAACAAAGATTTATTAAACGCAGCCAGTATTCCCGCCGCACCCGCTAGCTGGCAAGAATTTCATGACGACGTTGTCAAACTCACCAAACTCGACAGCACTGGTAAAATCATCCAGTCCGGCGCCGGCTTTGGTACCAGCCAGAACGTTAATCGCGCCGTGGACATTCTCTCCGTCCTCATGATGCAAAACGGGGCCAACATGACGGACGACCGGGGTCGCGTAGCTTTCCAAACCGTCCCCACCGGCACCCAACATGGCCTCTTCCCGAGCGTTGACGCCACCACTTTCTACACCGACTTCGCCAATCCAACCAAAGACGCTTACACCTGGAACGACAGTTTCCCCTCATCCTTCGACGCCTTCACTTCCGGCCAAACCGCCTTCTACCTTGGCTACAGCTACGACCTGCCGCTCATCCGCACCGCCGCTCCTAAACTTAATTTCACCATCAACAAACTCCCCCAAATCACCAACGGCCGGGAAGTTAATTATCCTAATTACTGGGTCGAAGGCGTCTCCAAAGACAGCAAAAACACCGACTGGGCTTGGGACTTCATCAACTTTGCCACCAAAAAAGAAAATGTCACTTCCTATTTAACTAAAGCTCAAAAACCAACCGCCCTCCGCTCACTCATCAGCACGCAACTTGATAGCGAAGACCTCGGCGTTTTTGCTTCCCAACTTCTTCTCGCCAAAAGCTGGTATCACGGCAAAGACACATCTGCCATGGAAAAAGCCATGAACTCTTTCATCGACGCCATTCTCGCCGGCACCACGGATCCAACCTCTGCCATCGAAACCACCGCCCGCGTCGTCTCACAAACGTACGAGTAGCAGTCAACGAAGACGAGCGGGATGTCTCTTTCGTCGACCGAGGGACGCGCATTTTGGTGGCGATATTTCACTCAAGTAGTAAATATCGATCGTCAAAATGCCCGACAGAGAAAGAAAGAGACTCCCCGAGTCTCGCGTTGACCGGAACCCGAAGCAATTCATTCCCGAATTGCTTCTTTTGTTTATTATCCACTACCCCACTACCAACTACCCCGCTACCTCGCCATTTCATGCTATACTTCACACCAGTATGATTGCCATTCGCAAATCTTTCATTACCCTTCTTCTCGGCTTGACTCTAGCTACGGGTATCCTCGGCTTCACGCCACCCGCCAAAGCTATCACCATTGACGCCGAATACACTAAAATCACCCAACTCGGCCTCATCTTCGCCAACGTCTGTTCCGTAGCTAGACCAGACAACGGCACCGATCCTTGCGCCTGTCGTGGCCAAGGTCTCTGTACTGTGGATAACATTCTCCAGGTTATCGTCAACGTCAGCTATCTCATTCTCGCCTTGAGCGGTTCAGCTGCTCTCATTGCTCTCGTCTACGGCGGCCTTGAATGGGTCATTTCTGCTGGTAATCCCGATCGCGTCAAACGTGGCAAAGACGCTTTAAGTGGCGCTGCTATTGGTCTAGCTATCGTCTTCGGCGCTTACGTCGCCATCAACCTGCTAATTAGCGTTTTAAATAGCGGCAATATCCCAGCCACCAACCTCGAAACCACCATTGGTAACGGCGCCGATTCCACCATTACTACTGATACCTCAACTACTCCCTAATATGTTAAACAGAACATCAATCAAGTTTGGTCTCATCGTTACCGCTTACACCTTGATCCTATTATCACCTTTACTCATCCCTAATATCACTCACGCTACAGAACCAGCCGCCTCAACCACCGTGACCCTCTACAACCCCCTCGGTGAAACCGACGTCCGCGTCATCATCGGTCGCGTCATTAAAGGTATTCTCGGTATTGTCGGTTCGCTCGCCTTCGTCATGTTCATTTACGGCGGAGTTATGTGGATGACCAGTGCCGGCAACGCCGATCGCGTCAAAAAAGGTCAAAGCATTTTAATCTGGACAGTCTTAGGTCTTGGTGTCATTTTCGCCAGCTACGCCGCCGTCAATGCCATTCTAAACGCCATCACTTCTGGCACTATCACCGGCCCCGTGAGTTGATAGTTATAATGTGCTATAATTAATTCATACATTCACTCTAATCTTTTACTATGTCGAAAACACTTTCACGTCTCGTTATGGGACTTGGTCTCGCTACACTTCTCGTGTTGCCACTCGGCCTCTCCCACGTCGGCTTTGTCCACGTTGCTCATGCTCAACAACTACAAACTAGCGATTTGCTTAACTCCAACTTCGGCGACACCGCCGGCCTCGGCCAAGCAGATCTCAAGACCACTATCGGCAACCTCATCCGCGTCATGCTAGGCTTCCTCGGTGTCGTCGCTGTTATCATCATCTTGCTCGGTGGTTTCAAGTGGATGACCGCTGGTGGTAACGACGAGAAAGTTCAAGAAGCTAAGAACCTCATCATCGCTGGTATCATCGGTTTGGCCATCATTCTTTCCGCCTTCGCCATTGCCAGCTTCGTCATCAGCTCCATCATCGGCGCTACTCAGTAAATTTTCCCCTGCTGGTCGCTCTGCACCAATCGTGCAGAGCCTCCACTATGCGAAAATTCCTCCTCGCCAGTTTACTGGCCGTTTCTTTGTTACTTCCTAAGATTACTTTAGCCGCCGACTCCGCTGCTACTAGCTACGGCCTCGAATCAAGCGGGAAAGCCGCCGGCCTTGCTACTGGTTCCGTTGAAAATACCAACATTACTGAGTTTATCGGTTCTTTCATCATCAAACCAATCCTCGGCCTAGTCGGTCTTGGCTTCTTCATTCTCATGATTTACGGCGGCGTGCTCTGGATGATGGCCGGTGGCAACGAAACCATCGTTAAAAAAGCCCAAAGCATTCTTACCAGCGCGGTTATTGGCGCCATCATCATCATTGCCGCTTACGCCCTCACCAATGCCGTTCTCAACGCTATCACCGCTGGCAGTATTACTGGTTAAGCACTTAGTATGAAAAAAATCGCCTACGCTTTTCTGGCCAGTTTACTCTTACTCCCATCTTTTACTCTTGCCGCTGATCCACCAGCTACTCCATCGCCCACCAACACTAGCATCTACAGTTCCGGCCTCAACACCGGCGCCAACGCTGCTTACGACAACGCTCTACCCAATGCAGATCTCCTCGGCGTCATCACTCTACTCATCAAAGCGGTTCTCAGTCTTCTCGGCGTCGTCTTCCTCGTGCTCATCATCTACGCTGGCATTCTCTGGCTCACTGCTGCTGGTAACGAAGACCGCGTCAAAAAAGCCCAAGGCATTCTCAAGAACGCTGTTATCGGTATCTTCATCGCCATGGCTGCCTACGCTATCAGCTACTTCATCCTAACAAATATTTCCAACTCCATTACCGGCTCTTCAGTTTATACTCCTTAGTCCCACTTATCGTCCCTCACACTTCATGTTATAATAACCCTGTCTTAAAAATTTTAATCCTTCGCTATGAAGTTAAAGAACATTCTCGTGGCTGCGGCGCTCTTCGCCCTGCCCTTCGCCCCAATGCTTGCATCTTCTGCCCATGCTACTGGCATCGACGTTACAACTAAGCTCAGCACTGTCGGTTCGGGTGCTGGTTACTCACAACAATCTGCCGACTCCCTCACCAACACCATCGGTACCCTCATCCAAACTCTTCTCGGTTTCCTCGGTGTCGTCTTCCTCATCCTCATCATCTACGCTGGTCTTCTCTGGATGACCGCCGCTGGTAACGAAGACAAAGTCAAAAAGGCCCAGGGCATTCTCATGAGCTCCGTCATTGGCCTCATCATCTTGCTCTCCGCCTACGCTATCAGCTACTTCGTCATCAGCAACATCCAAAGCTCCATTCAGTAAACTGACATACACCCACAAAAAGAGCCTCCGGGCTCTTTTTCGTTTCATCATAAAAAGGCAATACGGCGACCAGGGAGTAGAACCCTAGTCGCCGCCGTCTGCCGTACGGTTCTTGCTACTTCATCAACGGCAGGAGATGAAGGAGATGCTTCTCGAGCTCGGGTTGGTCGTGGCCGAATAGCAGGTCGTGGTCAGCTTGTCGGCCTTGGCGAGGACCGCGTGCTCTCCGACGATCACCGGCGGAAGGCCAGCGTTGTCGTAGTGCTCGCCGGTTACCGTGATGGCTGCCTGACCGTCCATGTTGCCCACGTAGTACTTATCGCCGTAGCGATCAGCCTCCACCACAGACTTGAAAGTCCAAATCGGTTTTTCCTTCGTACCGATGTTGAACTGGGCGACAATCCTGACCGCCCGGCCGTGATCCAACTTGTAGACCGAGACCTGGTCGCAGCCGGTGTAGTGCGGCACGACCACACCCACCTCCTTCGGCACCCGCAGCATGAAGCGGCTAGGGCCGAGGTCGTGGAAGTCGGACGGCTCCACCTGCAGGAGCCAGCACCGCGGCAGGTCAATCGCGACCTCCTGCGGCGTCGAAAGACCGCTGAACTCGGAAGCCGGAGCAAAACCGACGAGGAAAGACAGAATCAGGGAGAGAATCATTGTGAACTCCATGGCACACAGCCAAAGATTGTGAATGGAAACTTTTTTGCTTGGCTCCTTTCAACCCATGGGGAAAGGACTAAGCGCGATGGGTGAGGGTGAGCCACGTCCCTCTTTCGGCTCTCAACGTAACTGTCGCTCGGCGCTCAGCTACCGCCCAGCTCCTTCTCAAACTCCTGCTCGGGAGTCAGGGGCGGCGGCATCGGCTTGTCCGGGTTCTTGTCCCCCGTGGACCTGCCGCCGCTGGTGGTCTGCCCACCCGGGTGATTGTCGGCCCACTCCTGCGCAGCCATCTGATCCAGGATCTGCGAGGTGGAGATCGGGCCGTTCCCGTAGCTGAGAGCACCGTAGCCGTTGGTCGGCCAGCGGTTGACGCCATTCGCCTGCGCCTCGCCGACCGGATCGCTCACCCGCTTGATGACGTCGCCGTCAATCGAGCAGGTCACGTTGCCGTCGCCCTCCATGCTCTTGAGGCAGGCCTTGTAGGCCGCCAGATGAGCCTGGATCTGGAGCTGCTGCTGCTGCTGATCGAACGTCTGTTCGTTCAGCGCCAGCAACTGATTGGTGTTGGCCTTGGTCACCTCGACGTTGGCCAGCGTGGTCTTCACGTTGTCGTCCGTCAGGTCGTTCAGGGCCCCACGACCGATGCAGTCGGTCCGCGGGGTCGTGATGCCGGTCACCCCATCCACCACCACCTCGACGTGCCCGAAGGCTCGGCAGGGCTGGGAGTGGACGTTGACATTGGCGTCGACGAGGCTGATGGACTCGGCCGCGAAAACGAAGGAAACAAGTGCGAGAATCGTGATCATCTGAGATCCTTGTGAATGGCCAAAGTGGCCTGTTTTTGAGATTACGCCGTCTATTTCCTCGGGAATCGAGGCTTTCAACGGACCTTCTACTATACCAGAAAATGGCACTTTTGTCAATCTAATAACCTCGTAATTCCGCCAAAGCTAAGCTTTGGCCGCAAACCTAAAAATCCAGCTGAGCTGGACAAAACCACCAAAACGTGCTACATTTCCCGGTCAGCAATCTCTAAATTTGCTGCCATTTCCTTGCTTTTTCACAACGACGAACCCAATTCCGGGCCCACCGTCTTCAAGCTAGTTAAACACCCCACAGCCCTAACAAGGCATCTACAGGAGCTATCATGGCCAAAATCGACGAACTCTTTCGCGCCCTCGACACCCACCTCGAGCAAAAGGGGTTCGACCCCACCACCAACATCGTTCCCGACACTGACGGCAATCTCGTCCTCGACACCATCGGCGAAGATGCCGTGGAAGTCGCCATGCACGAAGTGGCCAAGAACCTGGACACGGCGGAGATCCTGAAGCTCGAGACCATCACGGACCTCTTCCTCGCGCTCTACATGGCCGTGCCGAGCGTCGGTCGCAAGTACCTGGCCAACCTCTTCGCCCGCAAGGTGAAGAAGGCCCTCGGCGGCAAGTCCCCGGCCCATGACACGGTCGCCGGCCTGTTGCTCGAAGCCTTGGACCAGGGCAACGTGACCGTCATGACCACCCTCGACAAGGCTGGTCTGCAGCCCGAGGACATGCGGGCGGCACTGCTCGACAAGTTCAGCGTGAACCCGCAGGAAATCAAGGACTGGCTGGCCGGCAAGGCCAATGAGATCAGGCACAAGGTGGAGGAGATCACGGGAGGCCATGGGGGCGATCACAACGCCCATGCAGCTGTCGTCACCACCCCGGTCAAGCTCGACCCCTACCTGGTCATCGCCACGGACTGGAACCCGGAAGTCGCCAAGTTGTTCTACGTCCTGGAAGCCGGTGCCGAGGAGGAAAACAACGGCAACCCCAAGAAGCGGGATGGCACCGCAAAAAAAGATGAAGAGCGCCCCTGGCTCGGTCAGGCGGACGGCTTCATGCGCGGGCTCAACCGTAATCTCGCGTCCCCGGACGGCCTGGCGCGGCTGGAAAAGATCTTCGTTCGCCTTCACGCCAACCACGTGACGGCAGCGCAGCTCGAGCAGGACCCCTTCTCTCATGCCAAAGTGGCCATCAAGGCTATCGTCGGTCGGAAGGATCCGTTCTCAGCCGCCAACCTCTTCGACCACGCGGATAAGGCCCTCAGCCTTTCCAAGTGGGGACGGCGGATCGCCGGCACTGAAGTGGTGGTTATCAAGGACACGGCCGGGACAGTACTCAAGGAGCGTCCCAGTCACTGGCGGCACATCAAGTGGCCGGTCGTCCTGCTGGCAGCCATCGTGTTGTCAGTTCCCGTCATCGGCATCGTCGGTTTCGGCTGGTCAGCCATGGAAATCCTCTCGGTCGCCGCCGACCAAACGGGCCCCGTGGCCGCCGACATCACCACCAAACTCAAAACCCCGATGAAATGGCAGACCATCGGGCTCGTGCTCATCCTGTTCACCAGGTTGTTCACCACTCCACTGCTCGATCTGCCCTTCCAAGGAGGCGGCTGGCTGGCTCACAAGCTCAAGGTGAAGGAATCGGATACCCCGACAACCCCCGCCTTCGATCTCGGCACTCTCATCACTTCCGTCTCTGGCGGTCTGTGCATGCTGATGCTCGGTATCGGTGGTCTCACCATCTGGGGCGGCGGCTCGGCTCATTCGTCGATGCTGGCCTGCCTGATCATCGCGGACCTGGTCTTCTGGGGGGAAATGCTGAAGCGGTTCAAGAGCAGCAAGTGGCCTGACGAGCGCCACGGTGATCACCCCTTGACCGGGGACGAACGTAAGTTGAACGACACCTGGTGGCGCTACATGATCGGTCTGGCCCTCTCGACTGCCGCGCTGCTCGTCTTCATCGTGGCCATTCCCATCGATGGCTACATCACCGCTCATTCGCGGGAGATCAGCAAAGCAGCAACGGATCAGCAGGCCACAGCCTGCACCGCGGCCAACGCCACCCTGAGCGCTCTGGCCGCTCAGTGGAACAAGCGGCACGATAGTACGGACAGCGGTGACGCTCTCCTGTGCTTGGCAGCCGCCGACATGGCTGCGGACTCGGCCAGCGCGGCCCGCACCAACAACCTGTGCCAGCAGGTCAAGCTCTGCCCCGTGGTCACCCCGACCGTCAAGGCAGAATAACCATCAACAACTAACAAAAAAGGAGACCCTAAACTCGTGAGAGCGGTGGGCATATAGACTTCCATTATGGAATATGATCTGTATGCCTCACCGCTCTCTTCTTTTTTATTTTTTTTCACCGAGCCAAATCTCCGAGCCAAAGGGAAGCTGAGCTTCCCTCGCAAACCCCCAAGCCAGCTCAGCTGGCCGACATCCTTTCTTTAAACTCATCCACAAACGGAATCGGCGTCGGGTTCACATAATTCAACATCGCCAAGTAATAACTCAAAAAGCTGCCGTACTGCAGCACCTCGCCACACTCCTCAATCGCATCTTTTCCGCCGCAATCATATTCAATCACCTCAATCCCAATACGCTCAAAAATATCCGCCGTTACCTTGAACCTCTTTTGCACTCGTTCATGATAATGCGCCGACCGCAGCATCAGCACCGTCACATTTTTAATAAAGCCCTTCGGAAACGTCAACCCTTCCAGCAGATGATGGTTGAGTTCAGGCAAAGCAAAATAAGTCGCAAACTGCTTACTCGTTTCATTAATCTGATTACTCAAAACGTGCGCGTTGCCGAGCAAATGCTCAGCCCCGATCACAAACACCGTGCGGCCGTGCAAACTCTGCGCTACTGTTTTAGCTGGGTTATCTTTAACTAGTACATCCACCGCACAAGTATCGAGCACATCGCCCATCGCCGTCAGCAAGCGCCGCACATCAGCCTCCCCAAACTTCACATACTCCAAGGTCGACATCATGCCCAAAATGCCTGCCAAGGAAAAGCCAGTTCCCAACCGTGGCTGCTTCGCCAAATCTCCCGGCGTAAACACATACATTGGCCAGCCTTCCTTCGCCGCCAACTCCTGTAAACCCACTTCACCACGTCGGTCGTGACCGACTGTGGCAGCCGCGATCGCCATTATCTTAGCCTTGCGCTTCTTAGCCACCACCGCTGCCTCGAGCACTTCCTCCGTCGTCCCCGAAAAGCTCGACAACAAGACCAGCGTCTTATTATCCACAAACGCCGGCAAATCATAACCGCGTACTATCGTCACCGGCACCGTCAAATTATTAAAAAACACGCTTTGCAGCATATCCGGCCCCAACGCCGAACCGCCCATGCCAGCAATCACAATATTGCTACACGTCTTATACGATGCGGGAAACTTCACCAAACGGCTCTCACTCCAAGCTAATCTCACCTGCTCCGCTAAATGATCAATGCCGTAAGCAATGTCATCTGGGTCGTAAGCAGCGTAAACTTTCGCTTGGTCCAACATATTTGCCATATTGCCGTAATTATAGGGTCGATTTTCCTTCTTGGATAGCTTTTGTTATTAAGGCTCGGTCAGCCAAGTCCCCAATCAGCACCGCCCCTACTATCTTATCATTTCTGAGGTAAAGGTCGACACAGCTCGTCTCCGTCACCTTATGACTCCTCACTTCGCTGGCAAATTCCGGATTAGCGTCGCCTATAAATACAATATGCATGCCTAGCAAATTAGTCGAATACGACGACACCAAACTAAACTCGGTTCTCTCGCCATGCATCGTTTTAGCCACTGTCTTGCCTTGCATTTGGGCGTTCAACCAGTTGCCAATATGCATCTGCCGTCCTAACAACGGATGACTAAACTCGGCCGCATCCCCCGCCGTATACACATTCGGCAAATTCGTTTCCAAATAACTATTCGCCAAAATCCCGGACTTAATCTCGACGCCCGCCTCCACAAATAGCGACTTATCAGCATGCGTTCCCAACCCCACCCCAACCATCGACGCTGACAACACGGTACCATCCGCCAACTGCACACCATTCACCTCGGTCTCACCAACTGGCAACGCCTCAGCTTGTCCCGTCAACAGCGTCACACCTTTACTTGCCGCTTGCCTGGCTAACACTATCTTAGCTTGCGTACTCAACACCCGGGACCAAAAACCATCACCGCGCACTACCACCGTTGTTGGTATCTCATGCAGCGCAAAAATATTCACAAACTCCAAACAAATAAAGCCGCCCCCAATAATCACCGCTTGTTGTTGCTCCTTTGATAATCTTTTCACCTCAGCTAATCTGGCTACAATCCCATCGGCATCGTCGAGCGTTTGCAAATAACACACGCCCTTCGGGTCCGTTTGCGCCAAATTCAACTGTCCCCCGGTCGCCAGCAACAACTTATCATAAGGCAACTCTCGGCCGCTATGAATCGTCACAAAATTATTCTTTGTATCAATCTCCGTCACAATCGTTCCCGCCAATCTTTCAATCCTCTGTTCGGCGTACCACTTCTCCGTCCGTAAAAAAACCTTCTCTCTTGGCACCTTACTATTAATATAATGCGGCAATAGTACCCTCGAGTAGCAAGCATGGGCCTCTTCATCCACAATCGTAATCTCAGCCGTGGCGTCAGTCTTACGCAACTCTTCCGCTGCTGTCGTACCAGCAATGCCCCCACCAATGATTACGTACTGCATATAAAGTATTTTATCTGTCTTGAAAGCCAAGTAGCGAGGGGCAGGCCTAACATCCTTTAGTCGGGTGACGCGAGCCAGGTCCCCTGCTGGGCGCGGAACGTCTAGTGAGCACCCAGGAGGGTGGCCAAGCGGCAGGACCCGACGAACTTTCGCACCCCGAGCCTTGGCTTGTAAGAGCGATAAACCATCAGATTAAATCGTCGGGTACAACTGCAAACCACTTTCATCAAAAATCGTAATCGCCAACGTCGGACAAGACTGCGCACCCAAAATAATCGTGTCTTTTTCTTCCTCATTCACCTCTAACACCCGTTCATAACTCGGGCCGCCATCAGCTATTCCGTGATCAATCACCTCTGCCTTATTCTCCATGTTCATCTGGAAAGTTTCCGGCGCAATGGTCACACAACTGGCCGCGCCAATACACAAGTCTGGGTCAACTACTATCCGTAACTTCATATTAAGAAATTTTGAGTAGCGCGACAATCCGCACTAGTTCTTGAATTACTTTTTTTACTTGTTGCTTGGTCGTGCTCCGTCCTAACGTCAATCGTACACTACTCTCAGCCTCAGATACGCTTTTTCCTAACGCTTTAATCACATGGCTTGCTCCAGCACTCGAGGTACAGGAGGAAGCCGTACTTGCTGCTATTCCTACGCTATCAAGATACATGACGACCGCCTCGCCGTCGACCTTTGGCAAACTCACATTCACATTATTGCACACTCGCTGTGTTCGATGACCATTAACTGTCGAGCCCGGTATTTTGGTCAAAATCCCATCAAACAACATCTCTTGCAACGGCCTCAATCTGCGTTCGTAATCCTCGTGTTCGGTTTGCGCCATCTTCAAGGCCGTCGCCAACCCCACGATCGCGCTGACATTTTCAGTTCCCGCCCTCATTCCATGTTCTTGCGTCCCACCCATTATTCGCGCTTTCATCGGCGTTCCTTTTTTCATATACAACAACCCACTTCCCTTCGGCCCATACATCTTACTCCCGGAAAGACACAGCGCATCGACATGAAGCTTCTTCACATCGAGTGACAAACTATTGACTGCCTGCACCGCATCCGTGTAAAAAATCGGGTAAATCTCTTTCTTTGTTCTCTTCATCTTCGCAATCATGTTGCCTACCTCCGTAATCGGCAAAATCGTGCCAATCTCGTTATTCACATACATCATAGTGACCAACACCGTATCCGGTCTAATCGCCTCTCTCACCGCGTCCGCACTCACCAAACCATCCTTATCCACCGGCAAAAAAGTTACTTCACAACCCAAATCCTGCAAAACCCGTAGCGTCGCCATGTGTTCCGTCGCCAACGTCACCACATGTCGCTTATCTTGCGGTGCTGCCTCAATCAAACCTCTGTAACACAAGTTGATCGACTCCGTCGCCCCCGAAGTAAAAACAATCTCTTCTGCACTCACATTCAGCACCTCCGCAACTTGCTTTCTCGCTTCTTCAATAGCCTTTTTCGCCTTTCTTCCCTCAGTATGAACACTCGACGGATTGCCAAACTCGACACTGGCATACGGCGCCATAACTTTACTCACTCGCAAATCAAGCGGCGTGGCGGCCGCATGATCAAAATATATTCTTTGAGCCGCCCCTAATCCCATCATACTGCCCCCAGTGTAGCGAAAATAGTCCTTATCTGCAATAAAACTTTCTCATTTGCGACTAGTTTGGGTGCGGAACAAGGAGAGCTTCTGAGGCTTAGTTAGTGCTAAGATGAGGAAGTCGACGCCGTGACAAACCCAAAATAGGCCAAATGAGGAAGTTTTATCCGCAACCATCAAAGGTGAAGGCATAAAATTTGATTCCTTCGTCTTTCGTCAAAATCTTCAACGTCCCCTGGTGATAAACACTAGCCTTCACCAAATTATACATTCTCGCCTCCTTCACCTTAATCACCGACGCCCCATCTTTAGCCCGTTTAACATCACTTCCTAACATATCGTCAGGCAGCGGCAAACCATCAAGCTCGATAGCTATCGACACGTCTTCGTCAGTCGCCAGCACTAAATTGACTCCAAACGCGCTATATTTCAAAGCCAAATACTCACTCGCTACTGCCAGCTCTTTAGCGTGCATCACATACTCCCCACAAACCTGCCAGTGTCCATGCAAATATGGCGTATCCTCCAGAGTTATCCCATGATCCGTAAAAGCTTCTGGCGCATCCGGCAAAAAATCTTCTTTATTACCATACTTGCCCCGCAAATATCCCAAATACAATTCTGGCGTCGTCCTATAACATATCCCTCCTTCACCGTTTTCATCGTCGCTAACCGCCGGCAACGACGCCGTAACTCCAGCCGCAATCAATGCTTCTTGCACCGCCTTTTCCGTTTCCGCATAATTTCCCTCTCCCACGTGATCATACACAATCACCCCATCTGGCCCAATCAAAAAGCAATGTGGCCACGAATTATTAGCGTACAAATGCCAAATATCATAATCATTATCCAAGACAACCGAATAAGTTATCCCTATCTCTTTGATCGCTCGCTTAACATTCTCCTCATCGTGTTCAAAAGCGAATTCCGGCGTATGCACGCCAATTATTTCTAAACCCAAATCGTGATACCGCTCATATAACTTCTGTAAGTGCGGCACCGTTCGTAAACAATTAACACATGAGTACGTCCAAAAATCCACCAACACGGGCTTTCCTGCTAATTTTTTGAGCGACATCTTATTCCCATTCAACCACACCAACCCTGCTGGAAATTCTGGCGCTCGTACTTTTCCTAAACGATGTAAGAACATGACTACAGTATAGCAAATTTTATCAATTACTTGTAGAATGTATACATATGATGCTTTCTGACCACTACGGCGCTTTTCCTGAGAAAACCCTACTCGTTCTCACTAACAACGAGTTAGCTAAGTTTTTCACCTTGGTCGACCGCGAAATCGAGCCTCTCTCAATAGTTGAGACTGACGAACCAGTTGCAGACACGGATCTCGCATCTTCTGGCGACCTAGATCACGCCAAACAAATTCGCCGAAATGAACTCTATCGTCTGCTCAGCCTTGAGCTCAAACGCGTAGTTGCCGACGAAGCTATCGTCGACATTATCCTTTGCGTCCCCGAAGCCAACAAAAACGAGCTTCTTGCCACTTTCTCGCCAGAGCTCGAGAAGCGGATTAAAACCCTCGTCCCCAAGAATCTCGCTTCCATGGAACTTACCCAAGTCATCCGCATCCTCTTTGAAGCCTAACGCAGCCAAGCCAAAGCTCAGCTTTGGCCGCAAACTGACAAGCCAGCTGAGCTGGCCTCTCCTCAATATTGCCCAATCTCTAGTTTTTTGTTACTGTCCCTGTCGTCGACACCAATCCTGGCCGCGTGGCGAAGTGGTTAACGCGGCGGTCTGCAAAACCGCTATGCGCCGGTTCGAACCTGGCCGCGGCCTCCAAAAAATTCAACCTCGCCTCGAGGTTGAATTTTTTATTGCTCTCCCCCAGGTATGGGGGAGTAAGGAGGGGGCTTTAAGCTACTGAGCTAGTGCGGTCACTTCTTTCGCTGATGTAACAACCTTCTCTATCACCTTCAAATCAGCATTATCCCAGTAAACAATAAACTTATAATTGCTCCCTTTACCCTTCAAATAATAAGTTACGTTCACTCCCTTTTCCAACTTAAAGAAACCATTACCAATATCCGTCGCCTCAGCTGGAATGACTGAGTGCTTATCCAAGCGGAAAGTACGAATATAACTGTAGTCATCCGTCACAAAAGTATCCTTCTCTAAATCTGACGAACCAGTCAACGCCACAATCTTATTGGTGCTCTGCACCACTACATCCGTCATGTCACTAGTCACTGGCACTTTCGTAATGTCGTTCGGCACCGCCTCATTATATGGAGCCACCATCACCCAATCCTTCGGTAAATCAAAATTCAAATACCAACTCCCAGTAACTACCGTAGTCGGCTTATCGACGCTAACACCAGAATTAGCCACATCATCAATCGTCGCCACTTGCGAAATTGGCTTACAACCAACTCCCAACATCAGGCACCCCACCGCCACCACGCCTCCCAAGCTCAATAATTTCTTCATATACCACTAGCTTACAACTTAACACCCTCCCAAGCAAGCTATTACCAAACCAAAAGCCGACCCTTTCAGGCCGGCTCTGGCAGTGACAACAGTGTCTGACGTTTGCGCGAGGAGCAAGTCGGCCCTGTGACGGCGCCCGAGTCATACGAGGTGAGACGGCCGTTACGGTTGACGACTTGGCGACGCAGCAAAAACGTCGACGCTGTTGTCACTTATTTCTTGTAAACCTCAATCTCCACATTCTTCATACCCCAAGCAATCGCGTCGCTATGCTTGGTCATCCAAATGTCGATACGCTTGTTATAACGAGCGTTCATACGGTCTTCGACGACGAAGATCTGGTTACCATAATACTTCGGAATCTTGATCTTGGTACCAATCGGCAAGAAGTTAGCCGCAATCACACCAGGACGCACGTGCGTACCAGAAGCCGTAATAAACGGGGTATCATCACACTGACCAACCTCACTGTTATAAGCAGTGGCCGGCACAGTAATCGTGTAACTAGGACCACGTTCATCAGCCTTAGGCAAAGCACCATATGGCTTAAGTACGTTGGTCATAGCCGCAATCTGGAGGGTAGTATAGGAGGTGTCCCCTGGCTTCTCGTCAGCCATAACCGCAGCTGGCAACAAACCATAACCAAGGACAACCGTCATGAGCACCAACATGGTGAACTCGGCGGGCGACTTCTTGATCAGCTTGCGCAACTTAGCGAAGGAGAAGTTAGTCATAAGGGGAAATAAAATCACCTCGAAAACCATCGAGATGTTAATAACACTATACCAGTTTTGGGCAAATCTGTCCAGCAAAAGGGTACTTGACTTTGCTAACCTTAGCCAAATTATAGGCCTGTTTCAGTTGCACTTTTCAGCCGTTTCCCGTATACTCAAACCAATATGAAATCCTACTCAAATTATCAAAACAAACTCGGCAAATCACCCCTCGCCCGAGCCTGGCGTCACTACGTTTCACCCTTCTTTGCCAAGGCCGACAAAAAGACCTGGGCCAAAAACATTGCCCTGGCCTTAATCGCCTGTTTTCTCTTATTTGCCATCCTTTTCTTAGGCGCCTACGCCTGGTTTTCCAAAGATCTCCCTGATCCTAACACTCTTCTCACTCGCGACGTCTCACTTTCCACCAAAATCTACGACCGCACCGGCACTCACCTCCTTTACGAAATTGCTGGCGACGAAAAGCGCACTCTCGTCACTTTAGACCAAATCCCGCTCGATTTGCAGCACGCCGCCATTAGCGCGGAAGACGAAAATTTCTACACTAACCACGGCATCAGCATCAAAGGTATCTTGCGCGCCATTATTTTCCATGGCAATCGTGGCGGCGGTTCAACTATCACCCAACAGCTCGTAAAAAACGCTATCCTCACCAATGAAGCTACTATCACCCGCAAGTTCAAAGAAATTATTCTCTCCCTCGCTCTCGACCGCAACTTCACCAAAGACCAAATCCTCCAAATGTACTTAAACGAAATCCCTTACGGTGGCACCATCTACGGCGTCGAAACCGCCAGCCAAGCCTACTTTCACAAACATGTCACAGACTTAACCCTCGCCGAATCTGCCACCTTGGCCGGCTTACCTCAAGCCCCTACTCGCTATCTCAACAATCCGGACCAACTTAAAGATCGTCGCGATTGGATTCTTGGTCGTATGGTCACTTTAGGCTACATCTCACAGGCCGACGCTGACGCGGCCATAGCTACAGATTCGCCAGTCGCCGTCGACTTCAGCAACGGCATCACCGCTCCCCACTTTGTCTTTTGGGTTAAGCAGCTCCTCGAAGAAACCTATTCTGCTCACGACGTCGACCAAGGCGGCTTAACCGTCACCACCACCCTCGACTATGACAAGCAACTAGCGGCCGAAAAGGCCGTCACCGACGGTGTCACCGCTCTCGGCACTCGTTATGGTTTCAATAACTCCGGCCTCACCGCTATCGACCCAAAAACCGGCCAAATCCTCGCCATGGTCGGCAGTGTCGACTATAAAAACGATGTTATCGACGGCCAAGTCAACATCACCACCCGCCCCCTTCAGCCAGGCTCCAGTATTAAACCCATCGTTTACGCTGCCGCTTTCGAGAAGGGCTATACTCCTAATACCATTCTCTGGGACGTCGACACCAACTTCCCTACCGCTACTGGTAACTATAGCCCAAAAAATTATCACCTCGATGAAAACGGCCCTGTTACTCTTCGTAAAGCCCTCCAAGGCTCACTTAACGTCCCCGCCGTTAAACTTCTTTACTTAACTGGCGTCGATTACGCTCTTAACTTCGCCGAGAAACTCGGCTACTCCACCTTTACTGATCGCAGCCAATTCGGCCTCGCTATCGTCCTTGGCGGCGCCGAGGTCAAACTCATTGACCACACCAACGCCTACGCTACTTTCGCCGACAATGGCCTCCACCACGACGTCGTCGGTGTCCTCAAAGTTGTCGACAATAAAGGCAACACCTTACAGGAATGGAAACCAGAAGAACACGTCGGCACTCAAGTAGTCGACTCCAACATTACTGCAACTTTAAGCAATGTCCTCTCGGACAACGCCGCTCGCAGCTACGTCTTCGGCGCCAGCAACTACCTCCAACTCGGTGCTCGCCCCGTGGCTGCCAAAACCGGTACCACGAACGACTTCAACGACGCTTGGACACTCGGCTATACTCCTTCCCTTGCCGCTGGCGTCTGGGTCGGCAACACGGACGGCACCCAAATGAGCCGTGGTGCTGATGGTTCTGTTGTCGCCGCCCCAATCTGGAACACCTTCATGCGCGCTGCTCTGGCCAATTCACCAATCGAAACTTTCCCAGCTGCTAATATTCCTACCACCGGCAAACCAGTCCTCGACGGCGTCATGCCAAGCACCACCGTCACCATCGACACCGCTTCCGGCAAATTAGCCACCCCACTCACTCCAGCTCGTTACCGCCAAGAACTCACTTGCGGCGAATACCACACTATCCTGCAGTACGTGGACAAAAATAACCCAACCGGTTCAGTACCTGCCAACCCAACCGCAGATCCTTATTACACCCCTTGGGAAAGCGGCATCCAGGCTTGGATTCTCAAACACAACACCAACCTCAAAGAAGGTGAGGTCGCCTATACCAGCTGTACCGTCCCAACTGAGAATGACGATGTGCACACCGTCCACAACACGCCCGTCATCAGCCTAATCCAACCTCACGATAATGACAGCGTCGGCCGCAATCTCTCCCTGCAATACTCCGTCGAGTTAAAACGTAACTTCAATCGCGTAGAATTCTTAATCGACGGCAGCTATGTCGGTAGCTCAAGCAGCATGAGTAGCAGCTCAGTCACTCTCCCGAGCTGGGTCACTATCGGTAATCATCTTTTAACTGCCACAGTCTTTGACGACGTCGACAACCAGGCCAGTGCCACCACCAATATTAACGTGACGGAAGCTGGCAGCGCCAACCGCGGCCCGGCTATCACCAACCCCTTCCCGAATCAAGTAATCATCAAAACCAACCCAACCTACACCATCTCCATCGAAACCCCCGACGCCAGTACCGTCGCTTCCCTCCACGTCACCGCCACGAACCTCTGGACTGGCGCCGTCTCCACCGTGGGCGAGCTCCTAGCCCCTTCTAGCATCGCTAGCCTAGTCTGGAACCTTCCCTCTTCCGCCCAGTACTCCCTCGTCGCCGTGGCCGTCTACTCCGACGGCACTACCTCGGACTCCCCTGCCATCAACGTCCTCCTCCAGGACGCTTCCGTTCTCCCCACCCCCCTCACCCTCGCCCCTCCTATCACTGAACCACCAATAATAACGCCCTAATACTTTCTTATCCACCATCGATGGTTGACAAATAGACAAAAACTTGGCACAATTCCAATATCAATACGAAAAGGGATCCGAACGGCTAAATACCTAAGGAGCCCTTTTCTTTTTGTATTTTATTTTTTACTTCTGGGCTATCCAGACTATCAAACAGCTCTGAACCTAGTTTCTTATACAAAGATGAGGCAAAACAACGATTAGGGAAAAGAATTTTCTTTAATTTATTTTCTTCAATTAAAAAATCAACCAAAATCTTATAATCACCGTCTCCGGAAACTAAAACAATCCTATCGAAATCTTCATTTTTATAAAGCTTCTTCATCACATGAAAAACGATATCAGTATCGACATTACCTTTCTTTTTCCCCAACATAGCAGCATTATACTGTTTGAAAATTAAAACGAAACCAGCTTCTTGTATCTCGCTATAGAGATCTTGGTATGCCTCGTTCACATAACCCAAAAAGTAATACGCCTTATCTACGGAATATTTATATTGTAAGTAAACTCTAAATTTACCTAAATCAATTTTCCAAGAATTACCATTAGTCATGGTACCCATGTAAAGATTTTGGCCATCAATGAAAGCAATGTTTCGTTCATTCATACAAAACAATCTTACACCAAATATTTTATCTGACTAATTATTCTGTGGATAAAACGGTTGGCGAATTGAATCACCAACCGTTTATCTGCCTATTTAATAACCTGTGTACAACTCCAATCTTATCCCCACTTTCCACACATATCCCCAGTTACTGCCTTATCGGCATAATAATATACAAGTACTTCTCCTCCGGCGCTTCCACCGGCATGAGTACACACGGTGCGGCGCCATCAATCATACGTACAGCTACCTTTTCCGTCCCAATCGCATTCAAACCATCCAGTAAATAACGGTAGTTCAACACAATGTTATTAACTGGGCCCGAGATCTCAGCCTCAATCGCTACACTATTCTCACCACGTCCTGCATCGGTCGCCGAAAGCTGCAACATCTTAGTCTCTACGTTCACCTCTAAGCGCACATCAAACAAGCCAGCCTTGCTAAACAAGCTCGTCCGTTTCACCGCCTGCGCCAAGTCGGCCCTTTTCACAATTACTTCTGTATTCGCCGTCTTGGGGATAATCTGTCGATAATCCGGGTATTTGCCCTCAAGTGTGCGGCTCGTCAGCTCCACGTTACCAAAACGGAAAGCAATCTGGTTCTCCGTCAATTCAATTTCAATTGTTTCTGGTGCATCCACACTATCACGGAAGACGCTAATAATGCGCCTCACCTCAATCAACGTCCGTTGCGGCACAATCACCTTCTTCTCGTCATCTGGCCCCGCCACAATCGGCACCACCTTCTCGCCCAAGCGATAGCTATCCGTCGCCGCCATGGTCACCACCGGCGTCCCCTCAATCACGCTAAACACCATGTACACACCAGTTAACTCCGGTCTGGCCTCATTCATGGCCACCGAAAATAACGTTTGCCCCAGGGCCGCATCAAAGCCCGCTGCATTTACGCCAAAAATAACGCCACCCGTTACCGCTGGAATCAACGGGTACTCATTAGCCGCAATTCCATTTATCTTAGTCTTCGATGTCCCACACTGTACCGCCAACGCGTGATCGAGCAAATCTAAATCAATCCGGTCATTCGGCAACAAGTTCACATAATCGTAAAAAAGTTTACCTGGTACTGTATATTCACCAGTCTGATCAACTTTTCCGCGTACTAAGCATGATACCGCCAACTCTAAATTCGTCGACGTTAAATGTAAGCCACCAGCATCAGCCTTCAGTAGAACATTCTGCAATATTGGCAAGTTCACACTCTTACTGCCAATGTGACTAGTAATGGCTAATCCCTGATGCAGATTTTCTCTCGTACAAGATAACTTCATGTGAGTGCTTAAATTTTTATCTTAGATAGTAACCCACTCTATAAGGCAGTGGATAACAGGGATAACTCCCAATCCATAAGTTTCACAGGCTCGTTTCTCACTTCTCAATGTGGATAACACGCGACTTCCAGTGTGACGATCATGTGCACATCTTTGTGAAACTTCTCCATTCTATCTTATCACCCCTTTATCCTCTCTCCTATCCACAGACTTGTGCACTGGGTTATCCCCCATTCTATCCACAGTAGCCCTTGGGGACAGTTAGTGGATAGTCGCGGTATAGCTGGGGGAAAAGTCCATTATGCACTATAGAGACGCTGTTTTAGTAGCTCTAGGTCCTTCTGTAGCTTGTCGTCATGACTCAGCATCTCAGAAATCTTGGTGTAAGCGTGCATCGCTGTGGTGTGGTCGCGTCCCCCCAGCTCGTTACCAATCGCTGGATAGGAGTTCTTCATCTCCTCACGCAGTAAGTACATGATGATCTGCCGTGGGAAGGCCAGGCGCTTTTCTCTACTCTTGCCCAGCAAATCATCAGTCTGGAGGTCAAAGTACTCAGCCACCACACTTATCAACTGTCGAGCGGTTACGGTTTTTTTCGCGTTTTCACTCTCAAAGCTGGCGAGTATTGGTTTGACGCTTTCCAGCGACGGCACCAAGTTTTTGAATTGGTGAAAGGCGATTATTTTCGTTAACGCGCCTTCTAGCTCACGAATGTTGGAGTAAATGACGCTGGCGACGTAGTGCAGAATGTCGCGATCAAGCAATACCCCCTTCTCTAAACACTTCTTTTGCAGAATCGCAATTCTAGTTTCTAAGTCAGGCGTCCCAATGTCGACCAACATGCCCCACTCCAACCGTGACTGCAGGCGCTTCTCAAGCGGTTGAATGGCCTTTGGCGCCCGGTCAGAAGTGATAACAATCTGTCGGTTATCCTGGTGTAACGCATTGAAAGTATGGAAGAACTCTTCTTGCGTAGCATCTTTCCCCGAAATGAACTGAATATCGTCAACCAAGAACAAATCGACATTGCGATAGCGGTCCTTAAACTCCTTTCCCTTACCTAAACGCACTGAATGAATAAAATCATTCGTGAAATGCTCACAAGTTACGTAGAGAATACGACAGTTAGGGTTTTGGCGACGCATCTCGTTCGCAATAGCGTGCAGTAAATGCGTTTTACCAAGGCCGACACCACCATAAATGAACAGTGGATTGTATGTGCCACCTGGTTGCGCGGCCACTGCCTGAGCTGCGGCATGCGCCAACTCATTCTGCTTGCCGACGACGAAATTGCTAAAAGTATAATTAGCATTAATCGCGATATTGCTGGTTGGCGTATCTGTCTTAGCACTCGCGCCACTGTCAGTTTGGATAAAACCGTAATCTTCTTGTTGGCGTGGTGGTTGCTGCACTACGAGCACTGGCGCCTCTTTCAAAACAACTGCTGCTGCTGGTTTGGCCTTGGTTTCAATATGGTAGGTTAATGTCCTCACCGGCTCCTGCGTCACATTCTGCAGCGACTCCAAAATTTCACGATGATACTTTTTCTCGAGCCACGTCAAAGTAAAATTATTTGGCACGCCAATAATCACCTGACCGTTATGGTACTCACTAATAAAGGTGTCACGGAACCAAGTAGTAAAATTAGCCCGGCTGAGTTTGAGCTCAACTTCGCCTAGTACTGCTTGCCAGAGCTCGTGAGTATTCATAAGGCCTCGGCTCTCACCATTATTAGTGCCCATAAACCAGGACACCTATCTCGACTGTCGACATAATAGCCTACATATCCACAGGCTTCAACCGGCCAGTCTGTGACCTTACAGGGGATAGATTTGTGGATAACTTAGCCAAAACTGTGGATAAAGTGTGGAGTTATCCACAATTCAGGGTCTTGCACCTTCCTAAATTGCGGCATTAGAGCCCCGGCTTTGACAATTATCCCCGTTTTAACTATACTCTCCAGGACTTTTAGAATCATTTTAAGGAACTGGCTTAATTGCGACTAGTTTGAGTGCGGAGCAAGGAGAGCTTTGGAGACTTAGTTCGTGCTAAGGCGAAGAAGTCGACGCAGTGACAAGCTCAAAATAGGCCAATTTAGACTGTTCCCATTACACCGTTATGCCAAAGCGAACTTACCAACCGAAGAAGAAGACGCGAGCTCGCGTGCATGGTTTCCGTAAGCGCATGTTGACCAAAGATGGTCGTGCAACGCTCAAACGACGCCGTGCTAAGGGTCGCAAACGCCTAGTCGTTGCTGCCCGCCCACGCTAAACATACATTCCGGGCTGTCAAAGGCTCGGATTTATGTTTTAAGCCGCATCAGCTATACTCTTCGTATGTTCCCTCTCGTTTATCGATTACGCCACGAAAAGGATGTCGCCCGGGTGCTGAAAAGCAAAAAGGGCGCCTTTGATTCGGCGTGCGGTATTAAAATGACCCCCAACGGCCTGACCATCTCTCGCTTTAGCGTGGTCGTTGGCAAGAAGGTCAGTAAAAGCGCCGTCGTCCGCAACCGCATTCGCCGCCAGTACCGCGAAATCATCCGCTTGCGTATTCCTGGTATCACCACTGGTTACGACGTTCTCTTCCTCACGGCCAAGCCCGCCTTAACACTCGACTATGCGCAAAAAGAAGCTGGTCTCCTTCGCACGCTCCGCAAGGCAGGGTTACTTACTGCTAGCCACAGCCCCAATCCTCCTCTACCAAAAAACCCTGTCGTTTGATCACGGGCCGCTTAAAGGCCTCTACCCTTACGGTTTCTGTCCTTTCTATCCTTCCTGTTCCGAGTACTGTCGCCTCTCCATCATGCACGATGGTCTCGTTAAAGGCATTCTCAAAGGCTCTTGGCGCATTCTTCGTTGTCACCCTTTCACATCTGGAGGTGTGGATTTGCCATAGCTGTATACGTTGAGCGTATACGCTCAACGTATACAAAATCACTGCCCCAACGTTTTCAAAGAAGTCCCATCCGGTAACTCTAAATGTTTTACCTTACTCGAGTGTCCCCTTTTTAATATCACAAACATCTTTGCCATTTTGAGACTCTTCGCCACAAACGTCACCAACTCCTCATTAGCCTTCCCCTCCGTGGCTGGCGCATGAATGGCTATCACCACCGTGCCCGAATCGAGCCAACCGGTGACCTTCGTCTCCTTGGCATTCGGTTTAACATGTACAGTCAGGATCATACGCCCCGAAACTTCTTCAACAACCTCATGTCCTCCTCCCGATTCCCCGGTTCATCCTCATCATCAAACGGCGTTTCGAGAATCAAATCGATATGCTTTAACTTTGGATGCTCGACCAGATATTTGAAAGCATCCGCTCCAATAAACCCATGTCCCAAATGTTGATGCCTGTCTTTATGGCCAGCAAACTCGATTTTAGAGTCATTACAGTGACTCGCTACTAGCTTGTCGAGCCCAATTATCTTATCAAAATCCTTAAAAGTCTTGTCGACGTCAGCCTTGGTCCGCAAATCATAACCACTAGCAAAAGCATGTTGCGTGTCAAAACACACGCCAATCTCCTTGCCCCGCTTGGCACCCTCAATAAACGCCGCTATCTCCTCAAAACTATCACCCATCACCGCCCCCGCTCCTGCACTAATCTCAATCAACAACTGACAACTGCCAGTGTACCCATCCATAATTCGGTCTAATCCTTTAATCACCAACTCTCTCCCCTCCGCCTCACCAACTTCTTTAGCACTCCCTGGGTGAAACATAATCGCCTTCGCCCCCAATTGCGAGCCTCTTTCCAGCTCTTCTCTTAAGATCTTCACACTCCCAAACCTCGTCGTATTCTTGGCACTCGCCAAATTCACAATATACGGCGCGTGAATATACACGTCCTTAATCCCATTCTCCTTCATCGCCTTTTTAAACATCTCAGCCTCCTCCTCCGTTATCTCCTTAGCCGCAAACGCCTGCGGGCTCCGGCTGAATATCTGTATCACCTCGCAGCCCAACTCCGCCCCTCTCTCCCCCGCCTTCCACAACCCTCCCGCCGCACTCACATGAGCCCCAAAGCGCATAAAATAGTTGGTTATTTTCTTAACTCGGCATCCAATCTCTTCGCCTCCACCCAAGCCAGCTCAAACGCCTTCTTCATCGCCTCCGCAATCTCTGCACTTTCAATTATGATGCCGAGTTGCTCATTCCACGAAGCTATCATTACCTTATTATCATAAATATTTATCTCCGGCGAGAACGAATATTTATCAAGCGGTACCAGCGCCGTTTCTCGCAACTCTAACTTGTCGACGTCGGCTCGCTGTTTCCCAATCTCCGAAGCCGGAATAATTACCCTAATCCCAATCCCTTCCTTAGCTCGCCGCTTATAATATTCCGGAAAGTAATCAGGTAACGTTTTGTGCATTATGTCTACCGACGCGTAAGCCCTAATCGTCTCATGCGACGTCAACGTGTCTTCATAAACCTGCTCTAAACCCTCCTTACCCTCATAAAACATTACCTTTGGACGTACACCAACATTATGGATCGACTTCAATTCCGGCACTAAACTACTCGCCGCCGTTAAATTCTTAACCAAATTCTCCGCCTCACTTTTCATGTAAGCCGTCAGCCTATCTGGCGATTCGGCTACGTAATTTTGCCGCGCGCCTTGTCCTAAACTACGGACTAAGCCACGTTGTACCAAATTACTGAGCACATTATAGCCGGTAGTCCGGTTAATCTTGGCTCTCTCGGCAATCTTAGCCACCGTCCCTTTGCCGAGTTCCAACAATGCGACATAAACCCCCGCTTCATTCGGGCTGAAACCTATCTTTTGCAATGCTCGAGCTATCTCTTGGGCCATATAACTATACTGTACCATCTTCTTATAATTGTGTCAAAGCTCATTGACAAACGAATTATAAAGTTAATTTTACTCAATAATAACAGAATAAACACAGTATTTTTATGTCATTTAAGATTGACTTTTAGCT
>CAINGB010000044.1 GCA_903848275.1 Candidatus Uhrbacteria bacterium | reverse complement strand
TGTTTCTCGGGTCGGCCATCGCTGCGGGGCAGGACGACCACTCGTCTCGGCTGACCCACCCACCATGCTATAAGATTTCTGGCTCACTAATGATTTTATATGGAAAATGAATTAAGACAATTATTAGCGGAGGCACAGGCGAAGTTGTCGGCTGTAGACACGATGGCGGATCTTGAAGTAGCGAGGATTGAGATATTGGGGCGTAAGGGCAAGTTGGCCGAATTGCTGAAGGGCTTGGCTGCTTTGTCGATTGAAGAAAAGAAAGTTATTGGTGCGGTGGCGAATGAGGTGAAGACGGGGATTGAAAAGGCGTTTATGGAGGCTGAGAGTAGATTGAGTGTGGCAGCGGCGTCGGCTAAGAATGAGAGTGAATGGCTCGACGTGACATTGCCGGGAATTGCGCCAGAAGTTGGACATGCTCATTTGACTACGCAAGCGATTGAAGATATTACCAATATTTTTGCTCATTTGGGTTTTGTCCGGTCGCGTCATCCGGAAGTGGATTGGGATTACTATGCTTTTGAGGCCATGAACATGCCGAGCGATCATCCGGCGCGTGATGATTGGGAAACGTTTTTTGTGCGAGGAGAAAATGGCGAAGTGAAGACAGGTGCTAAGGGGAAGATGTTGTTGACACCACACACTAGTAATGGTCAGGTGCGAGAAATGGAGAAGGGGGTATTTCCGATTCGGATGATTAGTATTGGTAAGTGTTTTAGACGGCAGGCTGACGTGCGTCATTTACCAATGTTTCATCAGTTTGAGGGTTTAGTTATTGATAAAAAGGCAAGTGTCACGGAATTGAAGGGCGTGTGTGATTATTTTGCTAAGAGTTATTTTGGACCGGACCGAGTGACGCGTTTGCGCCCATACCATTTCCGTTTTACGGAACCGAGTTTTGAACTCGACATTTCGTGTAGCGTGTGTGGTGGTACCGGTAAGGTCGATGAGGTGAAATGTAAATTGTGTAAGGAAGGTTGGTTAGAGTTGGGCGGTGCCGGCATGGTGCACCCGAATGTGATTAAGGCGGGAGGCTTGGATCCGGATGAGTACTCGGGCTTTGCTTTTGGCTGGGGAGTTGAACGGACGATGATGATGCGAGCAGGTTTGAATATTGATGATATCAGAATCTTGTATAAGAATGATTTGCGCTTCATCCGTCAGTTCTAGAATATATTATGAATAATCTTGCGAGCTATAACTGGTTGAAGGAGTATTGTAAGACGGATTTGCCGACGGCAGATTTTGCGCGGGAATTGAGTTTGCGCTCAATGTCGGTCGAGAAGATTGACGATGTGGCGGGGCGCTTTGATAAGATTGTAGTTGGTTTGGTGAATGAAGTGCGGCCACATCCGAACGCGGATAAGTTGCGTTTGGTGACGACGAATATTGGCGTTGAGACGGTGGAAATCGTTTGCGGTGGCGTCAACGTGGTGACTGGCATGAAAGTGTGTGTAGCGATGCCTGGTAGCCGGGTGCGATGGCATGGCGAAGGCGATTATATTACGCTCGGTGAAAGTGAGATTCGTGGCGTGAAGAGCATTGGCATGATTTGTGGAGCAGGTGAAGTTGGTTTCCCAGATTTAGAAAAAGGTGAGAAGGGGATTTGGGATTTGAGTTTTTTGCAAGCAGCGGCTGGTACGAACTTGGCCGTCGCTTTGGAACTTGAGGATACGGTGTTCGATATTGAGGTGACGACTAACCGGCCAGACGTGATGGGTATTGTTGGTTTGGCGCGTGAAGCGGCGGTAGCTGTTGGCGGGGCGTTTGTTGATAAGAAGCCGGCGACGATTGTGCCTGGAACGAGTATTCCGTTCACCGTGAAGATTGAGGACACGGCGCGCTGCGCCAGGCAGATGGCGGTAGTGATTGATGACGTGACGGTGGCCGAGTCGCCATGGTGGTTGCAGAAGCGTTTGTTGTTAGCAGGCGTGCGGCCGATAAATAATATTGTCGACGTGACTAATTACGTTTTGCTCGAATGCGCTCAGCCACTCCACGCTTTTGATTACAAGAAAATTGAGGGGAGTGAGATTATTGTGCGAGCTGGTAAGGCAGGAGAGAAGATAAAGGCTTTGAATGGCAAGGAATATGATCTGTCTGGTCATATCGTACTAGCGGATGCCGTGAAACCGCTCGACATTGCTGGGATTATGGGCGGCGATGAAACTGGCACGACTGCGGTGACGAAAACGATTGTGCTTTCGGCATCGACCTTTGATGGCACGGCGATTAGGCGGACGGCGCGGGCTTTGAATTTGCAGAGCGACGCGCAGTTGTTGTTCGAAAAAGGCTTGTCGACGGAAGCCTTGCCAGTAGCCTTGGCGCGAGCAGTCGAGCTTATTTTGCAGACGGCTGGTGGTGTGGTGGCAAGCGCAGTTTGTGATACGCGAGTTAAAGAGTATGCAGCGTTAGTGTTCCCATTCCGTCCAGCGATGGCGCGGCAGAGAATTGGTGTAGAGATTGCTGATGAAAGAATGGAAAAGATTTTAGTAGAGTTGGGATTTGGCGTCGATCGTACAAGTGAAGTTTGGCAAGTAACGGTGCCGTTTTGGCGCGACCATGATATTGAAGCTGAGGTTGATTTAGGCGAAGAGATTGCTCGTATGTACGGCTACCACTTGATGGTTGGTGTGTTGCCAACAGGCTGCCCACCAACAACGCTTGAACCGATTGCTGTAACTTGGGAAAGATTCATTAAGAGGTTATTG
>CAINGB010000043.1 GCA_903848275.1 Candidatus Uhrbacteria bacterium | reverse complement strand
TGCGACAGTGAGAGTCGTCGCCGTAATATTCACACCCACCGAATCACTCGCTGCATGCGTCACGGTCGCCCCGCTTGAAATAATCATACTGTCGGTACTGCCAAGCACCACTGCCCCGCTGAACGTCGCGGTGCCGCTCGCTACTGTCACCGTTCCGTCACCAATTAAATCCGTGGTGCCAGACCAAATGATAGTTGGCGTACCAGTAATACTGATAGTAGCGCAGCTATTGGTATTAATGTACGTTTGGTCGATGGTGGTATTCGTACTAATAGCACAAGCGGCTGCTTTAACAGTCAGCGGACGAACCAAAAGAACTGTGCCGATGGTGGCGCAGAGAACCAGCGTGGCAGCAAATACCCTAAACCAGCTACGTAATGCAAATAACTTCATAACGTAGATCAATTATACCACAAAAAAAAACCACACCCAGCCTCCTAAAGACCGGGTGGGGATAACGTCAAAATTATCTTTATTACAGCGAATCTCCAGGATTAATCACGTCAGTGAATCCATTGGGATTATAGTCAACTTGTGCATTGATAATCGGGCCAAAACTGTAACTACCGAACAAGGCATCAGAAATATCATCAATCCTAGTATTCCAATCGTTACCATACAATACTCGCGCTGCCGCTTCAGTCGTCACCCAACGGAGCACCCCGCCCCGGTCCACAGCGTAAACCTTATTTCCCGAAGTAAACTTCACCATCCTAGTCCCTGGTCTATACGTCACATTACTACCCAAGGCAATTTTAGCCATATCAGCTGCCGAAATCTTAACAATATTGTCAAAATTCCTATACCAGGTGAAGTAAACGCGCTCATTTGGGAAAGCATGACGATAGCCGTCAGCCGCTAGGAAGTAGACTACCGCATCGGCCGTAGTTGCTGCATCTCCATCACCGCGCATCTTAATAAGCGTGTCTGCTTTCACGGCTACTGGCCAAGTCGCAACTCTTGCCTCTGCCTCCGTCACACCACTTACCGAGGTAGACGGAGCCTCCGGTATGACAATTGTCTCAACGGGTACGTCACCGGCCGCCTTCAGCAAATAAAATGGATCGCTGATCCCGGTTGCTAACACTGTTGCCAAATCAGTTCCTTCAACTTTCACCAAAGCTTGACTCGTCGTCACAAAAGGTGCCGCAAACGTCGTCGACCCTTCATTAGCAATATTAGTCCGCATCGCTGTCCAACTCGTCCCCCCGTTCGTCGACATGTACACCGATACTGCCGGAATCACGCCTGTATAGTTCCAAGTCACTCTCATTGTCGCGCCTTCAATAATCTCCGTGGCTATCGTCGGCGTCAAAACAGTTAGCGTCTTCGCGGTGGTGGTAGCTGGATTACTAATTACTTTCGATGGATTATCATTATCCGTAATGGTAATAGTTTGCAGAGTTGTCCCGGACAACGTTCCATAGCTTGGACGGCCCAAAGTCACTATCATGGTCTCATCCAGTTCATGAATATGATCATCGAAAATAGTAAATGAAATATCTCCACTAAGAGCTCCAGCCGCAATCGACAAACTACCAGCCCCCAACGTATAGTCCGTCCCCCCACCAGTCGCGGTTCCAGCTACTGTATACGGAATAGCTACAGTATACGGGAAAGTATTGGTGATCTGCGCGGTTATCGTCCCCGAAGCCGCACTTTCATCTAATGTTTGTGTCGCAGCCGACAAGGATACGTATGGCGGCTGATAATAAATTACATAGGTCGCTCCAGCATCCACCGCGTTATCGTCGTTAAAGCGACTACTGATCAAAACATCATTATAGCCGTCATTATTAATATCCCCACCATTACTAACGCTATTACCAGCCCTATCCCCAGCCGCCTCACCGGAATACTCCACAAAGGTGTTCAAACTGGCCGAGACGAAGGTCGTTGCCTTACCGTAAACCAAATACGCAGCTCCAGCATCCGCCCCAGCTTCATCATTCAGTGGCGCACCTATCAGGAAGTCACTATAACCATCACCGTTAATGTCTCCTGCTCCACTGACCGAATTACCAGCTGCGTCGCCGGCCGCCTCTCCTGTAAATTCGATAGCTGTACTCAAACTCGCCGAGGCCAGCGCCGAAGCTTGACCGTAAATAAGATAAACCGCACCAGCACCAGCACCAGCATCATCATTCCCAGTCGAACCAATCAAGATATCTTGGTAGGTATCATTATTCACGTCACCTGCTAATCCAATATTGACTCCAGTCGCATCTTCCGCTACCTCGCCCGTAAAAGTCGCATCCGCTGTACTCAAATTAACCGAAGTAAAGGCGGCCGCCTTTCCGTAAAATAAATACGTTCGGCCCAAATTATTAGCCGCATACGTAGGCGCGGAAATAAGCATGTCGCTATACCCATCATTATTGAAGTCTCCAGCGGCTATGCTCGTACCAGCTGCATCAGCTGCGGCTTCCCCAGCAAACTCAATCGCTGTACTGAGACTAGCAGAAACCAAGGGCGCCGCTTGTCCGTAAATCAGATAAGCTGCCCCAGCATTCAGTGCTACATCATCATTTCCAGTCGCCCCGATCATAAAATCGTCGTAGCCATCTTTATTCACGTCCCCCACCGCATTAGCCATCGCCCCCGCAAAATCATTCAATGCCTCGCCAGTAAACTTCACTATACCAACTGCACCCAAACTCACGTTAGAGGCAAAAGCAGCCGCCTGACCGTAAATTAAATAAGTCTGACCGTTTCCCACCCCTGGTCCTGGCTGATAGGATGTAATGAGAAAATCATCATAACCATCGTTATTGACATCACCCGCTGGACCGACGATTGTTCCGGCATAATCATTAGCCGCCTCACCCGTAAACTCAACTACCGTATTCGCCCCACCACCCAAACTACCCGCTGTTAACGCTGCTGCCCGACCATATACCAAATAAGCCGCTCCAGCATTCACGCCAGTATCATCATTAGTCTTCGAGCCTATCAAGAAATCATCATAACCATCATTGTTAACATCTCCTGCAGTAATCACCTTAATACCGGTCGCATCAAGCGTCACCTCGCCCATCAACTCAATAATATTTGCCGACCCCAAACTCACCGCGGTTACCGGGGCGTCAGCCGCGACGTCACTAATACCCGCCGTATGCAATGACACCTGCGTAATCCAACTCCGCAATGGTGACGAACTCATGATGACCACGGCGGCGAACGTAGTAAAAACCATCAATGCCGAGAACAGGAAGACTCCGCTCGTAAAACGGCGACCCTTATGATTAGTTATCATATATTCTAAAGCTTTGAATTTTGGCTAATACTGCAATTATAACACAATCAAATATAATCACTATGTTAGTCTCCTCAAGCAGTGAATAACTCCGCTGAAAAACCTGCCGACTTACTCACCGAATAATCGGCATACATAATCAAATAATCAAAAACAAACTCTGATCTAACCTTCTCCGGCTCCATAAAAAATAAGCAGGTCGTCATAGCGTCAGCCAACATGGTACTCTCCGCCATTACCCACACCGCCAGGATATTACGTGGCGAAGTGAGCGTTCGCGGATCAATAATGTGATGATACTCTCCCCACTTTCGCCGACTCCCAGCCGAACCACATAAACTTCGGTTGCCTAACCCAGCTACACCAATCGCCAATGATGTATCTTCTGGATGCTCCAAGCCAACTTTCAGCACTTCGTTGATTGAACTCTGGTGACGCATGTCGCCGCCCGCATCAACCGTAAACGAAGCTACGCCAAAAGAACTAATGAGCTCAGCTATCAAATCGACCAAATACCCCTTCCCTGCTGCGCCGAAATCCAACACCGCCGGCTTCTTCATCGTTAACAGCGGATACTTATACTCTATAACTTCATCCCATCTCGGCGGTCTCATCAGCTCATTCTTCGACTGTAACGAATACTCAGCGTCATAACCAGCGTCCACTAGCACCTGACCAATCAACGGCGTCACTGCTCCTTCAGTAACTCGATAAACCTTCTCATACAAAGCCAAAAGCGGCCCCGCATCAGCTGGCACTTCATAAGTGCCAGCCTGCGTTGCTAATCTCTCAATCCAACCATCATGTCGGAAACGTGAATAATTCTTATCAAACTCTTCGATTCGTTCGTGAATAGCTCGTTCAAGAGACTCAAACAACCCGCCGTCTAGATCTTCAACAATGTCTACGATCCAATGAGTGCCGATCGCCTCAAACACCAACTGACGAAACACAGAATTAAACCTTTGCCTGGGCTTCAATCTTAGCCACCGCGTCATTAAAACCAATCGGCGTCAACGAAGCACCAGAAACCTTACCAAGCTTAATATCCGTAATCTTCTTACCAATCACCAACGTCTTGTAATTAGCAATAAAGTCGTTCTGCATAGTTAACGAATAGCGCTGTGTCGCCATCGCCGTCACCGTGCTAGCCGTAACCACACCATCTTTAAGCGTCAAGGTAACATTAATCTGTTCGGATCCCTCGGGTGAATAGTAATTGCCAACCGCCGAATAAGTGCCGTTTGCAAAAGTGGTATTAGTTTGCGTTGTGGTAGTAGGAGTAGTCTTCGTACTCACTACCGGTGTTGGCGTAGGCGCTGGCACCGTACCGGCATTATCTTCATCATTATCCGCTTCCGCCTGGCCACTGGCACTTGTATCATTATCAGCCACCGTGGTCGTGGCTGCTTTTTCTGCCACAGCTGGCACTTCGCTCTCTTTTCGAGAAGCAAAAATAATAACAGCTACAATGATCACAGCGATGATTGGCAAAATTATCGCTGGCGAAATTACTTTTTTCACAGCGACTACAGGTTCTAACTCTTCCATAATATTATCAATTACGAACTAATCTCACGCCGTCATCTTAACAGAAAATCCCCAGTCTCGGCAATGCCTAAACTGGGGACTTCTTCACACTTATTTCATGTCTCAACTAACTATTTCTTGTCGCCGCAACATGAACACATGCTGCTCGACAACTTTTGCAAACCAATCAAGGTCAGCAAGACTGGCCAAGCCACGTCAACAAATGGCTGACCAAGCACACCAAGAGCATGCAACAAGAAAGCCAAACCGATCAACGTGATGCACAATGGCACCATCTTATGATGTGGGCACTTACACATTCCGCTGGCAGAACACTCATGCATAAACGAATAGCTAATGAATAATATTTACAGTATAGCACATAATATTACTTATTTTTCTTTACTAGACAAGCCAGCCAAACAAAGCACCAAACCAACAATAAAAAGGATGATCGAGAAGATTCCACCACCCATCTGAGTAGCCGAAATCATTAGACCAGAACCAAAGATAACGTATTTAAGACCTGCCATACATTTTATTTACAGCTGGGTAGCTGGGTAGGGGCGTAGCTGGGTAGTTTAGCTCATCGAAAGCAAACTCTACCCCGCCAACCCGCTACTCATCCACCCCGCCAATTAATCTGCTACAATAATACCATATGTTTTCCGACTTCACCGCAACTAATCGTCGACAGCTCCAAAAACTTTCAACTCCTGCCAAAATCCAGGATTATTTGAATTCTCTCCCCTTTCACTTCGTCGACGCCAATGACACCTGTCTCTCGCCTAAAGAAGTCCTCCGTTTCGGTACTGCGCAGTGCATGGAAGGCGCTATGCTCGCCGCCGCCGCCTTGCGTTTCCATGGCCACCAACCACTAATCGTCGATCTTACCAGCAGCAAAGACGACTTCGATCACGTCATCGCCGTCTTCAAAGTTGGTGGCCACTGGGGCGCTATCTCTAAAACCAACCATGCCGTCCTCCGTTACCGTGAGCCGATCTATCGCACCATCCGCGAGCTCGTTATGTCCTACTTTCATGAGTACTTTTTAGACGACGGTCGCAAAACCCTCCGCAGCTTCACCAAGCCAGTCAATCTCGCCCGTTTCGACAAACAAGGCTGGATGACCTCGGAAGAACCGGTCTGGTATATCCCCATTCATCTCGTCAACGTCAAACATCACGCCATCCTCACCGCCAAACAACGCCAAAACCTCCGCCTCGCCGACGCCATCGAAATCGCCGCCGGCCGCCTCACCTGTGGATAAGTGGTCTACATTCAATGTATACATTGAATGTAGACCACTTATCCACACTTCTTTTGATTTTCGTGCTAAACTCTACTCACTATGAGTAAAGGCTATTACATCGTCTTCGAGGGTGTCGTCGGTACCGGCAAAAGCACCCAGTCTAAGCAGCTTCAAGCCTACCTCACGGATCGCTTCCCCGATCGTCAGGTTGTCTGGACCCGCGAGCCTGGTGGCAGCGAAATTGCCGAGGCTATCCGCAAAATAGTCCAAGGCACACCCTTCGCGGAAACCATGGACCCAGTCTGCGAGGCTTACCTCTACGCCGCTGCCCGCGCCCAGTCCCTCCGCACCGTCGTCGCCCCCGTACTCGAGGCTGGCGGCATTGTCATTGCTGACCGCAGCTTCCTAACCAGCGTCGCCTGGCAAGGTTTTGGCCGCGAACTAGGCTTTGACGCCATCTGGAAGATTAACGAGGCTGCTGTTGGGCCATACTTGCCCAATATCATCTTCTGCCTTGATCTCGATCCAGCCATAGCCCTTAAACGCACCAGTGATGCGGCTGGCGACAAATTCGAAAGCCTCCCGGTAGAATTCTTTGCCCGTTGTCGTGAAGGCTACAGCTTTCTAAGCAAACACCCCAAATTTACCAATATCTGGCAAACCATCGACGCTAACGGCAGCCGCGCCGAAGTTTTCCAACGCCTAATAGAAAAAATCGACCTGCAGTAGGTCGATTTTGTTCTTATTTCGTTTCTTTGTGCATGGTGTGCTTGCCGCAAGTAGGGCAGAACTTCTTGATTTCCAAGCGTTCCTTGAGCTTCTTCTTGTTCTTAAGAGAGCGGTAGTTTGGCTCCTTACAAACAGTACATTCGAGCTTGATGAGATTTTCCTGGGACATACGGCAAAAAAAATTGATAGCAGAAGTCTATGGTATTGGCCAAATTTTGTCAATTAAGCTACCATTGGCCGCATATTCGTCCCCTTCTAGAAATCACTGACCTTAGCAAAAAATACGGTAATACCGTCATTTTTGAGGACGCCAACATTGTCATAAACGACGAACAAAAGACCGCCGTCATTGGTCGCAATGGCGCTGGCAAGTCAACCCTCTTCAAAATGATCCTGGGCCAAGAGGAACTCGACGCTGGCCTCATTAAACACCTACCGGGCGTCCGCCTAGGCTACGTCGAACAACACGCCGAGTTTCCGCCAACGGAAACAGTCCTCGATTTCCTCATGCGGGTCAGCGGCAAAGCCGACTGGGAGTGCGCCAAAATGTCCGGCCGTTTCCAACTCAAACGCGATCTCCTCACCACCGTCGCCGCCAGCCTGTCCGGTGGCTACCGCATGCGCGTTAAACTGACCGCCATGCTGCTCGCCGACCCCAACCTCCTCCTGCTCGACGAACCTACCAACTACCTCGACCTCACTACCCTCCTACTCCTCGAGCACGTCCTGCAAACTTTCCGCGGTAGCATTCTCGTCATCAGTCACGACCGCGAATTCCTCAAACGTACCTGTACCTCCACCCTCGAAGTCGCCCACGGCCGCCTCACCTTTTTCCCCGGTGAAGTCGAATCATACCTCGCCTTCAAAGAAGAACAAGCCGGCTACATCCAAAATACCAACAAAAAAATCATGGCGCAGAAAGAACATCTGCAAGAATTCGTCGACCGTTTTCGCTACAAAGCCAGCAAAGCCAAACAAGCTCAATCAAAACTCAAGGCCATCGCCAAACTCCATACCATTAGCATCGACAACAAACTCGCCACCGCCCGCATTTCTCTCCCGCCAGTTATTACCAAACCGGGCAGCGTTCTGCGCGTCGAACATCTCGCCATCGGTTACGGCAGCAAAGTAATCGCCGATAATATTTCGTTTGAAATCCCTCGCGGCGATAAAGTAGTCATTCTCGGCAACAACGGCCAAGGCAAAACGACGTTACTCAAAACTCTCGCTGGTGAACTCCCACCACTCGGCGAAGACAGTAAGATTGCCTGGTGGCACAAGGCCGACTTTGGCTACTACGCCCAGCATGTCGAAGCTGCCCTCCGGCCAACCGATCGCGTCGACGAATATCTCCGCCGTTGCGCTCCAACTGACGCCAAAGAAGAAGACGTGCTGCGCATGGCTGGCAATTTTCTCTTCCGCCGCGACGACTTGAGCAAAACCGTATCCGTTCTCTCCGGTGGGGAAAAAGCTCGCCTTTGTTTAGCCGGCATTCTTCTCCACGCCCACAATGTCCTGCTGCTCGACGAGCCGACTAACCATCTCGATTTCGAAACCTCAGAAGCTTTGGCCGACGCCCTCGCTAACTACGGCGGTACCGTCATCTTTGTCAGCCACAGCCGCACCTTCGTCAATACCGTCGCCAACCGCTTGCTCGAAGTCAGTAACGGCACCGTCCGCACCTACCCCGACACTTACGAGGATTACGTCGCCAGCCTGGAAGAAGTTCTTACGGCCGATGTCGACGGCGAGAACAAGGAGCCATCGCTACCCAATTTGGACGAACTCGAACGTCAACGCCGTCGTTTAGAACTCAAAACCAAGCAACGCCAAATCGCCCAACTCGAGAAAATCATGGCCGAGCAAGACAAAAAGAAAAGCGAACTCCTGCAATTTTTCTTCGACAATCCAACCGACTACGCCCCTGAAAAAAATCGCGAACTCAAAGAACTCACCACTCTCCTCGCTTCCGAAGAAGAAGAATGGCTGCGCTTAAACTCTTAAATGTTTTCTGATAGCAAACACCGTCGTCAACACACTCAACACGGCCAAGCCCACAAACTCACCACCAAAAATTACTAAAGCGTTACTAGTAAAATAACCCCACAGACTCAAGTTCGCCTGACCAAAATATTGCATCAGCGGCACATCCAGCGCCTTAGTCGACGCTAATACCACGCCAGTCATAATTATCGTCGCCAACAAAGACAAGAGCACAGCCTCCAACAAGAACGGCGCGCGAATAAACCAATCCTGCGCTCCCACCAGCTTCATAATGGTAATTTCGTCCCTATGGACGTAAATAGCAATGCGAATAGCATTGAAGATTATCAGCATGGAAATTAGGCCAAAGAAGCCAGCTAGCACCAACCCCGCCAAGCGTAACTTATCCGTGAACGAGGTCAGTTTTTCAATCACCACCTGGTAGTCGGTATAGTCCGTCTGCTTAATTGACGGCGCGAATTCCGGCGTCTTAATCGCCTCAATAATGAAAGCAAAATCGTCTGGTGACTTGGCCGACACCACCACAGCGTCCCCAAATGGATTGCCGCCAACCTCGTCGAGCGCCGCCAGTACCGTCGGATCACCCGCATTCTTATCCTTAAAGTTTTGCAACGCCTGTTCTGCTGTAATCACCTCTACTGTCTTGACCTGACTCAAACCAAGCAAGTAACCACGCACCGCCTTCTCCGTCGCCTCACTCGTCCCTGGTACAAAATAAACGGCCACCTGCACCTCATTCTGCACCGCCTTAATCGCACTGCTCGTCACCACGTTCACTAACAACACCGCATTGACAGTCATCAAAGTCAGCACAAATATCGTCAGCGTAATAAGCGACAACCAGGCGTTGCGCCACAAACTCTGACCAGTAAACTTGATGACGCGGAGAATTGTTCGCATAAGAGTACAAAGTTGGTAGTCGGTAGTTAGTAGTTGGTAGTTTAAACTTTTTAGCCAGACAGAGGCCTTTAAGAGCGAGCGACCGGCTGAGTGGTCCTCTGACGACGCCAACCTCGGCCCTGCGCCAGCGCCCGAGTCAGACGAGGTGAGACGGCTGGTGCGGTTGACGAGGTGCAGCTAGGAAGAGGACTACTCTGCCGGTTGCGAGCGACCAATGTCAGCTACCCGAGCATGTACTTCCCATGCTCGACGTCACTCACAATCTTGCCGTTGTTAATCGTCAACACCCTCTTTTTGAGCGCATTCACAATATCCCTATCATGCGTCACAAGAACCACGGTAGTCCCGAACTCGTTAATCTTTTTTAGTAACTCAATAATCTCCCGCGACGTAACGGTGTCGAGGTTGCCAGTCGGTTCGTCTGCCACAATAATCTTGGGGCGATGCACCAAGGCCCGAGCAATACTCACCCGCTGCTGTTCACCACCAGACAGCTGGTTAGGATAGCGCCCATGCTTATCGCCCAAACCCACAATCTTCAACACCTGCGGCACCACTTCTTTAATTCTGGCATTCGCCGCCCCAGCAACCTCTAGCGCAAAAGCCACATTCTCATAAACCGTCTTCCGGCCGAGTAACTTAAAATCTTGGAATACTACACCAATCTGTCTGCGCAACGTCGGAATTTCTGACCTATGAATCTGCGTAATATCCCAATCCCCCACCACAATCTTGCCGCTCGTCGGCCGCTCCTCCGCAAACAACAACTTAGCCAGCGTCGACTTACCAGAACCACTAGAACCAACAATCGACACAAACTCCCCTGGTTTAACATGAAAACTCACGCCAACCAGCGCATGCGTCGTCGGCTTGTAGACTTTATTGATATTGGTAAAACGAATCATGCGGGTATTATAGCACGATTAATTATCGCCTTCCTAGCACTTGCCGAAAACCCAAGTTTTAGATACTATACGGCCACATTGCGGGAATAGTTCAGTGGTAGAACGTCTGCTTCCCAAGCAGAAGGCCGTGGGTTCGAGCCCCATTTCCCGCTCCAGGCCATTTTAGCTCAGCTGGTAGAGCAATGCTTTCGTAAAGCAGAGGTCCCGGGTCCGAATCCCGGAAATGGCTCCAAAAAAATCGTGCTCTGGCACGACTTTTTTGTTACCTCACAAACTCCCTAATATTCGCCGTTAGCATGGCCCGGTCAATAATCGGCCCCAGTAAATCCTTTTTGATCTCAATCACTCGCAACCACACTAATTGCGAACTCCCTCCCCCAGCCGATGGTGCCGATACCGTTGCCCTAGCCGGTAGGGAGTCGGAGGGGGCCTTTACTCCATTGCATTGCACCAACCAAAACGACGTCCGTGTTTCCGTAATCGTCGACACCGTGCCAGACAGCATCGCCTGCACCACACTATTCAAATCAGGCGGTAAAGCAGCCGGGTCGACATAACCCAAATCCCCACCAACATTAGCCGACGCTCCTTCGCTATACTGCGTCGCTAAATCTCTAAACTGAATCCCTTGTGTTAGCTTAGCCTGCAGTCTTTCAATCCTCGATCTAGCCTCGCCCTGATAACTGGCCGACGTCAACAAAGCCTGCTCTACCGCCATATCATAAGCTAGCCTATCCTCATTCGTAGCCACGCCTAAGATCGACCCAATCTTTTCTGTCACCGCATATCTTTCGGCCAACACCAGTCCTCTGTGCATAGCCTCGACACTGGCCAGCCCAGCGTCATCCTCAAGCGCGGTCGCATTTTTAACCACTTCGCCGTACCACACCACGTTACCGTCAACGATAGCAGCCGGTACTGGGATTAATTGCGCTAATGTCTTACTAAACCCATGATGTAAATGAAAATACCAAAATGCCACAAGAATTCCAGCCACACCACAACCGACTACTAAGCCGCCAACAACAGCAAACCTAAAAACTCGCGAAAATTTATAGCGTACAACGGGCTGTGCTGCATCGGTAAGTAACCTGACCGTCATAGCGCACGCAATTCAGCAAACTTCTGCTTATTAAAAAAGTAATAATACCAACGTAACAAGTTACTCGTACTAGCTGCTTCGTTACGAGTATCAGTTATCGCCACCCCAGCTGTTCCTGCTTGCTGAATCACTACTTCTTCCTCACCAGCCTTAGCCAAACCATGCTTAGCTCGTGCCTCACCTTCCAAATAATACTCACTCGATAATGATTGAATTACACTCAAAGCCGTTAGCTGTTTACCAGACAACTCGTCATTCTGCACCTGCAAATCATGAATATTCCTTTCAATTTCACGATTCCGCAAATACTCACGGCCGAAACCTAAACACAGCAAAAACAAAACCGCAACGCCAATCACAAAGACGGTACCAAATTTCGTAATCGATCGCAGCCATGTTCGCTCAGTTCGCATAATCATCATTTAGCGCACCTAGATTGTACCTCAGAAATAAGGTTCATGACGAGGGTTGGCTTCTTGACTCCAACTAGCACCAAAGTCATTGGCACTTTCGTCTTAGTTTCAATACAGATAGTCTTAGACGCCAGCTTCACCTCTTTGACATCAGCCCACAAAACACTCGTCAACACCGGTTTAGCAAAACCTTTTTTAGTCACATCAATAACTCTTTCGTTGGTAATCACCCACACACTCCCATACCAACCAGCGCGCACGGCTAACAAATAACGCAAACCAGAAATACCGACTATTAACAGTAGTCCTACGCCATACCATTCCAAACGCAAAATTTCAAACAATAAAATAAATGGCAACAACGTCCATATTATCCCCAACATAACCTTCGGCGCCATCGACCTCCCACTAGCCCTAAACATTCCATAGCGTTCTTCATGGTCATGCAATGGTACAAGTATGTGGTTCATCATACGCCGTAACCAATTTTAGCTAACGCCTTGCGGGCTGCCGTTCTATCATCCCACGGTAGCTTAACGCCACCAGCCACGGCCATCACCGGTTCCGATCCTTTGCCTGTCAGCAACACCACATCTCCCGGCCCAGCCAACTGCATAGCTTTGTCTATTGCCGCTTGCCTATCCATTATCACCAATAAATTTTGGCCATCTATCTTACCAACTGCTCTAGCGCCATCCGCCACCATCCGTACAATCTCCTCTGGATTATCGTCGTATGGGTCCTCATTCGTCACGATCACTACATCTTCCTTCTCACCAGCTAAACGTCCAATCTTCTCACGCCGTGCCACGTCCCGACCACCACCAGCCGAACCATGCACGCCAATAATTCTTCTAGGCTTCAACGGCACAATCGACCGTAGCAATGTCTCAATCGCCTTCGGTTCATAAGCATAGTCAACGATAACTGCAAACGGCTGACCGCAAACAATCCGCTCAAAACGCCCCGGAATTGACTGTAATTGCTTAGCTGCCTGGGCCAACTGCGTCAACGGAATTCCCACTGCTGCCAACGTCGCAATCGCACATAGCGCATTCTGCTGCTCAAACTCGGCTACCAACGGCACGGCAAAATCAACATGATCAATCGTCATCCGTAAACCGTCTTCATCACGAATAACATTGGTCGGCACAATTCTCATGGCCGACGCCTGACCGTGCCAAGAAAAACTAAACTTCTTATCTGCTGGTGCCTCAGCGTAATACTCAGCTGCTTCATCGTCGGCATTAGTCACAATCACCTTATCAATTTTCTTACCATCGATGATCTTATGCACTCTCATCGATAAATGCGTAAACAATAACTTCTTCGCCGCTCGATACGCCGCGAACCCCCCGTGCGCCTCAATATGCTCTGGACTCAAATTCGTAAACACTGCCACGTCATAGTTAATCCCCAAGTGACGGTACTGCAACAAACCCTGAGACGAGGTCTCAATAATCGCATACTCACAACCAGCCTGCACCATCTCGCGCAACAATCGTTGCAACACAAATCGCCCTGGCATGGTCATCTTCATCCTGTTCTCAATCACCTTACCAGCAATCGAAAATCCCGCCGTGCCCGTATAACCAACTTTCTTACCCGACGCCGTCAGTAACTGCGCCATCATCTGCGTAGTAGAACTCTTGCCCTTCGTCCCCGTCACGCCAATCACTATCAACTTATTCGACGGATTACCATAAACCAACGCTGACCCCCGCGCCAAAACGTAATGATAGGGCTGTAGCCACGCCGCTGGTATCTTGGATTTGATTGTATGTAATAGTCCCATAAACTTTTTAGCCAGACGGAGGCCTTTAAGAGCGGCCGGACTGCTTCGAGAGAAGGCCTCGTATACAAGCTTCCTCTAGTCGGGTGACGCGAGCCGGGTCCCCTTACCAGGCGCGCAACGCAGTGAGCACCTGGAAGGGTGGCCAAGCGGCAGGACCCGACGAAGGCCGAACGAGAAGCTGTACGAGTTGCGAGCATTAATTATAAAGTTCTGACAGCATCTCTAAACTGCTCTCCTCGCACAAACTCATTTGCAAACAACGGCGCGCCAGGAGCTGCTGGTGACAACAGTACCACTGTACCACGCACCGCTACTGCCCTCGCCTTCGCCACCGCGTCGGCCATTTCGAGCGCCCGTTCGGTCTCTACTTTACCCTGCAGCATCGTCTCAAAACTGTCCGACGCTGTGCCAGGCAGGAGAATAACGTGCTTGCACGACTTCGCTATCACCTCAACTAACTCCTTATAATCCACACTCTGGTCCTCGCCACCCGCAATCAACACCACGTCGCCATGCACACCGAACTTCTTGAGTGTCTCAATCGTCGCATTCGGTGTGATCGCTACGGTATCGTTAATGAAGGTAATCTCGTCAACCTCGCGCACTAATTCCTGTGGCTCACTCGCCCCCACAAATTCACGGAGTGTCGCGGCCACATCAACTACCTTCACGCCACGGAGCATAGCCGCACAGGCCGCTGTCAAAACATTCTCTAAGTTTTCTGGACTCTTCAAGCCAAGCTCGACCACCGGCAAAATTACTGTCTCTATGCCATCTTGGCGGAAGACAATCTTACCCTCTTTCACGTAACAACCATCGTGTTCCTGTGGAGTACCAGAACACCAAAACAACTTACCTGTCACCTTTTCTGCCAACTTCCGCAATGGCTCATTGTCATAGTTAAGTACCGTAAACTGAGCCGGCGTCTGCCGCGCAATCATAATCTCCTTCGACGCAATATACGCGTCAAAATCTTTATACCTGCTCAAGTGATCCGGGAACACATTCGTAATCACCGCAATATCTGGCCCCTTCTGCAAGTCCGCAAAAGCCTGCGGCAGGCTCTCCAAAATCCAGGACGACAATTCAATCACCACCGGCGTCGGCGTCTTCTTGACCACCAAATCATCCAGCACCTCAAGTGGCGACATCACAATATTACCAGCCATCACGGCGCTCTCATCCATCTTCTTCAGCATCGCCCCGAGCAAACGAGTAGTGGTCGTCTTACCCCTCGTTCCCGTAACCGCAATCGTTGGGAATGGAAAATAACGGAAGAACAGGCTGACGTCCGACTCAATAGCCACGCCTTTATCTTTAGCCTGCTGCACAAAATCCACTTCACTCTGCACGCCCGGCGACTGCACCACACAATCCACGCTCAAAAAATCCTCCGACCGATGTTGACCCAAAATAAACAATGGCTGGTAAATCGTCCTATTGGGAAATTCTTCACGATACTTATTAAACCACTCCATGACCCCGTCGACACTCTCCTTCAGCTCCGCCGCGTCTTTCAAGTCCGTAATTACAATCTGACTGCCATGCTTAAGCAGCCACTTAGTAGCACTTAAACCTCCTCCACCACCGTATCTCCCCAACCCCATTACGGTCACAATCGCGTCTTGGAAACTCTCTTGTTTTAATAAGTCCATATATGTTTCGATTATATCACAAGCGACGAAACTTGATTTTATCCACCAATAATGCTATTCTCCCCCCGTCACAAATCTCTCCTGCGCTGGTAGCTCAGTGGTAGAGCAAAGGCCTTTTAAGCCTGTGGTCGCGGGTTCGATCCCCGCTCGGCGCACCAAAAGATCCTCCTTCGGGGGGATTTTTTGTGCCCGAGAGCGAGCAACTTGCCATATCTTCTATGACGACGCCAACCTCGGCCCTGCGCCAGCGCCCGAGTCAGACGAGGTGAGACGGCTGGTGCGGTTGACGAGGTGCAGCTAGGAATAGGAGATTGGCAGTTGCGAGCGACGAGGCTTGCAAGGGATTTTTTTGTTATCAGCGAGCATGCTATACTTCGTTCAATCTATGTCTAAAATCTCCCTCAAAATCAAATCCCTCTGGCCCAGTCTGGCCGTCCTCGCCACCATGGCCCTCGGCGCCATTCTCCGCGCCGTCCCTCTCATGCACCGCGACTTCTGGTACGACGAAGCCTTCACCGGCGTCACCGTTCGTCAAACCTGGGGCCAAATGATGAGCATCATTGTCCATGACGTCCATCCGCCACTATACTACATTCTCCTCAAACTCTGGACGCTAATCGCCACCAGCAGCCCGCTAGCCATCCGCAGCTTCTCGGTCATCCTAAGCGTCGCCACCATCGGCCTCGTGTACGTTGCCCTCCGTCAGTGGTGCCCCAAATCGCCCCTCCCCGCCATCCTCGGCAGCCTCGTCATGGCCATCAACCCGTTCTTCATCAACTACGGCCAAGAAGCTCGCATGTACGCTCTCTTCGCTTTTCTCCTCGCCCTCACCGCTATCGTCATCACCAAATCCTGGGCCAAACCATCCACCAAACTAAATCTCATTTACGGCTGCCTACTCCTCGCGCTCATGTTAACTCACTACTTAGGCTTCGTCTTCGCTCTCGCCTTTGTTATTGCAGACATCATCAAGCATCGCCGCATCATCTGGCAATCCTACATTATCCCCCTCCTCGGCGGCCTCGCTTGGCTCCCCTCTTTTCATGCCCAAGTTAGCGGTCACGGTTCTCTCGGCTGGGTCCCAAATTCAACTTTCGACCACCTCCCAACTACCCTTCACATCTTCCTCTTCGGCGCCCCCGTCGGCGTCGCTGGCGTTCCTCCGGCCCTCGGCTATCGCTTCGCTTTCTTATCCGTCGCCTCAGTCAGCATCATCCTCGTTATTCTTATCACCACACTCGTCGTCATCATTACCCTCCGCAAAAAGTGGGATGCCAACCTCACTCTCACCGCTTTCATGACCGTCTTCCCCCTCCTCGCCGCGTTGGCCCTACAACTCATTCACGTTCAACTCTTCGTCGAGCGTTTCTTAACCGGTAGCGGTCTCTTCTTAGTCCTCTTCCTCATCCTCGCCCTGAGCCGCCTAGACAATAAATTCGCTGTTCTAAAAATCACCGTCGGCGTCTATATCCTCCTCGTCCTAGCTATTAAACCCAACACTTACACACCGCATTTCTCAACTCTGGCCAACAAAATCAACCAGTTGGCCCCACACAGCGAAGTCTTAGCCACAGATCCTTTCGACTTCATTCTTCTCAACTTCTACTTGGGCGAATCAAGCAATCTTCATCTCTACAACGCTAGCGACGTCAACCAACATATTGACGGCTGGGCCCTCATCTACGGCCAAGATCAAGTCTTCGCTCTCCCCGCAGGTCCAACCATCATCGCCGCTCATAACTCTACCAGCTTCCCCAGTCATCACATCACCGGCACTGTCGACGACATTTCACTCCTGCAAAACTAATCTGTGGTCAATAAAAAAATCAGCTTAAAAAGACTACAACAGCAACACGGCCTAGTCTTTCTCAAATACGCCTTAGTCGGTATTAGCGGTACTTTTATTGACGTTGGTCTCTTCACCTTCCTCGTCGCCACCACCTTCCTGGGCTCTACCCCAACCCTACACGGCGTCGCAGCCTCCACCAGCTTCATACTCGCTGTCACTAACAATTACTATTGGAACAGTCGCTGGACCTTTGCTGCCGACAACAGGGCTGGCAGTAAAAAACAATTTGCTAAATTTCTACTCGTCTCCGCTGGCGGCTGGCTGCTCAACCTCTGTTTCCTCACCGTCTTTTCCTCATTACTTTATCAACTCATGATCAGTACCTCATTTATTGACGGTGTGGCACCAATCCCGACCTGGGGCCTAACCATCGCCAAAATAGCCGCCTCCGTTGCCGTTCTCCTCTACAACTTCATAGCCAACCGTTTCTGGACCTTTAAGCAATAGTATGAAGTCACCGGATCTCAGCATCATCATTCCCTGCTACAACGAAGCGGAGCGCCTGCCAGCCACTCTGCGCGATATCGCCAAGTATCTCATCACCTCAGACATGACGGTGGAGATTATTGTAGTCGACGACGGCAGCAAGGACAGCACAGTTGAAGTCGCTACCAACATGCAAAAACTCCTCCCCATGCTGCGTGTTCTACCCTTCGCTAAAAACCAAGGCAAAGGCCATGCCGTCAAACATGGCATGCTAGCCAGCACTGGCAAGCTCGCCCTCTTCATGGACGCCGACAATTCCACGCCGCTGCGCGAAGTCGAAAAACTCCTGCCTTTCATGGATAAGTACGAAGTCGCCATCGGCTCACGTCATCTCCATACCAGTAACGTCGTCATCAAGCAGCCATTATATCGTATCATCCTCAGCCGCCTGGGCAATCTCCTCATCCAAACCCTGCTCATTCGCGGCATTCGCGACACCCAGTGCGGTTTCAAGCTCTTCACAAAAAATGCTGCTCACAACATTTTTGCCAAACAACGCACCACTGGTTTTGGCTTTGACATGGAAGTCTTAGCTATCGCCCAATCTATCTTCCATTATAAAATCAAAGAAGTGGCTGTCTCCTGGTACAACTCCAAGGACTCTCGAGTCCGCCCCATCCACGACGCCTGGCGCACTCTAAACGACCTCTTCCGCATCAAACATAACCTCGTCACTGGCGTCTACAAAAAGGCCAAATAACTAAAAAATATCGCTAACATTGTTGACTTCAGCCTAAAACTGGAGTACATTTTCGTCGTCCAACCGGACATATCACCCACCTCAGCGGTCGTTTAATCGACCATCGGAAACACCATGAGTCTCACTGACGAGCCCTATCTGCGCCCCGAGCATCTCTTCGACGTGAAGAAGCCAACGGTCCGCGCCGGCGGACAGCGCACCTGGCCTTACCAGGCCCCCAAAGCGCCACCCAGCTACAGCTTCGCCAACCCTATCAGTTGGGAAGAAGACACCCCACTGATGACCGAGGAACAGTTCACCAAGGTCTGGGCCACCATCATCGAGGCCCTGCGCTACAAGGACATCCAGAAGGGCGAGCTGATCCTCAGGCACTGGAATCTCACGCTCGCCGTGGCCCTGCGCCAACACGGCACCGTGAAGCAGACCTTCAAGCCGATCTGCCCGCTCGTTCCAACCGGCAAGCGTCACACCTGGCTCGCCGAAGAGTCATCGTGTCGCAACGTCTTCAGCGTCGATGAGATCGCTCGCCTGAACCGGAACATCAGCACCATTCTGGGAGTCAAGCCTCCCCTCTTCTGAACCGCCACCTCAGCCCTCTTCAACTTCTTCTGAAGAGCCGCGTCTGAGGCAGCGGTTCTTCTATTTGATAAAATGAAAAGTAATATAAATCACCAACACGCCGCCAATCATACACGCCAATCCTATCCACATTGGCCGTAAAGAAGGAACTTGGTTCATAATTTAGGGGCTAATAATGCTAAGGCCTCGTGGGCGATTCTTTCATCTGCATTCAAAGCAAACAATCCGCGAATATTCTTACCGAGATCAGCACACAATTCAGGATTATCCAACAATCTCCGAATAGTCTGCTCTAAAACCTGCGGTGTCATATGCCAAATCACCTGCGCCGCTTTACGTTCTTCTAAAACCCTCGCGTTTGCCTCCTGAAACGGCTCGTGTATTGGAATAACTATCGACGGCTTACCAAGTGCTGCTAATTCGGAAATCGTCCCCAGCCCGGCTCGCGACACCACCACATCGGCTACCGCATAAGCGTCGGCCATCCCTTCATTCAAAAACTCCAAGGCTACATAACTAGGTTTAGCCTGTTCCAGTGCTGTCAGCATCTTGCCCCTGCCCACCAAATGCAACACATTCATGTATGGCACCAGGTCTTGCCAGATGGCCGCACAAGCCTCATTAATAGCTGCTGCCCCAGTTCCACCACCTACCACCAAAAGCGTCGGCAGAGCCACGTTAAAACCATACCGCTGCAGCGCAACCTCACGTTCACCGTGACGAATTGCTTGCCGCACCATACTACCCACCACCATCGTTTTGCGAGCAGGGAAATTCTTAGCTGTTTCCTCAAACGTCACGCTAATCTTCCTAGCTACCGGCGCCATCAATTTGTTCGCCAATCCCGGTAGAACATCTAACTGGTGCACCCAGACTGGAATGCGCAAAAAGAACGCCGCCCACGCCACCGGTACGCCCACATAGCCACCTGCTGCAAAAACAAAGTTGGGCTTCATAACGTACAACAAGCGCAACGACCGCAGCCAACTGGCTACAAACATGAACGGTAAAATCGGCCACAGCCACGGACGATTACGATCAAGCTTCGGCGCCGCTAACTGCCAAAATGGAATTCTCTGACTTTCTACAATCAAACGTTCTGGCCCATTAGGCGTACCAATGAACGATAACGACACATTAGCATTTCTCCTTCGTAACTCCGCCGCAATTGCTAAAAGCGGCGTCACGCTGCCGAGCGTCCCGCCTCCTGTCAGCAAAAAATGTTGTTCATTTGGCATACTGCACCTCTATCTTACCATAAAATTTTAATCGAACCTGAACCTTATAGGAGCGAGCGACTGCCATATCTCTTATGACGACGCCAACCTCGGCCCTGCGCCGGCCCCCGAGTTCGACGAGGTGAGCCAGCCGGTGCGGTTGACGAGGTGCAGCTAGGAATAGGAGATTGGCAGTTGCGAGCGACTTACTTCTTACTATACCTCGAAACATTAGCCACAATCCCCATCGCCGTCAGCGTTACAACCAAGGCTGTTCCACCATAGCTGACCAGTGGCAATGGCACGCCGGTAATCGGTAATAAACCAACCATCGCCCCGATATTTACAATCGCCTGCACGCCGAGCCAAGTCATTATACCAACAACTAGGTAACGACTAAAGCCATCTGGTGCTCGTTCAGCAATCCTGAACCCTCGCCACAAAAAAGCCAAATTAAGCGCTAAAAAAGCCCACGTAAAAATCAGGCCTAGCTCCTCACCGATAACAGCAAAAATTGAGTCGCCCGCCACCTCTGGTAAATACTGAAATTTCTGTAACGAGTGGCCGTAGCCCCGGCCCAGCAATCCGCCGGAGCCAATAGCTAACAACGCTTGGTTAATGTGATAACCAACACCCTGCGGATCAAGCTCAGGATGCAAAAAAGTTACAAACCGAGCAGCTCTATACGGCGTCAGCTTAATCAACAAAGCCAGGCCGGCTGCCCCAGCTACGCCAACCCCAGCCAAATACTTCAGCGGCGCACCAGCTGAAAAATATGTGGCTAGTGCCATAGCCACAATGATTGACATACTCCCAGTATCCGGCTGCTCAATCAGAAAGAAAGCAATCACCCCTAGGACACACAAAAATGGCAATACACCTTTAGAAAAATCTTTCAACTCATGTTGGCTGCGTTTCTCCAACCAACCTGCCAAATAAAACATGAAAGTCAGCTTCACTAGCTCCGAAGGCTGCATGGAAAATGAACCAAGCACAATCCAACTCCGCGAACCACCAAATTCTTTACCGATACCAGGAATAAACACCAACAACAGCAAGGCGATGGACACAATCAACATCACTCCAGCATAACGTCTATAAACCGTGTAAGGCAGCTTGAAAGCAATAGCAAAGCCGACTAAACCTGGCAACAAGCCAAAAATTACCTGATGGATTAAGTAGTAATAACCATTACCAAATTTACTCAAACCAAGCGGAAAAGAAGCAGACGTCAACATGACCAAACCAAACAGCACCATGCCACCGAGTAGCAGCAGGAACCCACGATCAACTGCCCCCTCGCCTCGCTCCATACGATTTACTTAGCCGAGTAAAGAAGTGTCGAGCAAAGCTACAATCAAACCAATTGCCGCACCAATCCAGGACAATAGCCAGAATCTCATAACTACCTTTGGCTCTGGCCAACCTTTCGCCTCAAAATGATGGTGAATCGGAGCGATTAAGAACACTTTTTTATGGAATAATTTCTTCGAAATCATTTGCATTGCCGTTGTCACTGCTTCCACCACAAAAACAATACCAATAATCGGCAAAAGCAAAGCTGAATCCGTCAGCATTGCCACTACACCGAGCGTCACTCCAAGCGACATCGCGCCAGTGTCGCCCATAATAAAGCGGGCTGGCCAAATATTGAACCACAGGAAGGCAAACAGCGCACCCATGATTACGGCACAAAAAGCAGCTAAGTCGACCTGCCCTTGCAACAAAGCAATCACGGCATAAGCACCAAAAGCCGAGGCCAGTGTCCCGCCAGCCAAACCATCCAAGCCATCCGTTTGATTAACTGAGAACGACGTGGCCACAATCACTGCAATGAACAAAGGAATATACCACCAGCCAATAGTCACACTTCCAACCAGGGGAATATGCAAAGAATCCCAACCCAATTTGACGTAAAACCACCAGGCGCCAATAGCTGCAATGATTGTGTACAGCACCAGACGATGACGAATATGAATTCCGCCACCATGCTCACCAATCCCGCGAACATTCAAATAATCGTCGACCAAACCTAACAACCCAGCTGCCACCAAGGCAAACAGCGGCAACCAGGTTTGCTGACGCGACAAAAAGTTAAGTTGGCCAATCGCCGAGTCTGGTGCTAATCCTGCGATAATGAAAAAGATTAAGGCTAAAACCAATGGCGTTACCCACATCAGTAAGCCACCCATAGTAGGTACTCCAGCCTTTTTGGCATGAAGCTTAGCAAACATTGGAGCGGTCACGGCGCTCCTAATTGATTTTCCCAAACGAAAACGATATAAGAAATGTGTTAACAGCGGCGTCCAAGCCAAGGCCACTATAAACGACAACGTCGCTAAAACTAAAATCTTCGACAACGCAAAAGCATCAAGCATAATAGGTGACGTTCAAATGAACTAGGAAAATTAAGTGGATCAAGATCAACACATCAACTAAGACAGCGGTAACCATGGCTGCGTAAGCTATAACTTTTTCACGCTTCCAGATTATTGACGCATAACCAGCGTTAAGCAAGGTCAAAATCACGCCAATGCCAGAAGGCACAAAAAGCTCCCACCACTTACCAACCTTATCCACACCAAGGTGAATATTGTAGTGCAGCGGTACCACACGCCACGTCTTGACCGCCGGGAACAAAGTAAACCACACGAGTAACACTCCAGCCAGCAACAAAATGCCACAAACCACCAAAGCTATGCGGAAAAAACGTTGGTTTTTAAAGAATTTAATCACATCTTTAAGAGACAAGAATAACTTTTAAGACCGCCGGAATTTGCTCTTTCACAGCCGCTGCTACGCTATGCTCAAGTGTAAAAGCAGCTAAAGGGCAGGTTCTACAAGCCCCAGCAAAACTCACCGCCAAGACCCCAGTCAACTCATCAAAACTAACAAAACTAACCCCGCCGCCATGTCCAGCTAAACGTGCGCTAATATCAGCTAAAATCGGCAAAATTAGCCCTTCCATACCTTGCAGTATAGCACGCAGCTGGGTAGCTGGGTAGTAAACTGGTTGGACGGTTGACGAAAATCCCATAATTAGATACAGTACCGCCGAAATACCTCTACTAATAACGCGGAACTGGGACGGTTCCGGAAATATATGGCACACAAAAAAGCCCAAGGCTCTACAACAAACGGCCGAGATTCCCGCGCCCAACGCCTCGGCGTCAAGCGTAGCGACGGCACCAAAGTTCTCTCTGGTGAAATTTTGGTCCGCCAACGCGGCACTGCTATCCACCCAGGACTTAACGTCCGCCGCGCCAAGGACGACACCTTGTACGCTATCACTTCTGGCGTCGTTGGCTTCATGAAAAAGAAAATGCCAAACTTTACCGGCGTTCTCAAGCAGCGCACTTTCGTCTCAGTGAAATAAATTACCCAACAAAAACGAGCCATTCGGCTCGTTTTTGCTTTCTTTATTTTTTTACTTATTTAACGGCATCTTCCAAAGTAACGGTGGTCATCTTGTCACCCACCGCAATCTTGTCCACCACATCCATACCCTGGGTTACTTCACCAAAGATGGTGTACAAGTGTGGCAAGGCTACATCATCCAACATCACAAAGAACTGACTACCGTTCGTGTTTGGCCCAGCATTAGCCATAGCCACCGTGCCACGCTTGTAAGTCTTGTCGTCCTTCAATTCGTCGGCAAAGCTGTAACCAGGACCGCCGCGACCAGTACCAGTTGGGTCGCCCCCCTGAATGACGAAGCCCTCTTCACGACGGTGGAAAATCACGCCATCGTAAAACTTCTGACTAATCAAGTAAACAAAGTTGGAAACGGTATTAGGAGCTGTGTCTGGATAAAGCTTTATCACGATGTCACCCTTAGCTGTGCTAATCTTTACTTCTTTGCCGTTGATCTGTTCCGCTGGCAAAATACCTGGGAACGTTAGAGTCTTTTCCATAACTGGAGTCGTTGAAGAATCAATAGGGGCTGCCGCTGCAGCATCCTGTGTACCTGGTACAGTCGTCGCTACTGGCTTAGTAGTCGAACAACCAGCACCGAGCAGCGATAATGTCGCTAAAGTAACTAGAACCTTTGTCGATTTCTTCATAGAAATAATAAAGGGGACTAAATCTCAGCCCCCTATTCTTACTAAATTATTCAGCTACTGGCAAGTTTGCACTAACCTCACTCTGCAACTGCTTAATCTTGGCATCCTTAGTCTGCAAAGCAAAGACCGAAGTGAACAACACGGCGGACAGAGAGAACACCAGGACCAACATCAGTGCTGTCAATTCAATACTCCCGACTGGCAAAGAATTACAAGCATCACAACCCTTCTTGCTAAAACTATTCTGCAAAGAAATTGGTGATACAGACTTTTTAGCACGGCTCACAGCTACTCGCTTCTTAGGTGTAATCATATTTTTATTCAAGTTGGTAGTTTGTAGATTGTAGTTAGTAGTTGACTCACCAAAATTTTCTATTCTACCGACTACATTCTACCAACTACTTTCTATTTAATTAATTTGATATCGGTAGTATACCATAGCTCGACGACGACTGAAACGGAGAATCCACAGGGCAACCATCACCCATCATCCAACGCGTAAAAAATGTCAGCGTCACTTTAGTCTGCACATCGTCGACGAGTAAAGTCACGTCTCGCGTCACCGTTGACTTCTGCTCAGTCACACCTGGTTCAACTGCCCCTCCACATCCGCCCTGTTGCCCCACACTCGGTAATCGCATGATAGATCCCCCTCCAGTTATGGAGGGGCTAGGGGAGGCTCGTACGTACCCAACCGTCGTCACAAAACCAACCGCCCCCACCGGCTTGCTAACCAAAATATCTTTATAAACATCAATGAATTGCGGTACCGTCACCGTCTCTTTTTTACCTAGCGTAAAAACGCCCAAGGTCGACGTTTCCACAGCCAACATAGTGTCGCTATAGGCCACGATCGGCAGCACCATGTCCCACATCAAGGAATCCTCATTGAACCTATATACGGCTACCTCACTGGCCGACACCAACAAATCCTTCAACTGCCACGTCAATACCACCGGCTTAGCGAGTAGCGTAGCATCCGGCATGATTCTATAGCTCTTATTGATCGACGTACCACCGCTGGCAATCATCGGTATTGCATCCGTCACCGTAACCACCCGGAGTGGTGCGCTCGCTTTCGCCACTCCCGTTACCGTCACCTCGCCATCCGTACTCTGCACCATCTTCTCTTCCGGGTTCGCGCTAAACATAAACCACACGCTCCCCAGCGCCAAGAACACAAACACCGTCGTCCACATGATCGATTTCTTTATCATGAGGGAAGTATAGCAGAAAACTTTGTCGACGACCTACTCGAGTGCATCCTCCCAAGGCACACCAGGCCGCCCAAACTGTCCAAAAACCGACGTCGCCTCATACCATGGCTGACGGAGTTTTAAACGCTCCACAATAGCTTCCGGCCGGAAATCAAAACGCTTCTTCACAATGTCAGTCAAATCAAGACCATCGCCACCGCGCACGGAGAGTAAGGTTGGCTCTTTCATACCGGCCGTGTAAACGATAGTTACCAGCACGTTATTCGCTGTCCCTTCACTCACCAACTGCTTAGCCACGGCACGAGCCATATAACTCCCAGCCCTGGCTGGTTTTAGCGGATCTTTACCCGCCGTACTCGCCCCACCATGCGGCAACAAACCGCCATAACTATCAGCCAAAACCTTACGCCCGCTGACACCCACACCAGCCGCAAAACCACCATTCGTAAACTTACCACTCGGATTAACCAAAATCTTGACCCCTTCATCCGTCCCACAAATCGGCACAATTACCTCGTCGTACAACAAGGACTGCACCTGCGCCTGTTCCATCACCTCCTCGTGTTCAATAATCAACGTCACGCCGACAATCTGCTCGCCGTCCATCGCCACCTGTACCTTACCATCCGGCTTCAACCAACTAAACAACGGATCGGTGCGGCGCAAATCATCCACGCGCTTAGCCAACGCATTAGCGTAAACCACCGGCCGCGGCATAAACTCTCGTGTCTCCCGCGTCGCATAGCCGTGCACCACCGTCGTACCCTGTGCGCCACCCTGTACGATTGTGCGCGCTACATCCTCCGTCGGTCTTTCTGTATTCACAAACGGCTCCAAGCCGTCAGTATAACCAATCTTAGTATAGACTCGACGCGCTAAATCTGACGCATCAAAGTCCGCGCGACTATCCACCACGCCGCCAATCATAATCATGCCGTGACTACCCAGGGCCTGCAAATCCAGGCGACTAAGAGGATCACGGCGCAAATATTCGTCCACAATCGCCTCCACAATCTGGTCGCACATTTTATCCGGATGTCCCGGGAACGGCGCTTCGACAACCTTCAACATACATTTGAATCTTAGGCTATTTTTGCTTACTGGACAAGCATCATTTTTGGTCTACATTCAATGTATACATTGAATGTAGACCACTTATCCCCAGCCGGACATTGCGTTCGGTTTTTGTTCGTTATAGAATGCTTCCATATGAGCCCTCGTCTTCCATCAATCACCAAAAAACAACGTGAAGTACTTTCTTGCATCGAAAAGTTCGTGCAGGATCAAGGCTACACGCCGTCCTACCGTGAGATTGCGGATGTCCTTGGGCTATCGTCCCCCGCCACCGTCCACCAGCACATTAAAGCCCTGTGCGAAAAAGGCATCATCAACACCGGTGAGAACGGCGCCGCCCGCTCTATCGAAGTCGTGGAGACTGAACCTCTCTCCCCCATGGCTATCATGTTACCTCTCGCTGGCCTCATCACCGCCGGTGTACCAATCGAAGCTATCGAAGAGCATGAAGCCTTTGCCGTACCCGCCGACTTCGTCACCGACGCCCTGAATTCCTACGTGCTCAAAGTCAAAGGACGTTCCATGATCGAAGACGGCATCTTTGACGGCGACTACGTAATTATCGAACGCAATCATTCACCTAAAAATGGCGACATTGTCGTCGCTTTACTCGACAATGCTTATGCCACACTCAAACGCTTCTACCGGGAAGAAAATTACATCCGTCTCCAGCCCGCCAACAGCACCATGAAACCTATCATCATCAAAGGTGACCTCAACATTCAAGGCATCGTGCGCGCCGTTATTCGCAAGTTCGGCACTATTTAATGGGTGACACGGAGGGAGGCCCCATCCATAATTAAATAAATCAATTATGAATAATTTAACACTCCGTCACTACAACGTGACGCTTGCTTATCGCACCCGTCGCATAACCCGCTCCCTCAATTCCCTCAAGCTTCGTCTCCGTCTCCGCATCTCTCTCCGGAAATTCCGCGCTCAACTCCGCGCCCTCATGCCATTGCGACTTCTGACCACCTAGCTATGCATGAATTCCTTAACGATCCTATTGCCGTCACCGTCGACTTCAACGGCCCACGTGTCAAACCAACTAGTATCTTCTGGAACAATCGCCATTACCCCATCCCTCATGTCAATCTCGTGCACAGCGCCCGCGAAGGCCAAAAACGTCTCTTTTACTTCTCCGTTTCCGACGACACAAACTTCATGAAACTCCGCTTCGACACAGAAAATCTAACTTGGCACATAACCGAATTCTATGCCGAATAACCTCACCTCCTCTACCCTCGAACAAGACTTTCTGACTACCTAACCTTCTAAACTTTTTAGCAGCACGAAAGGCCAAGTAGCGAGGGGCAGGCCTAACCTCTTGTAGTCGGGTGACGCGAGCCAGGTCCCCCGCTGGGCGCGGAACGCCTAGTGAGCACCCAGGAGGGTGGCCAAGCGGCAGGACCCGACGAACTTTCGCACCCCGAGCCTTGGCCGAATCAGGAGATACGACAGTTGCGAGCGACAAATATCGGAGTCATGTCGAGACCCATCTACTTATGTTTATTTGACCTCCTCCCTCAAATAACGGGTAGTGGTTCTCAGTATGCCTCGGATTATCATGCACATCGACTTCAATAGCTACTTTGCTAGCGTGGAGCAACAAGCTAATCCCCATCTCCGCGGGAAAGCTATTGCAGTTGCTGGCAAAGCTGGCGGCGACATCCATCGCTCAGTCGTCACTACCGCTTCGCGCGAAGCCAAAGCCCGTGGCGTCAAAACCGCCATGGCCACCTGGGAAGCCAAAAAGATCTGCCCCGAACTTATTATTATTCCCGGCGACCCCCAAAAATATAGCGAAATTACCGAACGCTTCTTAACAGTCTGCCACAAATACGCTGACGCCGTCGAACAATTCAGTACCGATGAAGTATTTATCGACGTAACTAGTGGTGCTGGCAACTACTTTGGCGCCAGCATACTAGCTCTCATGATCCGCCGCGACCTCAAAGCCGCTTGCGGTTCTGTTTGTACTGTCTCCATCGGCATCGCCCCGAACAAGCTGGTCGCCAAACTCGCCTCCGAATCCGTTAAACCAAACGGCCTCACCGTTGTCCGTCCAGCTGACGTGGAAGACTTTGTTAAAAGCCGTCCTCTCGCTGACTTTTGCGGTATCGGTCGCAGCACGGAAAAAAAGTTAGCCGAACTTGGTGTCACTTCTGTCGCCACGCTCCGCCAATTACCTCGCACTCAACTCATTAACCTCTTCAAAAGCCAGGGCTCTTGGTTGGCCGACGCCTCGCACGGTCTCGCCACCGATGTTCTCGAAAACGACAACGAAGCGCCGAAATCTATCGGTCATTCCTACACTTTTCCTCATGATCTACACACCATTCCCGAAGTTAAGAAAAACCTTCTCGCCATGTGCGATCGCGTGGCCTGGCGTTTGCGTGGCCAACATCTAGTCGCTTCACGCGTCTCGGTTTACGTTCGCTACGGCGACTTCGGCAGCGACGGCTGCGCCAAACTTTTGCACATTCCCATCAACGACGGCCTCACCATCAGTCAAAACGCCTGGGCCTTACTCTCACCTCGCCTTAATCTCCACCGCGGCGTGCGCTTAATCGGCATCTCCGTTAGCGACCTCAAAGCCACCAAACCTCCCACATCACTCTTCCGCAAAGATCGTCGCATGAGTCGTGTCGTGCACGCTCTCGACGTCGTCCAAACAAAATTTGGCCAAAACTCCTGGCACCGCGCCAGCACTGTCTCGACCAAATTCCTCGAACGTACCTCTGGTTGGCACTACGATCACCTCGCTATGGCGAATAAAACGTAAACTCTTAAACTTTTTAGCCAGACGGAGACCTTTAGGAGCGAGTGGTTGTCGTGCTCTCACACAACGACGCCAAGACCGGCCCGTGTCAATCTCTCCCGAGGTAACGTAGGGCTTTAGGAGATTGACCGGTCGCCATTCCAAAATCTACTCAGTTAAAAAATGTGGCGGTCGTGTCTGCAGCTAGGCGTGGGAGAGCACGACAACTACGAGTGTGAGCCTCTAACCCAACAACTCCTCTTCAATCTCCAACAACCTATTATACTTCGCCAATCTTTCTGACCGCGAAGGCGCACCACTTTTAATGTACTCAGCGTTCACAGCAACGGCAAGATCAGCAATCGTCGTGTCACAAGTCTCGCCCGAACGGTGGGAAATAACAATCTTGTAGCCATTAGCCTGCGCCAGCAAAATCGTATCAATTGTTTCGGAAAGTGTCCCAATCTGGTTCGGCTTGATCAGCACGGCGTTGGCCACCTTCTCCTCAATTCCCCGCTGCACTCGCTCCACATTCGTCACAAACAAATCATCGCCAACGAGCAACATCTTCTTACCGAGCCTCTTAGTTAATTCAGCCCAGTCCTCCCAGGCATCTTCCGCTAATCCATCTTCCACGGACAACAGCGGATATTTCTTCATCCACATCTCATACAAATCAATCATCTCCTCCCCCGTCAGTTTCCGTCTGTCGGTCTTGAGCGCATAAATCCCCTTCTTCTCGTCAAAGAATTCACTAGCCGCCACGTCAATGCCAAACCCCACCTCTTTGCCCAACTTATAGCCGGCTTTCTTGACCGCCTTAGTCAAATACTCAAGCGCGCTCTCAGTCTTGCCGACGTTGGGCGCATAACCACCTTCATTACCGACATCAGTATCCATGCCAGCGGCATGCAACACGTCGCCCAGCGCATGAAATATTTCACTCCCAGCTTGCACCTTCCGCGAATAACGAGCAAAACCATGCGGAATAATAATAAACTCCTGCATGTCCAAATTAGTGTCAGCATGACGTCCACCATTAAACACATTCATGAACGGCGTCGGCAATTTGTAACCCTTGTAGGACAGATCAAACGCCTGCCGCAAATACTCATACAACGGCAAGTCAACTCGCTTAGCTGCTGCATGCACGCAAGCCAAAGAGACGCCCAACATCGCATTCGCCCCTAACTTATGTTTGTTCACACTGCCATCAAGTATCCGCATGGTGTCGTCAATTCCTCGTTGATCAAATACGTCATGTCCATACAGCGCCTTAGCAATCTTCACGTTCACGTTCTTGACCGCCTTACGCACACCAAGTCCGCGATACCGCGTTGGATCGCCGTCACGTAACTCCAAAGCTTCATGGATCCCCGTCGATGCGCCAGATGGCACCGAGGCGGACCCCCGAGTGCCATCTTTTAAAGTAACCGTCACATTAAGCGTCGGATTACCCCGCGAATCGAGAATCTCATGAGCATGAATGCCCTCGATCCTCTCTTTCATATAAGGAAGATTTATTTCAAACTGTAAGTAATCGTCACATCAACTACCGACTCATTCGAGCCAACGGCAATCTCAGGTGATGGCCCACCGCCAACTGCCTTGTCCGCCATCATACCAACATTATAAAATGGATATGGACTGCCACCGGTTGACTCATTATAACTGACTACCGTACCAACCTTTTTACCAAGCGCATTGGCGATACTAGCTGCCTGTACTTGAGCCTTCGTGATCGCCAACTGACGAGCATCGCTAGTCACCTTAGTTGTATCACTCACCGTCAAAGCCACATTGCCAATATTAGTTACACCCAAGTCACCAGCGGCCGTCAAAACCTTATCCGCCAAACTCGTATCATGCATGGTTACCGTCAAACTCTGAGTCGCCTGATAGCCGGTTACTTTAGCTGGGCTGACGTTATAATCATACGTTTGTGACAAATTGTACTGTGATGTCTGCAAATCAGCATCCGCCAAGCCCAAACTCTTCATCTTCGCCAAGAGCGCATTCATCGCCACGCTGTTAGCGTCTTGCGCCTCGTTACTCGTGGCGCCAGTTGAGGTAATACTCAAATCGACCTTAGCTTCGTCTGGTACCTGTGAGGCCTTGCCTTCACCCATAACCGTAATAGTCGCCGGCGCCTGGTCCGCTACTCCGACCTGATCAATTTCCACAAACGTCTTCTCAATCTGCACAAACAACCAGACGATTCCGTACACTAACGCAATCGCTAACAAGAGCGTAAACAGTTTATTACTCCTCCACTCTGGCCAAAAACTTGTTTGTTTTTCGAGTGCCATAAAAAATATAATTACTGCTAATGATACCAGTATATCACAATAGTCTCTTAAAAAAATCGGGACCAGATGCATTTACACACATCTGGTCCCAGTTGCCCGCCGCGCGGGACTTTACGACAGCTTCAGCAGCGCCCGCAGGTGCAGCATCTTCTCAAGTTCACGATTCATCTGCTTTTCGTTGCTCAGCTCCCAAGTGGTCAACGCCAACTTCAGTTCTTCAGCTTCACGCAACTTCTCTGCCACCTCATCTTGCCGACGTTGCCATTCCTGTGCACGTACTCGACGTTGCTCATTGATGGCCTCGATCATCTGCTGGAACAGCCGCCGCTCCTCACTCTCCGGCGCTTCAGCGGGCACGAGCGAAGCCTCAACCACCGGCACACTGGCAGCCTCAACCTCCACAACCGTCGGGGCTTCAAGCTCGACCACCACCACCTGCTCTTCCTCGATGACCAGTGGTTCGGTGGGCAGATCAAAGTGTACTGGCTCCGACACGGCCTCCATCACTGACGACGGCGCCGTAACAGGTTCCACTCCAACAATCGGTTCAGCTTCCCCAATCACCACCTCGCTGCTGGCCATCACCTGCGGTACCCACTTCCGCAGATAGTCAAACGTGGAATCCCACCACGCCTTGTCAGCCCACAAAGACTCAGCCAACGCCCGTACATCCTCGTCAGGCACGATTCGAGGCTGCAACCTCACGGTCACACTCTCCGTGTCAAATGTCACCAAATCTCGCCTGAAGACCGACTGGCGACCACCACGGTAGAACAAGGGCGTCAAACCCCTGGCAACCATCTCGTTGTTGATGACAACTCCGGGGTAGCGATTGTCAGGTCGCACCAATAGGACCACCTTCTGCATGACGGTACTCGTCACGATTGCATCTGGCCAACCGTGCGGCTTCAACCATTCGAGCAACACGCCAGCCACCCGGTGACACTCCGCCGCCACCGGCGAACAACGCACCGTTCGCGCCGACACTTCGTTCACGTTCTCACTCATGACTTCTTCCTCCTCAGGAACAGTTGTTTCTTCAAGCACCGCACTGGCCACAGGCACCAGCTCGGCAGGAACTTCTTCGAGCGCAGCAGCAACCAACTCGACAGTCTCTTCAACCGTCGACTCAACTACTACCGCCTCACCCTCCGTCACCGCCTCGATCACAACCTCGGTCTCCACCACGGCTTCCACCACGGCTTCCACCGCCGGCTCGACCTCAACCACAACCTGCAGTGCATGCGGCGCGAACCGCTTGATGTGTTCCAAGCCGGCCTGCCACTTCACCGTATCGGCCACCATCCGCGCCGCGAGTGCGTCAATCTCAGCTCGCGCCAAAATGAGCGGCACTACAACATTGGACGATTCGCTGGTATCAACCGTCACCACCAAACGTCGCAAGATCGACTCCTTGCCCTTGCGAGTGAAGAGGCCAGTAAAGCCATGCCCTGCCAAATTGTTGACGATCACCTCCGGGTACGGCGCTTTTGGCAAAATCTGCTTGACCAACTCGAGCAAGCACGAGCCAAGCAGCACCCCAGTTGGCCAACCCTGTACCTCAAGCGACAGCAGTAACCAACCACTTGCACGGTGCAACTCAGCCCCAATACGCGATCCCTTGACCACTCGTTGCGGGTCCTCCGGCGGCTTTTCAGCCACCGTCGGTACAACTACTTCACTCTTGAGCACCACCAACGGCTTGGCTGGTTTTGCCATCCGCACAGTCTTGATCTTGACCGTCGGCGTCGGCACAACTACTACTGCCGTTTCCGCCTCCTGTCGTTCGCGTTCCGCCAGCTCAGCTTCTTCCGCCGCTCGTTGCCGCGCCGCCACTTGCCTAGCCGACTTGACCGGTCCGAGCAACTCACGCAACCCGTCCCCAATAACCGTGTCAGGCTCGTACCGCAGAATGTACTGCAGATGGTGAATCACGCGATCATCAGTATCCAGAAACGCCTGGGCCATCTTCTCAATCTCGCGCTTGGTCAACGCGAGCCTAGCCTCAGACTGCGGCGTTTCTCCCAAACGCAGAACCAGCGGCAAGCCTTCGCTACGTGGCAACCGCGTCAACCCATTGCTCATCATCTGGTTGACAATCAATGTCGCGCTCATATCCTTGGTCTTCAGCGCCGACACCAGGTCAACCACCAAAGTCCGCGGCAACAAACCAGCAGGCCAACCAACCTCAGCCAACATCGTAGCCAACGTCTGACTCGCTTGCTGAACCTTGGTGACTAGCGTCTCCATGTCCACCTTGCTCACCGTCAACTTGGCCGAATTTCCCGTCGGGACTTGAGGCTTCGCCGCCTCTTCAGCCTGGACCGTGCGCTGACGTTCCTCAGCTTGCAACAGCGTCGTCGCCAATTTCTTGACCGCATCACGAGCGGCGGCCAACTCATGGCCTTTGGCCTGATTGACCGTACCCTGCGCCCTCTTCAACTGGACCCGCGCTCGGTCAACATTGATCGCCGCTACCTCGAGCGGCGGCTTACCACAAATACGACACAAGTAATCCAACTGGTCACGCAACAAACCGGCCAACGTAAAGTCGCCATCCCCGGTCAGCACCAGCCCATACTTCTGACAAGTTGCCTGCAACAACGGCTTGCTAATACTACCCACCGGCCTGTCTTGCACAGCCGGTCGCACCAACTGCTCGAGTAGCGGCAACGACGCCGGCGAAACCAGATTGTCCGCCAAATCTTCTTCCAGATCTGACGTCATGAGAGATCCGCGGCGGTAGATCTTGTTCAAGTACCCAGCCTCGGCTCGAACCCTGTCGGCGGGCGACATGACTCGTTGCAAATCGTTGCTCGCGTGGTAGCCCTGGCCCACAGTCAGACCAGCCGCCTTCAGCACCTGAATGATGCCCGGCGGATCGATCTTATTGCCAAGTGGCAAGTGCTTGCTCACCACAGACACTGTGTCTTTCAAGTCCATACCAAGCCACTTGTCTTCTTCGAACAAAACCTCCACCAACTCATCAAAGGTGAAGCACTCCGTGTGCTGCAAAGCCAACCGCAGGAAGGCCGACACCTTGTAGTCGCCAACTTCCCTGAGCAATTCAACCGCCAGCTTGGTCAAGACCAAACCGTCAGTTGACTTCGACACATCCTTGCCCGTCTTACCGCTACTGTACTGATCGTAAGTAAAGCCCTTCATGACGAACTCCTTGGTAACTGGCCCGAGCCAGTATTTGTTAAAGAACGGGCCTATCTTGCCTATCACTAGACGAAAAGTCAATAAAATAAAGACCGGGCAAGTGCAACTGCACCCACCCGGTCACCCGTGGCTAACCACGAGCACGAACGCTTACTTGAGCAAAGCCCGTAAGTGGCTGAGCTTCTCCACCGCCACCGTCATGAGCGGTTCATTGGCAACGCGCCAAACTACCAAATCCGCCTCCATCTCGGCCTTCCTGGTCAGGGCCGCGTCGATTGCTGCCTGCACCTTGACCAGGTTCCGCTCCCGCTGCTCCAGCTCCACCTGTCGCTGCTGCAATCCCTGCTCCTGCTCCCTGACCTGGCCCTGCAACAGGCGCCGGAAGACCTCCTGTGTGTTCTCCGGGTTGGTCGTCACCTCAGATTCGACCTCAGGTTCAAGCTCAAACTTGCCAGTCTTCAGGGCTGTCACCAACTTCCGCACCTGAGCTGGTGTCACCTTTACTGGCACCACCTTGGGTTGACCGACCTCGATACTGACCGAGACATCCCTCATCTGATACAAGCCCCGACTGACACGCCCCCAGAACACGCCCTTCATCGTAGACACCACCGTCGCCGGCTGCAAGCAGTTCGGCTGCACCAACCGCACAGCCCCCTTCAGCAAGTTCATGTCGAGCTTGCCAGGCGGCCAACCAGTAGCCTCCAGCTCCATCAACACGGCCTTGACCACGCGGTAGATCTCCGCCTTAACTGGCGTGGTGCTGATCACCGTAGGCAATTGCTCAACCGTCTCGGTCGTCGGCTCGGCGGTCGGTTCTGTCACAGCGGACATCGTTGCAACCTCCGTCACTGCGCTCGCAGGAACAATTTCCACCAGCGGCTCAGTCACCACCGACACCTCGTCAACAAGCACGGCTGCCACCTCCGACTCCACCGTCTGCCGCGCCTGCGCCAACTCAGCCTGACGCAACGCCTCCAGCTCGTCGGCCAACAGGTCGTACAACGTCACCGCACAGTTGCCGGTCAAGGTCAGTCCGTAGGCCTGGCAGTTCCGTTGGAGCGACTCAGGCATGATCACCTGTGACTTCTGTGGGTCACGCATAGCTGGCTGTACCACCAGCATAAGCGCTTCGAGCACCGCCTGCGAAGGCGACTCCTTCTGCACCTCGCTCCAAATGTCCCGTCCGCCGAGCTTGCCCGTACGGAACAATCGATTGAGATAAGCGGCCGCACCGCACACATAGTCGGCCGTCGTCATCACGCGCTGTTCGGTCTTCAGGTTGTAACCATCGAGCAGCGGCACAGACATTATCGAGAACACCTCAACGATGCTCGCCGGGTCAATCTTGCCCGCTTGGCTGACCATGGACAGATGCTTGCTGGTAGCCGAAGTAGTGTCGCGCAACTCGCTCGTCGGCCACCGCAGCTTATGGATCAGCTGCGAGTAGGTAACGCAGTCAGCATTCAGCAAGGCCGCCATCAACAGCGTCACCGCCGTATGCTCCCCCTTGGCAATCAGCAGATCCATCCCTGCGTTGGTCAGAACCAGTTTCTTCTTGCCGTGCCGTCGTACAATTCGTCCAGCCATCTCGCCTCCTCGCTAGTCAAAGCTAGCAACATGTTAAAGAACCAGGCTCGAACTACTCGAGCCCCTAAAACCTAACTAAGATTCGCCAAAAAGTCAACCCCTCAGTCCTTCTAAACCCGGCATCTTCGCCCCGCTCAAAAACTCCAACATGGCCCCACCGCCTGTGGAGAGCAAAGTAAATTTACTAGCAAAAGTACTATTTTCCACCAACGCCACGGTGGATCCACCGCCCACAATGCTGCGCGCTCCATGCACGCCAACAATCGCCTTCATTAATGCCTTAGTCCCCGCCGCACCTGCTCGCTCCTCCACCAAGCCGACCGGTCCATTCCAAACTATCGTCTTCGCCCCCCGCAACCATGTCGGCAAAATTTGTTCCGTTGCTCGTCCAAGATCTATCACACTGCCTTTTTGATTGACTCTCGTATCAAGCGGCAAGCGCAACCTATCGCCAAGTAAATCAATCACCGTTTTTGCTTCCGTCGACAAGCGCCCCTTCTTAAAAGCTGGCAACAGCCCACTACCAACTATCACCAAATCTGCTTTCACGCCGAGCGTCGACAACAACGGCACCTTAGTCTCCAACTTATTTCCACCAACTATCAACACAAACGGCTTCTTCATTGGTGCTGACAACTGCTTCACTTCTTCTACCAACAAGCCGCCGGCAAAACTCGGCAAAAACTTAGTTATTGCCGCCACCGAGGCATGGGCCCGGTGACAAACCCCAAACGCATTATTCACATAAACATCACCAAAACTCGCCAGCAACTCAGCCAACGTCTCATCATTAGCTTCTTCCCGTTTATCAAATCGTAAATTTTCCAGCATTATTATTTGCCCGGGTTTAATCGTCGACGCTAATCTTAAAGCGTCCTTCCCAACCACGTCTTCTGCTACCGCAATCTTCGTCCCGAGCGCCTTCCCCATCGCCTTAGCAATCGGCGCTACACTAAACTCCGTCTGCTTCCCGCGCGGTCGTCCCAAATGCGTCATGATAATAATCGCCGCACCTCGCGCTTGTAACTTTAAAATCTCCGGCAAGGCCTTGGCAATCTTATCATGTTTGCCGATTACCGCTCGACCACGCACTAGGTCGACGTTGGCATCAATTCGCAATAGCACCCTCGTGCCACGCTTAATATCACCAGCCTTCCAAGTTTTTAAAATAATCATATTTTAGTCATTCTTTCTATACTCAAGCACTCCTTTTAACCAAAATTTTATGGCAGTCATGGCTGGCAAAATATTCCAGAAATACCGCAAATCAACCAAGCGTCGCACCACATAACCAAGCCAACCGCTCAATACTAAATTACCGTAACCCAACAATGCATAATTACCGCCAATAGCAATTGAATACGGCCATTTTTGCCGTGCTTTGTATGTCACCAGCTTGGTTCTGCGCAAAGCTCGCAACACATTAGCAGCCACCATTGGCGCCGCTTGCTCCGCCGCCTGTGCCGTTTGCGGCAACGTTAATTTACTGGCCGTATCGACAAACATAGCGGCATCGCCAAGCGCAAAGATATTCGCTTGTTTTTGCACTTCGAACGTCTGCTCGACCAAAATTCTGCCGCGTGGATCCTTCGGCACAGCAAAATTCTTGAGTACCTCAGCTGGCTGCACGCCACCAGTCCAAATAGTGCAATCACTTGGCAATGTCAATAACTTCTCTCCCTTTTTGACCATCACCTCATCCACCTTAACCTCGTTAATCCGAGTATTAAGCAACACCTTCACACCCAACACACGTAGCCTATGTCCTGCTAACCGCGAAATCTTCGGCGTCATCATGCCGAGCACTCGTTCACCACCATCAACCAAGGTAATACGCACCGTATCGCGAGCCAAAACTCGCCGCCGCACTAAACCAAGCATCATCGTCGCCAGCTCAGCTGCCAATTCAACACCGTTAGGACCAGCTCCACCAATCACTATTTTAATTTGTGAGCAATCACCACGTTTTAAACAGGTAACGAGTTCACCGATTCGTCGACGAATAGCTAAAGCGTCCGCCGTTGTTTTGAGAGTCAACGCCAACTTCTGCAAGCCGGGAATACCAAAGTAAGCCATCTCGCTACCCAATGCCACAACCAAAGAATCGTAGTGTAGCGTGTGTCCCCCGGCTAACAAAACATGGTTATGGGCAGTATCAAGTCCAGTTACTACTGCCTGTTTAACCGTCACTTGTGGGCCTAAAAATGTCAGCGGAATGTCCGCCGTCTTACTCATGCACTTCTTTTCATTCTTGCTACATTCATCAGCCTTAGCCGTAGCAATCTCGTACAACCACGGCGTAAAAGTATGCGTCTTGCCAGCTGCTACCAGAATTATCTCCTCGTTATTCTTAGCTAACTTAACCAAATGTTGCGCGACGTTGACGCCGGCAAAGCCACCCCCCAAAATGACGATGCGTTGCCGGTCTATCATATTAGCCAAGCAAGAACTTCATAACTACGTTAGGCTTACGCATCATATTCGCTACTAAACCGTTCAAGCCGAAAACATGACCAGCTCCTCCAGCGCTAAACATCAATAAAGCAGCGATCTGAATAATATGTGTATCAATATAACCATTTGCCGTGTTACCAACAAAATGCGCCAAGTAATACAGAACCATTAGCAATATGCCAAACATACTAGCTGGCCTTACTAATAACCCTAAAATCAAAGCTAAACCAATTAAGGTCAAGCCCCACATATTCAAGGCATCGATGACCCCACTACCAGCTAACGCATGAAACCAACCAGCCAAAGGGCCATCCGCTGACTGCAAATATCCGGCCGCACTCCAACCACCAAACTTAGTCACGCCAGCCCAAAAGAATTCTAAACCAATTGTTAACCTTAGGGCTACAAAGCCTACACTGAATAATGGCGTATGTGTGACTTTCATTAAACGATCGGTCAGAGCTTCTGTGCGCATATTATTTCTTAGACTTAGTTTTAGAAGTTTTTACTTTTGTAGTCTTAGCCTTCTTAATCACTGCAGCTTTTATCGGGGCTAAATCAAGTGCAATCTCCGCCAGCCGATTAGCATAGCCCCATTCATTATCGTACCAAGCAACCACCTTCACCAAATCGCCGTCGACCACGTTCGTCAACGCCAAGTCGACAATCGCGGAATGCGGATCGCCTACAAAGTCGCTCGACACTAGCAATTCATTAGTTACACCAAGAATGCCCTTCCAACGCGTGCTTCTGGCAGCCTTAATCAAAGCGTCATTGACCTCTTCCTTAGTGACCTTTCTCTTCAGTACAAACGTCATGTCAGACAAGGAAACCGTCGGTACCGGCACGCGAATACTCAAGCCGTCAAACTTCCCTTTAAGTTGCGGCAAGGTCTGCGTTACCGCAATCGCCGCCCCAGTCGTCGTCGGAATAATATTCTCACTCGCTGCCCGACCTTCGCGCAAATCTCGTTTTGGTGAGTCGACCAATGATTGCGAGGCTGTCATGCCATGCACCGTCGTCAGCATTGCTTTAGCAATCCCAAACTCTTCATCCATCACAGCCGTCACTGGCGCTACGCTATTCGTGGTACAAGAAGCATTATTAATAACCTTCGCTACTTCCATCTGCAATTTTCCATCATTAACACCAAGCACGTAAGTTGGCACATTGCCGCCTTTAGCTGGCGCCGAAATTACTACCCGCTTTGCCCCAGCCTTAATATGCGCCATGGAGCCCTCCTCTGTCACAAAAAAACCAGTTGACTCAATCACCACGTCTACTTTCAATTTCTTCCACGGCAAAACACTCGGATCCTTCTCCGCATATACCGGCACCACTCGCCCATCAATCAGCAAGTCCTTGCCTTTGGCACTTACCGGCACCGACCACGTTCCATAATTAGTATCGTGACGCAACAAATAAGCTAGCGTCGCAGCATCAGTCAAATCATTAATCGCCACAACTTTAAAGCCTGGTTTTCCCCAACCAACCTTTAGCACATTCCGCCCGATTCTCCCAAACCCGTTGATGGCAATGTTCGCCATAAAATGAAACACAAAATTATCTACACCAAGTATAGCATAAAAACATCCCGGTCGCGATAAAGCGATCGGGATGTTTTTTTTCGTTTATCGATTACTCGGCGCCTAATTGAATGCGGGAGAAGCGACCGATGCGGATATTCTCACCAATCGAGAGAATCTTGCTTTCCAGTAACTGGCCAACTGTCATAGAGTCGTCCTTGATGAAGGCTTGCTCCATCAAGCAGATGTCAGCGAAGTACTTGCTCATGCGGCCATCCACAATCTTGGCGATGATTTCCGCTGGCTTTTTCTCATCGGCCAAGCTTTCCGTCACAAACGTCTTCTCCTTTTCCACAGCTTCCACTGGCACCTGGTCGCGAGAAATGTAGAGTGGAGCGCTCGCCGCGATGTGCATGGCGATGTCATTACAGAGCTCAACGAACTGCTCATTGCGGCCTACAAAGTCTGTTTCACACATGACTTCCACAAGCACGCCAATCTTACCGTTACCATGGCTGTAGCAATGCACGCGGCCTTCACCAGTTGCACGGTCACTCTTCTTAGCCATCTTAGCGGCGCCCGACTTGCGGAGAATATCGATTGCTTTCTCCATGTCGCCATTAGCTTCCGTCAACGCGTTCTTGGCATCCATCATGCCGGCCCCAGTTGTGTCTCGCAACTTCGCTACCTCACTTGCGGTAATTGCCATAGGGTAATTTTTAGGAAGTTCTATTTAGGCCTTAGTATCGGTCTTTTTTGTCTC
>CAINGB010000042.1 GCA_903848275.1 Candidatus Uhrbacteria bacterium | reverse complement strand
TAACTGCTGGCGTCATTATATACCAACCAGAATTAATAAATCCGGTCGCCTTTTCCGCCAACTCTTCTTGTGTTTTTGATCTATCCACCCAGGCCTCAAGTTGCCTCCTAGTCGACGTCGGCCGCAAAATTTCGTAGTTCAAAATATCAGTACTCGGCAACTCAATCGCCGACAACGTCGCAATGCTCTTTTCCTCAAGGTGCCGCGCCATGAACTTCTCAATATCTATCCAGAAGATATTATCCGCATTCAACACTAAAAAGTTGTCATCAAGCTCACTCCAATCAATCAACTTACTCCAACCACCAGTCCCCATCGGCTCCGGCTCACGCAAATACGAAATCTCCATGCCATACTTCTCGCCCCTACCCAAAGCCTGTTCGATTAAATGTCCCAAGTGCGCTGTAGCAATCGCAACCCTGGTGATCCCCGCTTTTTTCAAATGCTGCAAAATATGTAAAATCATCGGCACGCCACCCACGGCCACCAACGGCTTCGGCAAAAAATCGGTCAACGGCGCCAAGCGCGTGCCTTTCCCTCCCGCTAAAATTACTGCTTGAATCTTGGCCATAACATCCTTGCTCACTTTTTAGCGAGTTGAGGTCGTTGAGTGTGTGTCGACGCGTCGAATATCGGCCCTGCGCCACCGCCCGAGTCATACGAGGTGAGACGGGTGGTGCGGTTGTCGATATGAGCAAGGAGACACATACTCAATGACATCAACAAGCCCCCACTTTATCAAGTTTCAGCCCCTCAAGCAACCCTACAAAAACAGCACAAATACCCCTGCTAAAACGGCCCCCAACAACGAACCGGCAATCACATCAGACGGATAATGCACACCCACAATTATTCGCGACAAAGCAATCGTGATCGCTAATCCAAAACTCACTACCAAAATCACTGGAGCAAAAACCGGCAAAACTACAAACGCCAAAGCTGAGAGCAAAACCGCACAAGCAAAACTAGCAGCAGAATGTGCCGAAGGAAACGAATAAGTATGAATCCACAACTTAAAACCATGCGGCAAAGCGTTGGGCCTTGGTCGACGAATAACCATCTGCACGAGCAACGTCGCCACGTAACATGCAGCGGCTGGCAACAACAAATGTGCCAACCAATCATTCACCGAAAGCAAAGCTAAGCTCGCAAACACCGCCACAACGTAAACATACATCGCATAGCGTGCCAACCAATTCCAAACTCTTGGCGCCTTGCCTAAATGTCGACGGAGATAAACAGCTACAGTCTGATCAAACTTCATAGTCAATAATTATAATAGACTGGTTCCCGTCATTTCAGAAGGTTGCGGCAAACCAAGAATCGCCAAAATCGTCGGCGCTACGTCAGCCAGCATCCCAATTGGCGGCACAAGCGACAAGTCACCGTTTGGCACGTCACCACTGGTTGACGCCTTGCCCTCGTACTTCTTACCCACAATCCAAAACGGTACCGGATTCGTGCTGTGTTCCTTATCCACATCATGCGTCTGCAAATTCTCTACCTCCTCTGCATTCCCATGATCTGCCGTAATACAGAGCACTCCGTCCGCCGCTAGCACTGCCTCCATCACGTCTTTAATACAATCATCCACGCATTCCACAGCTTTCTTACTGGCTGCCAAATCGCCCGTATGTGCCACCATGTCAGCGTTCGCCAAGTTCATGATGATCACATCGTAATTACCCAGCCCTATTTCTTTCACTACCCTCGCTGTCACTTCACGCGCCGACATCATGGGCGCCTTGTCATAACTAGCCACGGCCGGCGATGGGATAATCACTCTATCTTCATTCAAAAACGGTGCCTCACGCGTCCCGTTCATAAAGAAAGTCACGTGAGCATACTTCTCCGTTTCGGCAATATGCAGTTGCACCAAACCGTTATCCGCCAACACCTGGGCCAAAGTATGTTCTATCGCCACTGGCGGGAAGGCTACTACCACTGGCAAATTAGCCTCATACTCAGCCATCGTCACAAAACACACGTTCGGAATATAAGTCCGACTAAAACTATCAAACGACGGCAACACAAAAGCCTTCGTCAACTCACGCGCCCTATCCGGTCGATAATTAAAGAAAATGACGGAGTCGCCCGTTTTCACCGTAGCTACTGGCGCACCTTTCTTAGTCAGCACCGTCGGCGGGAATTCTTCATCGTAAACCTCCTTAGCATAAGCGTCATGAATCGCCTCACTCGCATTTTCAGCAGTCGCTCCAGTACCCAAAGCTATTGCCTTATATGCCTTCTCGACTCTATCCCAACGATTATCTCGGTCCATCGCAAAATAGCGGCCCGACAAACTAGCCAACTCACCAACGCCTAGCTCAGCCATGGTCGACTCTAACTTCGTCACAAAGTCGATCCCCGAATTATAAAGCGTATCACGACCATCGAGAATTGCGTGCACTGCCACTTTAGCCACTTTCTGCGCCTTAGCCAGCTTCAATAATGCGACACAATGTTCATCATAACCATGCACCTTACCCGCCGAAACTATACCCAGCAAATGCAACGTTCCACCAGTTTTTTTGACGTGAGCCAGCGCCTCGGCAAACGCCGGATTAGCTGCAAAACTACCATCAGCAATCGCCCGATTAATCCGCGGTAAGGTTTGGTAATAAACTCGTCCAGCTCCAATAGTCAGGTGACCCACCTCAGAATTACCCATCTCCCCCCAACTCAAACCCACCGTTTCACCGGAAGCTTGTAGTGTCATAACTGGGTAACGCGTCGTCAACAAATCAAAAGTCGGCGTCGCTGCTTGCGTCACCGCGTTGCCTTCACTATCTGGCGCAATGCCATATCCATCAAGTATTGCGAGCACTAATGGACGTGGTCGACGTGCCTGTAAATCTGCTCCCATAGATAGGAACAGTATAGCACAACCGCCAACTTTTACCGCAAAGCTACGGTATTATTGGCTTTAGTAATATAAGAAACCTTAGTTGCCTTAGTTAAGCCCAATAACTGTTCACGTTGCATCACACTATCAAGCGAACGTAACTCGTCAATCTTCGCTTCCGTGCTCTGATAAGCAATATGCAAAGCCTGATTTTTTGCTTGCATATCGCGCAAAGCCAAACCACGGCTCGCCGACGAATTAACCTGCACAATATAAAGCACACCAAACGCCATAATCAAACTAATGACGACGACATTCAACAACTTGCGGTTGCTGAGCAGACTGCTAATTTTTGCTTTAGTGTCAGACATAACCTCCATTATGTTTTTTCTACTTCTTGACGCCTATTCGTAACTTTGCGCTGCGGCTTCGTGGGTTACTCTTCACTTCCTCGTCGCTGCCAATGATCGGCTTCTTCGTCAACGGTTCGAGCAACTCCGACTCTTTCATGAACTGCTTAACGATTCTATCTTCCAACGAGTGAAAGGTGATTACCGCTAACCGGCCGCCTGGTTTGAGCAATTTCGTCAGCTCATCTAAGCCGCGTGTCAGCTCACCAAACTCGTCGTTAACCGCAATCCGCAAAGCTTGAAAGGTCTTGGTCGCTGGGTGAATGTGACCTCGTCCACCAGCTAACTTGAGAATTAAATCAGCTAATTGGGTCGTGGTCGTAATCCTCTGTTTCTTACGTGTCTCTGTAATCGCTTTCGCAATTTCACCGGAGAAATGTTCTTCACCGTACTCCCGTAATAATCTATTCAGATCATCACGCGACCAGCTATTAACAATCACCTCGGCCGTTAGTTCCTGCGTTTGGTCATACCGCATGTCGAGTGGTCCTTCCTTCATGAACGAGAAGCCGCGATCAGCATTATCGACATGAACAGAAGAAAACCCGAGGTCGAGTAGCACACCGTCAAGTGGCGGTACATCGTAGTTGGCAATGTTGCCGTAACTGTCACGAATGGTTTTCACCCTGTCACCGTAATTAGCTAGTCGCTCTTTAGCTACTGCCCAATTACGACTATCGCGCTCGACACCAATTAGTTTGCCGTTGGGTGACGTCGCCTCAAGCATGAGTGCCGCGTGTCCCCCCAAGCCTAATGTGCCATCAAGCACGGTCATGCCCGGCCCTAAAGCCAAGCCCTCAAGTACCTCTTTGGCTAAAACTGGAATATGGCTCATACGCCTAGGGTTCCTAGTTTCTCCGCGATCTTTTCGGCATCAGCTTCTGACTGCGCCGTGTACTTGTTCCACTCCTCCTCGTCCCACAACTCTAACCGGTTGTGGACGCCTACTATCACCACTTCACGCTTGAGACCAGCATACTTTCGCAAGTATTCTGGAATAACGAATCGTCCCTGTCCGTCGAGCGCAATGTCCATAGCCCCCGCCAACATCAGGCGAGAAAACGCACGGGCATCGGCCTGCCCCAGGGGCAAACCAGCCAATTTATCGGCCAGCTTACCCCACTCCTCCAAGGGCAGCAGAAACAATGAAGTATCGAGACCTCGCGTCACAACCGCCCCTTTAACGAGGTCAGCACGAAACTTCGCGGGGACACTTACGCGCCCCTTGTCGTCGATGGAATGATGATATTCACCAAGGAACATGGCGGTGTGACTTTACTTCAGACGTTCCATATAAATGAAGCGTCTTGTTCTTTCCACAAAATGAAAGCGAAGTGTGACCTACGCCCCCTGCCAAACTGCGTTTGCAGACGGACAGGACACGCACGCCCCACTTCGTGCCTCTTAACACCACAATACTCCACCACACACCAGTGGTCAACACTTTTTCCCAAAACGTTCACCTTGCATTATTACGCTGTACAAAAAGAAAAAACGCGTTCGGCGTTTGTTCTTGTGCATAAACTCCCTCACTGTTTATTAGGGTTTTCGCTTTCTAGGCGACATCCCTAAAGAATTTCTGCTGCGCAAAACTCGATGATACGCCCCAGCAAACCTATGCGCCTCGTCACGCACTTCTGCCAGCTTTTCCTTGAACGTCGTCACAATCCGTTGCAGCTCCTTGTTCGACGCATCATAAACCAACCTGTCCTGTTTACG
>CAINGB010000041.1 GCA_903848275.1 Candidatus Uhrbacteria bacterium | reverse complement strand
TTGCATGGACAATCGGCGGCGGCCTTAGCGTTTTTGATTAACCGCGTGGCAAAGTTAGTGGATAACATGACGCCGTTGGTACGGCAAGATTTTTTGTTTGATAAGGTGAAGATGGATGCGCTGATCGAGGAGGCGAGAGAGTATGAACAAGTAGACTTGCTTAGACGTATTGAGGTTTTGAAATCACGTAAAAGAGAAGTTGAAGACGTGATAATCGAATCTGATCCGGATTGGGGTTGGCATTTGAAGGGACGGAGGATCGATTTGGAGATAGATGCTCAGAAATATAATACGCCAGAATTAAATGAAGAAGAGTCTGTAATGTTCCCGCAACTAGAGGCTTTAACCGAACAAGTTAGAATAAATTTAGACAAATATCTTCCAAGTAGTTTCCCTAATAAAGAAGAGCTTAGAAAAGTGCTGAATTGCTTGCAGTCGACTACTATTTTTAAAAATCACCTTGGTCAAATTTATCAAAAGACGTCACGCCTTAGTAGAGGGATAGCTAGTGATTTTATTACTAGAACTCCTTCTAAATGGACCTATGGGGATTGGAAGTTGGATATACTGCAGTCTATTTCAGTACTTGAACAGACGAATATTGACATTGCTAAATTACCTGATAGTAAGAAAGCTGCTTTGCAGCCTCTGGTTGCTTGGTTGGAGATGGTTTTACGTACTAGAAGTCAAGAATTAATTGCGAAGTTAAAAATTGAGCGAGCATTGGCGGATGTTGTAATACAATATAACGAAAAGTTGCGAGAATTATGTGATAGTAATCAGGCATATGGAAAGAAGAGAGACGATGCTGTTCTGGCATTAAAAGACGCTGAGGATGACGTGTTTTTCAATAAGCCATTTACTAATGCCATCAATGATTATCGTGGGTCAAAAGAGGGCGTCTATGGCGAAATGCAACCGCATCAGTTTACGGCGGATTTGTATTTTATGAAGGCATATTTGGTGGCGGCGGATATGTATAATCGGCAGGGTGAAGAGAGAACGGCCACGGCGGATAATAAGGCGGGTAAGGATATTTTTACTTATAGATTCTCGGATACTGGTAAGGAGGAAAAAGGTTTTGCGGATGTGCATTTTAAGGTAACGCAGGCACCGTTAGCTGAAGCGATGGTGAGGGTGCAGATGAGAGGTGAGAAGTAATATCTGAAATAAAAAACACCTCGCCGGACGCTTGCGCGCGATCCGGGAGGTATTTTTTTGTGCGGGACGTTTTTATTTTGTACTGTGATTTTTGTGAGATCAGGTTTACAGGCCGGCGACGTTGAGGTGCACGGCTGGACCCATGGTGGAGGTGAGGGTAGCTGACTTGATGAAGATGCCCTTGCTGCTTGATGGTTTAGCTTTTTTGATAGCTTCGAGGACGGCGTTCACGTTGGTGGTCAACTTCTCGAGGTCAAAGGAAGCTTTGCCGACGATGAGGTGAACGTTGCTCGTGTTGTCGTTCTTGAAGGCAATCTTACCGCCCTTTTGTTCTTCGATTATTTTGGCGATGTTTGGACCAACGGTGTCGGTCTTTGGGTTAGGCATGAGACCGCGAGGACCGAGGACCTTGGCAGCTTTGGCCAACTTAGGCATCATTGCTGGGACGGCGACGGCGACGTCGAAGTCGATTTTGCCGGTGCGGGCGATTTCTTCGATAGTTTCTTCGGTGCCAATGAGGTCGGCACCAGCGGCCTTGGCGGCAGCTTCGTTGTTAGCGTCGACGAAAGCAATGACGCGCTTGGTCTTGCCGCTGCCACCTGGCAAAACGACAGTGGCGCGGATTTGCTGGTCACCCTGCTTTGGGTCGATACCCAAGGCGAAGTGCAACTCGATGGTTTCGTCGAACTTGGCGGTGGCGCCAGCTTTGACGAGGGCTACACCTTGCTCAACGGAGAAGGTGGCGTTCTTGTCGATGGTAGCGGCTACTCCTTTGAAACGCTTGCTGGTCATATGTATTTGTGGTTCGGTCGGCGGTTAAGCCTCCCACGATTAAAGTTTATTTTTTTTTGGACTTTGCAAGTCCGGGGTTTAGAGCTCAACGTCGACACCCATCTGGCGGCAAGTACCAGCGATAATGCGCATGGCAGCTTCGATGTTCTTAGTGTTGAGGTCAGGCAATTTACGAGTAGCGATGTCCATCAACTGGGCCTTGGTCAACTTGCCTTTCTTTTCTGTGTTAGGCTTGCCGGAACCAGAGGTGATGTTGAGGGCCTTCTTGATCATGTCGGACGCTGGGGCAGTTTTGAGGATGAACTCGAAGCTGCGGTCGTCGTAGATGGTCAAAATGACTGGGACAGTTTCACCGCGACGGTCTTGGGTGGCGGCGTTGAATTGCTGGATGAACTGCTGGATGTTGACACCTTGCTGACCGAGGACTGGACCTAGTGGAGGTGCTGCGGTTGCCGCGCCACCTGGGGCCTGGACTTTGATGACAGCCTTGATTGCTTTGGCCATACGAGTTGATATAAAAGTGGATTCTCATCTTATCTGGCTTTGGGCCGGATATCGAGTGAGTGACCACCTCGTTAATAAGTGCCAAAAGAGTGCCAGAAATAGCGAAATAAGTCAAACAAAGAGCGCCCTGGCCGCTCCTTGGAACGTGCGAGACGTTCGGGGGAGGGCTGAGCGCTAAGCGGGACGGTCGAGGTCGTTGAGATTCTGGTAATCCCAGACTTCGCCAAGATTGTGGCTTGGGTTCTGGTAGGCGACGCCGTTGACGGTGAAGCGGAGGACGCAGTTGGTGAGGCGATCGACCTCGAGAATGGCCCGTCGACCAGCTAGTTCTGGGTGTTTGAGGGTCCTGGCATGTCTGTCGGGAACGGTGGCCGAAACGCGACGAATGTTGTTTTCTGACATGGTGGGCCTCGGAGACCAGCTGAGCTGGCCGTTGGGTTGGGGTGATAGGGACGGAGAAATAGTGACAGAAACTGTGTAGTTTGTCTAATGAAAATGTGCAAATGTAGCAATACACGACCTGACCCCAGTCTACGGTTCGGTGACTTTGGTGACGGCGAAGGGGGAGAGGGTAACGGTGGCGTGAACGGAGCGCGTGAAGCCTTGGTCTACGAGGGAGACGACAAGAAGACGCTGACCGGAGACCGGGGTGGTGACGGCGAGGGTGCAGGTGGCGTTGCTGCTAACTACCGTAGCCGGTGCGTAGGTGTTGAGTTTTTTGAGTTGAATGAGAGTTTCGTCAAGACAGCCCATGACCTTGCTGCGAGCGGCGAGTGCAGTGCGTAAATCATTAGCGTCCATAAAACTGTTCAAGCTGCTGATAGCCAGAGCTGATAGCGTGCCTAAGCTAACTGAGCCGAGTACGAGGACCATCAGAAGTAAGGCCATGCCGTTTTTTTTAGGGAGACGTTTAAGCATATTAGTTGGCTACAGTTTGAGGCGAGAGACTGATGGTGGTTTGACCGGTAAAATTGGCGCTGCGATAGACATCTTTGGTAGCGCCGAGTAGGGCGTACTTAAGACTGAAACGTAAGCCGGTGAGAACGTTGGCGGAGTTTTTGATAGTCTCTACTTGCCAGGTAGTCACGTCGACGTCATAGTCCGTGAGATAGACTGCGGCAGCGGCACCAACTTGCATACGTAGTCGGTGTACATTTTGTGAGCCGCCGGCAAAGACGGTGCTGACGCTTGGGCAGTCAATGGTTACGGCGCTACCAGTGCTGTTGGTAAAATGTAGGACGCTAGGATTGGTGCTTAAGGTCGAGGTGCTGGTAGTGATGGTGTTAGCACTAGTAATGTCTGTTTGTAACTCGTGAAAAGTTAAAGCAGCGGTTTGCTCCAGGCGAGTGCGGGCGTCGAGAGCAACGTGTTGCATTTGAACTTGCAGAATAAAAACAACCATGACTGGCAAAATAAGAGCGACCAGCCCAATATAGATGACGGCTTCGAGAAGTGACAATCCGCGAGGAAGCTTGGCTAACATATTAGAGAGGTTTGAATGACGGCGAAGTCCAGACTGAGCCATCAGTAAAGGTGACGGTCATAGTGAGAGTGGTGCCAGTCATGCTAGATTCGAATTGTCCTTTATTGACTTCGGTGGTAGACCCAGCGGCTAAGGTATAATTTTGGATGTCCATAGTTTCGCCTGAGCGAAGGTCGCGCGAGGGGGTTCCGGGACCACTAATTGACCAGACTTTGGAGGTATTCATGAAGAGCTGACTGAACTCTGCGCCGTTGTTCCAGGTCATGGAAATTTTATCGATGGTAACTGAGGAGCTGCCGTTGTTGGTGAAATAGACTTGGCGCAATTGCTTGCCGCCAGAATAAACAGCGCCACTGATGTCGAAGGTTATTTGGCTAACCATGGTGGCAGCGAAACAGGGCCCGGTTGGGGTTTCCCAGTTGGTACGTAGTGAAGATTCAGAAATGGTGTGCGAATGGTTGTGAGTATCGAGCCAAGTGACTTCACTGACGAGGGTTTTGCTGTCGGGGTCAACAGTGCCGCCGCTCGCGACAATGGCGCAAGAAGCATCACGATTAACGGTCTGAATTTTGGAGACACGAGTCATGTCGGTGGCGAGGGTTTGCGGGCCGGTTAAGCTGAGAAGCCACTTGCCGCTGGTTAGGGTTAGAGCGCCGACGTTGGTGGTGGATAAGTCAGCGAATGACATGCTCTGCAAGGCCTCGAGTCCTTCGTTCATGCGCCAAGCGGCTAATTCGGTTTCGCTGGCCCTGTCCGTGGAGCGATTGGCGGACAAGGCTAAACCTAGAATACCGACAATGTAGAGAGAGGCTACACCGACGGCGATTAAGGCTTCCAGAATAATTGAACCACGAGGTGACTGCATATTATTGACGGACGGGAATGCCGTTGCTATTGATGACAATAGTGCGAGTTATACCAAACCAGTCGGTGATGATGGAACCGTAGCCAGTAGTGGCGCCAGTGAGTGGTGCAAAAATAACTTCATGACTATTGGTGACGTTCGGACTACTGCCGCTGAAGTCGACGCTGGTGAAAATTACGTTATTGCTAAGTGGTAGGACAATGTCGCGACTAGTAGTGCGGGCAGCGTAACTAGTACCTGAGAAGATGGTTAGGTTGGTAGCGACTCGAGTGGTGTTGTTGTAGGTGATGTAGACTCCCCAGGCAGTGCCCGAGGCACCGGTTCTGGCGCGGCGTGCAGCCATGGTGATAGCATTAATAATCTCGCGGTCGCCAAAGAGTCTAGCGGTGGAACGCTGAAAACTAGCAAGTGCAACGTTGCCAACACCAAGAATGACGAGGAGTAAGGCCACGACTAGGAGGATTTCTAGGAGAGTGGAACCGCGAGGAAAACGCATGGATTAAATAGAGCCGATGACTTTGTAGATCGGCGTAATAATTGAGAAGGCAAGGGTGCCGACCATGATACCAATCATGACAATCATGAGAGGCTCAAGCAGGGTGGCGGCGTTTTTGGTAGACTCGTCGACTTCTTGTTCATAGAAGCTGGCGAGGTAGAGCAACATGTCGTCGAGGGTACCAGTTTCTTCACCGACACGGATTAAGCGAACAGCAATTGGCGGAACTAAGCCAGGGGAAAGCTGCAGGGCGGAAGCGATAGTGCCGCCTTTGGCAAGGACGTCTTGGACGCGGAAAAAGAGTTTGCGGTAATAAACGTTTTTGAGGACGGAGATGGTGACTGGTAAGGCGTCGGTAATTGGCATGCCGGTTTTGAGGAGTGTGCCAAGCAAGCGCGAGATGCGGGCGAGGTTGGTGTTGCGGTCAATATTGCCGACGACTGGGACGTGGAGAACTAGCCAGTGGGTGATAGGTTTGACTGGTTTGAGAGTACGAGCAAAAAAGAAGAGGGCGACTAGAGCAAGAGCAACCAGGGCGATGATGAGGCCGTGTTTATTGGCGTTGACGGCAATCCAGAGTAGCGCCTTGGTGGTGACGGGGAGCTCGACGTCCAGAGCGTCGAAAAGCTTGATGATGTTCGGGAGGACAAAGACGACAATACCGGTGGATACCCCAAGCGCCGTCACGAGCACGATCATGGGGTACATCATGGCGCCTTGAATTTTTTGGCGGAGTTCGTGTTCTTTTTGCATTTGTCCGGAGAGCTGCTCGAAGTTTTGTTGGAGCTGACCGGAGGCTTCGCCGGCCCGGATAAGGTTGACGTAGACGCTAGAAAAAATTTGCGGGTAGAGTTCGAGGCCGTCGGCAAAGGTTTTACCGCTTGTGACAGTGATTTTGATATTGGTGAGAACTTTTTTCAAAGGGCCTTTGGCTTGTTGTAGGAGCAGGTCGAGAGCTTCGTCAATCGGGAGGCCGGAACGTAGAAGAACGGAGAGGTATTTGGTGAATAGAAGAATTTCAGTGTGCGAGAGGCGCACTGTTAGTTTTTCTAGAAAATTACTGCGATGAACTGAGTTGACGACGGTAGCCATACTATTCCTGCATGACGCGAATGAGCTCTTCGATAGTGGTAGCTTTGGCCAAGACTTTACGGGCGCCATCTTGCATGACGGTGGTCATACCTTCTTTGATAGCCTGTGCTTGAATTTCTTCACTGGTGGCGCGACTAACGATTAACCTTTGAATAGCCGGGGAGTTCTCCATGATTTCGTAAATACCAATGCGGCCTTTGTAGCCGCTGCCACCACATTTAGCGCAGTTGCCAGGTTTGGCAACTTCGATGCTGGCAGATTTATCGAAGAGGGCGTCGAGCGTGGCCGTGCCGAACATTTTAGTAGCTTCTTCTTTGGTGAGTGTGACAGCTGTAACGCAGTCCGGGCAGACGCGGCGAACTAGACGTTGGGCGATAGCGCAGATGAAAGTAGAAGAGATGAGGAAAGGCTCCACGCCCATGTCGATCATACGGGGAATGGTGGTAGCGGCGTTGTTGGTGTGGAGGGTTGATAATAGTTTATGTCCAGTCATGGCGGCGTTGACGGCGATTTTAGCGGTTTCTTGGTCGCGAATTTCACCGACCATAATAATGTCCGGATCTTGACGAAGAAGGGAACGGAGACCGGTGGCAAAAGTGAGTTTAGCGACGTTGTCGACCTGGCTTTGGTTGGTGCCGGGAATTTCGAATTCGACTGGGTCTTCGATGGTGGCGATGTTGACTTCGCGTTGGTTAAGGATTTCCAAAATAGCGTAAATAGAAGTTGTTTTGCCACTACCAGTTGGACCTGTGGCTAGTACCATGCCCCAAGGTTTGCGGATGGCGCGTTGGACACGAACTAGATCATTTTCGGCAAAGCCGAGCTGTTCCAAAGTAAGTTTATGCGATTGACTGGAAAGTAAACGCATGACGGCTTTTTCGCCGAGTGCTGTGGGGATAATGGAGACGCGAACGTCGACGTTACCGAGCGGGCTGACGAACTGAAAACGGCCGTCTTGCGGGGCGCGATGTTCGTCGGTGCGAAGTTGGGTAAGAATTTTGAGGCGGGCAATGATGCGGGTATGAACTTCACTAGCGAGGGTGAATTCGTCGTGCAGAATGCCGTCAACACGAATACGAATTTGCGCGTTGGTTTTCCAAGGTTCGAGGTGAACGTCAGAAGCACGCGAGCTATGCGCGAAGATCATGAGCTGCGCAAAGACGTCGATAGCCGCGTCTTCTTTAGCTTTGGCGCCGGTGGCTTTGGTAATTAGAAGCTCGACGTCAGCTTTAGTTGGTAGGTTGGTGGGTGCGGTTGATTTTGCTTTCATAGAAATTCTTTTCTTTCACATAGTTTACCTTTTTTAGGTGTTAGATGTAAGGGGGTGTGATATACTATTATACAAAGCGCAATTAGCGTGATTAATAAATGTTCTATGTCAAGCAAAAAGTCAGCCATGACACGCAGACTCCCAGGTGGTTTTACACTTATGGAATTGTTGATTGTTATCACGATCATCATCGTGTTGGCATCAGCTGTGTTCGTTGCCTTGAACCCAGCTAAGCGTTTCCAGGATGCCCGTAACGCTCGCCGTTCGAGTGACGTGGCTTCAATTTTGTCGGCCTTGAAGACGCAGCAGGTTGACAATGGTGGTTCATATCTCGCCTCGGTAGCTGCATTGACCGTGGATGTGCCATACCAGATTGGTACAGGAGCTACTGGTTGTGACACTGGTTGCGCTGGTGTTACCCAGGCTGCTTGTGCTGACTTGACCGGTTTGAAGACAGCTGGTTACCTTGGTAGCGTGCCAGCCGATCCAAGCAGCGGCACCGACGCTAAGACTTTGTACTCGATTACTCGCGCTACAGCTGGTACTTTGACTATCAATGCCTGTGCACCAGAAGGCACGGCTGTTATCAGTGTTTCTCGTTAATCGAACTTCCTAAATTGGCCTACATAAAAAAATCCTGCAGACAATCTGCAGGATTTTTTAATTGGCGCTTAGACTTTTTTGACTTGGAGGAAGTCGAGTTCAAGTGGAGTTTCGCGACCGAACATGGAGACCATGACACGAACCTTGCCACGAGCCACATCGACCTGGTCGACCTTACCTTGCTGGCCTTTGAACGGACCGTCGATGATGCTGATAACGTCGCCCTTGGCTACGTCGACAGTGAATTCTGGTTCAGCGACGCCGACACGCTTCATGAGGGCTTCGATTTCCTCAGGGGCGATTGGCGTTGGCGTGGTGCCGGTACCAATGAAGCCGGTGACGTTTGGGGTGTTGCGGACAACGTACCAAGAGTCGTCGGTAACGGTCATTTCGATGAGGACGTAGCCGGGGAAGATTTTTTCTTCAGTGACGCGGCGCTTACCGTTTTTAATTTTGATCTTTTTTTCCTTAGGCACGAGCATGTTGAAAATTTTGTCGCCCATGTCCATGGATTCGATACGTTGCTTCAAGCTGTCGAGGACGGCTTCCTCAAACCCGGAATAGGTGTGAATAGCGTACCAACGGCGGCCGTAATTGGCGGTTTGTTTGGCCATATTTAGGAGGTGACGCTGATTAAGGCTTTAAGACCCTGGCTCAAGGCGTAGTCAAGGAGGCCAAAGTAGGCGGCCAAGGCGGCGCACAAGACGACGGTGGTGACAGCGTAGCGAATAGTTTGTTCGCGGGAAGGCCAGGTGACCTTACGCAATTCTTCGTAGCTAGTGCGGAAGTAGTTGACTACCGGATTGTTCACGACTTTGGCCAATGCTGACATAGTAGTAATTAAAAGTCCCCTTCTGGGGGATTGCTGGTACTATAGGTGGTTTGGATGATTTTGACAAGGGTTGGCGAAAATATCGGTGGATAAACTAAGAAACCCAGAAGCCCGGCTTAAGCCGGGCTTCTGGGTTT
>CAINGB010000040.1 GCA_903848275.1 Candidatus Uhrbacteria bacterium | reverse complement strand
TTTCCTCGGCGGACGTTAAGCGTAAATACAATTTACCCGCCAATATTTCGTTAACAGTTCGCTTGACCGCCGACGGTTGGTTTGTGGCCACGTCATCCGAACTCCCAGGCCTGGTCACTCAAGCTCGCAATCAACGCGAATTACTACGCATGGTTAACGACGCCGTTTTGTCTTACTTCGACGTTCCTAAGCGCGAATCTACACTCATTTACGACAAACTCGACGCTGGCGATGTGGTGATGGAATACCAGGGCAAACTCCAAACTTTGCACGCTTAACCTCATTTCATAATGATCCCTCGCCATCGCACCCTTCACTGTCAGCTCGAAATCATCGCTGAGTTGCGCCATCTGGGCGGGGAGGACCTAGTACAGAAGTTTAGAAACGAATTATAAAGCAAAAGAGCTCCAAAAAAACGGTAGCGCCCGGAAATCCAGGCGCTACAAGGGGATGGTCGACGCTGCGGCGTCACAGGCGGGGCATGATGTACTCGACGGTCAGTCGAAAGATGACGCAACCGGCGGCGAACAGGGCGCAGTAGCCCAGAGCCAGGGCGAGCAGATTGAGCGGGGCAGGGCCTTCCGAGTGAGATTTCATGAGTTACCTTGGGGTGTACTTTGACGATACCACAGCCATTTATAATCACCAAACTGTTATTTTAGCCCAGTATCAGCGCGAGCCAACCAAAGCTCAGCTTTGGTCGCAAACCAAAAACCGAGCTGAGCTCGGTTGACCACTTAGCCTTTTTCCGCTATTCTCCCCGCATGAATATCTCTGAATTAGCCCGTCGTTTACGGGTTCCGACCGAAGAGCTCCGCAGCAAGCTGCCTGAGCTCGGCTTTGACATTGGTAATAAAGCCATTAAAATCCCAGATCGCGATGCTGGCCGCATCATGAACGCCTGGCAGGAAATGAAGAAACGCCAGTACCTCCAAAAGAAAATGGAGGATCAAAAGGCCCGTTTGGAGCGTAAGGAGAAGGTCAAATCCGGCGATGCCGAAAAGATTTTGATTCCGGCCACCATTAGCGTCCGCGACTTTGCCACAGCCCTCAACCTGCCAATCGCCAAAGTCATGCAGGAACTGATGCGGAGCGGTATTCTCGCCTCGTTAAACGAGCGTATCGACTTCGACTCCGCCAGCATCATCGCGGAAGACCTCGGTTTCATTGCGGAAAAAGTGGACGAGAAAGCCGACACTAGCACTACCGACGTTCAGGTTGACCGCTTGGCCGACGTCATGCACGGCGAATCTGCAGATACCTTGGTGGCACGCGCCCCAGTCATTGTCGTCATGGGTCACGTCGACCATGGTAAGACCCTCTTGCTCGACACCATCCGCAAGACTCGCGTCATCGACACCGAAGCCGGCGGTATTACTCAGCACATCGGTGCTTACCAGGTCGTCAAGGATGGCCGCGCCCTCACTTTCATCGACACCCCAGGTCACGAAGCTTTCACCGTCATGCGTTCCCGTGGTGCCAAGGTTGCGGACATCGCCATTCTTGTGGTTGCGGCCGACGACGGTATTCAGCCCCAAACTCGCGAAGTTATCGACATCATTAAAGCCTCCCAGTTGCCCTTCATCGTGGCCATCAACAAAATCGACAAACCAGAAGCCAACATCGAGCGCATCTACGGCCAGTTGGGTGAAGTCGGTTTGGTTCCAGAAGAATGGGGCGGCAAGACCATCTGTGTTCCAGTTTCCGCCAAAGCCGGCCTCAACATCGACAAATTGCTCGACATGTTGTTGTTGGTTGCCGACCTCGAAAAGGCTAAAATCATGGCCAACCCCGACCGTCCAGCTATCGGCACCGTCATCGAGTCTCACGTCGACAAGGGCCAGGGTCCAGTCGCCACTGTCCTGGTGCAGACCGGTACTCTCCGCGTCGGCGACGTTATTGGCCTCCGCGGTTCACTTTACGGCAAGGTGCGCGCCATGAAAACCTTCGACGGCAAGGATATTAAGGTTGCGCCACCATCCACTCCAGTCAAAATCCTCGGCTTTAAAGAAGCGCCATCCGTTGGCGACATCCTCGAAGTTCCTGTTGACGCGGCCCTCTTGGGCAAGCTCCGTTTGCAGCCAACCCGCAAGAGCGGTGTCGGCGAGCTCACCCTCAAGCACTCCCATTCCATCGAAGAAGAAGGCGAATCTGCCGAAGGCCAGAGCAAGGTCAAATTCAACGTGGTCGTTAAAGCCGACGTGCTCGGTTCCTTGGAAGCCCTCATGGGTATGCTCGAAAAAATCGACAACCCGTACGTTGGTGTGGAAATTGTCGGCAAAGGCTTGGGCAACGTGACCGATGCGGACGTCATGAGTGCGGACGCTGCCAAAGCTGTCATTTTCGGCTTCAACGTCAAGGCCCCAGCCCAGATCATGGAACTCGCCCGCAGCAAGAACGTCATTGTTGAAGAATATCAAGTCATCTACCGTCTCTTCGAAAGCGTCGTCAACCACCTCAAAAAGTTGCTGCCAGACGAAAAGATCTACTCCGAACTTGGTTCTGCCGAAGTCTTGGCCCTTTTCAAAAAGACCGACAAGGGTCAGATTGTTGGCTGCCGCGTCAAGAAGGGCAAGCTCATGAGTGGCGCTACTGTCCGGGTGCTCCGTAACGGCCAGATGATTGGCGAAGGTAAGTCCGACGCTTTGCAATCAGGCAAGTCCACCGTCAGCGACGTTCTCGCCGGCCAGGAATGTGGTCTGTCGTTCGTCGGCAAAACCAAAATTGAAGTTGGGGATATCCTTGAATTGTATAAAGAAGAGCTGCAAGCGCGTACTCTAGCCGTAGAAGGCAGCAGGTAGTAGAATAGGGGAACTTCCTCTAACCACTACTTTTCTATGTCGCATTTGGAATTGACCGCGGAGAATTTTGACGCCGAAATCACCAAGGCCGGTAAACCAGTTTTGGTCGATTTTTGGGCACCATGGTGTGGCCCCTGCAAGCAAATGTCACCAATTGTCGACGAAGTTGCGGCCGGCAATGAAAATCTCGCCGTCGGTAAAGTCAACGTCGACGACCACCCATCTCTCGCCCAGCGCTATAACGTTTTGTCCATTCCAACTTTCCTCATCTTCAAAGGCGGTTCCGTGGTCGATCAATTCTCTGGTTCCATGACCAAAGACGCCCTCATCGAACGCCTCGCTCGCCACGCCTAATATGGACGTGCAAAAATTAATTATCATCGGCTCCGGCCCGGCCGGCTACACCGCTGCTATCTATGCCGCCCGCGCCGATCTCGCCCCAGTTTTGTTCACCGGTCAGCAACCAGGCGGTCAGCT
>CAINGB010000039.1 GCA_903848275.1 Candidatus Uhrbacteria bacterium | reverse complement strand
GGGCGGCAGTTGCAGTATGTCGCCAACCTGTTTTTTCATTGCTGTCAGCAGTTCATCGATGGTCACAGCAGGGCAGGGGGCGTCGCTAATCGGCCCCTCGGTATCAAATGTGGCGGACGCTTTCCCCAAGCAAATCGTCGCTTCATAAGTCTTGTCGAGTCCCACGAACTTACTTAGCTCCTTAGTTGCCTCACGTCCCACCGCCACTAACAACAAGCCCGTAGCAAACGGATCGAGCGTCCCGGCATGGCCGACTGTGCGTTGTTTGGTAATCCTCCTTATCTTATCGACCACATCATGACTGGTCATCCCAGCTGGTTTGTCGACAAGTAGCAGTCCGGAGGGTGGGTTGTAGATCATCATAGGGGTTGGTAGTTAGTAGTTGGTAGTCGGTAGTTTAAAGAATTTAGCAGCCAGAAAGGCCAAGTAGCGAGGGGCAGGCCTAATTCCTGTAGTCGGGTGACGCGAAGGGAGGTCCCTGCTTGGGCGCGCAGCTTGCGAGCACCCAGCGGGGTCCGCAGTCGGCAGGACCCGACGCAATCGGTTACCCCGAGCCTTGGCCGTAGAGCCAGAGCCTTGTAGAAGTCGACTAACTGTCAGCTCCGAGCGTTTATGTTACAGTATATCTTGTATGCCAGAATTACCAGAAGTAGAAACAGTCAGACGGCAATTACACGCCGCTTTGCAGGGGCAGACCATCCAGGCCGTCGACCTTTATCTCACTGGCCGCGAAGTCCCTGCTGGTCCTCTTTTTGTCGCCGGCGTCGTCGGCAAAACGGTAGAATCGATTGACCGCCGGGCCAAACTCCTCATTTGGCGCTTCAAGGGCGGCAGCGGTTTTATCGGTCACCTCAAAATGACCGGCAAGTTCCTCCTCGTACCCCTCGACTACACTCCGGCCAAGCACGATCGCCTCAAATTCATTACCAAATCCTCGGCCGTCATCTGGAACGACGTCCGCAAGTTCGGCTACGTCAAAGCCTTCGCTAACACCACTGAGCTCGAATCCCTTCTCACTTCTTACGGCCCCGAGCCTCTCATCTCTTCCGCCGAGCAACTCGCCGCCTGTTTACTTACGCCCAAAACCCGTCTGCTCAAAGCCGCCTTGCTCGATCAAACCGTCATCGCTGGCATCGGCAACATCTATGCCGACGAAGCCTGCTTTCTTTCTGGCCTACGTCCAACTCGCCGTTTGTCGACGCTCACTGCCGCCCAACGCCTCACCATCGCGAATAAAATAAAAAATGTTCTCAGTGCCTCGCTCGCGCTGAACGGCACCACCTCGAACAACTATCTGGACGTCAACGGCGAGCGTGGCGGCTTCGTCAATTTCCTCCAAGTCTACGGTCGTGCTGGCGAGCCTTGTCGCACCTGCTCTACTCCCATCAAAAAAATAACCCTCGCTGGCCGCGGCACTCACTATTGTCCGCAATGTCAGAAGTAGGGGAGGGGTGGTATACTGAGCCTTGTAGGAGCGAGCAGCCGTGAGGTAGTCCTCTGACGACGCCAAGACCGGCCCGTGTCAATCTCTCCCGAGGTAACGTAGGGCTTTAGGAGATTGACCGGTCGCCATTCCAAAATCTACTCAGTTAAGAAATGTGGCGGTCGTGTCTGCAGCTAGAAAGAGGACTGCCTCACGGTTGCGAGCGACGTCAACTAAACTATGCTCAAACGTCTTCTTCTAGCGCTCTCCCTCGGCCTCGCGCTCTTAACTCCGAGCCTAGCTTTGGCGCAAGCAATTCCATCGCCAGAAATCCCCGTTGCTGCAGATCAAAACGTCACCATCAACCAGGAAGTCCAAGCCGCCGTCACCCAAATTATCAGCCAAGGTACTGACGCCAACAACGTCCCGCAAATGACGTTCACAGCCCTCGGCGACAACGGCACCACTTACACCGTCAACACTGGCGACTCGCTGAGTACCGGCTTGCGTTTTGGTATCGCGGTAGGGGATCGCGTCATTCTGCAAATCATCGACAACGGCGACGGCAGCCAAACCGCGTATTTGGGCGACATGGTGCGCACCAAGGGCTTGTTCTTGGTCGCCCTCGTCTTTGCTCTCGTGACTCTTCTGGTTGGTCGCGGTCGCGGTTTCTTTGCCCTCATCGGCTTTGCTATCACTCTCGGCCTTCTCTTCTGGTTCGTTTTCCCCATGATTCTCGCTGGCCATAATCCGGTCATGATCTCCGTCCTCGCCGGTATTGTCATGCTGGCTATCAACTTGAGCCTAGCTCACGGCCTCACCCGTAACACCGCCGTCGCTTTTGCCAGCTGCTCGTTAGGCGTCATTCTCGCCTGGCTTTTCTCTGCTCTCTTCGTCACCATCGTTAAACTTTCTGGCTTGGCCGACGAGACCTCGGTCTTCCTCTACTGGCAAGTCGGTAACGTCACCATTCCTCAAGGTCTATTACTGGCTGGCATAATCCTGGGCGCGGTTGGTGTCTTGGACGACGTGGCCATCACCCAGTGCGAAACCATCGCGGAACTTAAGGCCGCGGACCCGAAGCTCGGCGGCCGCGAACTTTTCACCCGTGGCATGCGCGTCGGTCGGCACCACATTGCCAGCACCGTCAACACTCTCGTCCTTGCTTACGCCGGTGCCTCACTCCCTCTTCTTCTCATTTTCATGGCGGACCACACCGTATCCCTCTGGCGTTTCATTAATACTGAAGCCGTCGCCGAAGAAATTGTCCGCACCTTGGGCGGCACCTGCGCCTTGGTCCTCACCGTCCCCGTCGCCTCACTCCTCGCCGCCTGGGTCTGGTCACACGCCAAAAAATCCTCCTTGCGCGGTTTTACCGAGCATGAACACGAATAATATGAGCTATGGTTATTTAGGCAGGACAACTCTCGACGTCATCACCGCCCTCGCGACGACATTTTTTATTATCCTCACCGTCATCCTCGTCTCTAACCCCTCCGGCGCCCTCGCCGAGAAGTCGGACTCCCGCCGTACCGACGACGTCCGCGCGCTCATGCAAGCCGTCCTCACCCTCCAAGCCCAGGACCCCACCAACTTTTACGCCTTCCAGCAAGCCGTGGCTGGTGCCGGCACGCCACCTCGCATTATGCTGGGCGGAGCAGGCGACTGTTCGGGCGACTGGGGCACCCAATGTGGCGACGCCATTCTGGCCGACCACT
>CAINGB010000038.1 GCA_903848275.1 Candidatus Uhrbacteria bacterium | reverse complement strand
CTCGCTCGCCACGCCTAATATGGACGTGCAAAAATTAATTATCATCGGCTCCGGCCCGGCCGGCTACACCGCTGCTATCTATGCCGCCCGCGCCGATCTCGCCCCAGTTTTGTTCACCGGTCAGCAACCAGGCGGTCAGCTTATGTTGACGAGCGAGGTGGAGAACTGGCCCGGTGAAGCCGACGGCGTCATGGGCCCAGACTTAATGGAAAAGTTGAAGAAACAAGCGGCCAAATTCGGCACAGAAATTATTGACGACACTATCACAGCTGTCGACTTCAGCAGCCGTCCATTCAAAGTGACTTCAACGAACAACGGCGATTTCCAAGCTAAATCAATAATTATTTCGACCGGCGCCTCCGCCAAGTGGCTCGACATTCCCGGCGAAAAGAAATTGCAGGGCCGGGGAGTCTCCGCCTGCGCCACTTGCGACGGATTTTTCTTCCGCGATAAGAAAATCATTGTCGTCGGTGGTGGTGATAGTGCCATGGAAGAAGCAACTTTCTTGACCAAGTTCGCCCGTGAAGTCGTCATCATCGTTCGCGGCGACAAACTCCGGGCCAGTAAAATCATGCAGGAGAAGGCCCAAAAGAACCCCAAGATTTCCTTCATGTGGAATACTTCACCACTGGAACTTATCGGTGAAGAACGCTTAACCGGCGTCAAAGTTGTCGACACGCTCACCAAAGTCGAGTCCATTGTCGACACGGACGGCTTCTTCGTGGCCATCGGGCACCAGCCGAACACTAAAATTTTCGTCCCCGCTATCGACGTGGACCAAGTTGGCTACATCAAGCACGCGCCAGACAGTACCGCCACCAACATCCCCGGCGTCTTCGCTTGCGGCGACGTTATCGACGCCCACTACCGCCAAGCCGTCACCGCCGCCGGCTCCGGCTGCATGGCCGCCCTCCAGGCCGAACGCTGGCTGGCCGCGAACGAATAATTTTCATCTGTAAAAGAAAACGCGCAGCCCCCAATCACTCGGGGAACTGCGCTTTTGACGACGACGTCGGCTATATGATGCCGAACTTTTTCTTTACGTACTCCTTGAGCGCCGCCAACTGTACCTTCGAGTAGTAGCAGTCCGGGCCGTTGACTCGGGCCAAGCACTGCTGGACGAAGTTGAGCGTCCACGGCCCAGGTTCGATGTACACCTCGTCCGGGTGCGTTCCGACGAGGTAGCGCTGCACAACACTCGGCGTGTCGAAGTCGCCCGCCTCGATCATCTCATTCGCAACCGGTAGCTGCATCAACCAGTCGTCCTCTGCCATGGTCGTCTGGTCGAGTTCCTGCCAGCGAATCTGCCGGAGGATGTATCGGCGATCTAGAGGACGCTCCTTGATCACGCCATCATCCGCATTCCGCTTGGCCCAGTCGAAGAAATGTTGCCGCTCAGCGCTACCGGCTGTCTCGAGCAGGCCCAACTGGATCCTGGCATAGGCTTTCCAGAAGTTGGTATGTATGTCTTCGTTGCGGTTCAGTAGCATCGTCTTGCAGGCCCGTTTCAGCGTGACTGGCCGCAGCGGAGCTCTCACGCTTTCTGTCAGCACCCAGTCCACCAACGGATGAAACCCGTAGTACCAGGCCGCGTACTGCACAGCCGTGCCGTGGTCGTTGCTGCCTTCTGCTACCAACTTGATCTCGTTCACAATACTCGCCAATGAATTCATGGTCGCTCCTTGCCCAGTTAATCCGAGCGCGCCAACCTTACGCCCCCTTCACCAATTTCGCAACAAAAAACCCTTCTGCACTCGCGCTTGGCAGCAGCGTGAAGTATTCATGATATACTGTCCTCAATATGACCCAAAAACGACCACCAGGCGAAGGTGACCAACCGCACCCATCACCAGAACACGCGCGCGAAATCTTGCCTGTACCCGAAACTCCCGCCGAAGCTCTGCCTGTAGCCGAGCAGCGTGATTTGGCTAAAGAAATGTTGGAAGCGGGGGAGATGAATGCCGGCGTCCAGAAGCGGGTTGAGCTTCTGCTTGGTCTTAGTATTAATGAGGCTTTGGCAAAGTTATCCGACAAACCAGAAGTATTAGAGGCCTACCACGCTGCATTTTCTGGCGCAGAAGATGAACGTGAGCGGCTTTTTATAGAATTCAAAAAACTTAAGCAGCATCCTGATAGTTATTTGAAGATGTATGTCGCTCTCGGTATCCTCGAAGTGCTTCGTGACACTGATTGTGCAGAAATTTTAGCTCGAGGTCTGGCTCCAGATGATAGCTTGGCCACCTATGAGAATGCTCGTATTGGTTCTCTGAAAAAGGGTAGTGCCGAAACCAGAGATGGCAATCACGCATCAATAAACATCAATCAAAATAACACAAAGGATTGGCTTATTATTTCAAAACTACTAGACGGTGCGGGCATGAGAGCTATTTTAGCGATGCAGGGAGCCAAGGAGAATACGCATATTCCCAAAATCCTTTTGAGAAATGATTTTTGGACCATGATGTCGCATATCTCGTCGCCGAACTACCTACCGGAGGCCATGACAAACCTAATATCACCCAATAGCCAAACCCAAGGTTGGACTCCTGCTAAGCTAGCTATTGAGGCACAACATTTCGCTAAATGGTTTGCCCTTGAACCACGCATCGATGATGGTAAATTCTATAGTGGTAAAATAGATAAGCGTCAGCGAGCTGTACGCAAACAAGATGTAGAGGCGGCCTGGGGTATCGCTAAAATTGCTCGCACTAAAATTATCGAACCAATACAGAAGAGGGAACTAGCCAAGCGCACCTCACTCCTCCACGATTTTCATGATGCAAATGACCGTTATCAAGAGGCAAAAACTGCCGCCGACGCTGAGAGCAAGCCTTTGGCTCGTCTCTGGTCCATGGTCAATAGTCCTGCTAACAAAATTCGTGAAATTCACTTAGCAGCTGCTGTTTCAGCTGGCGCGGAGCGTGACCAAGCCTTAAACAAACTTCTTGTTCAGCAACAGAATTTAGCCGGCAATTACCGTAGTTATAACTTAGCCATGGTTGAAGATAACCGCCATAAAGACGGTGCTCCAACTTCTTATAATCCGAATTCCACTTATCAACACGTTCAACTAGCGAGTGAATATACCTTACGATATTGGTCGGAACTCGCAGCTGAAGAATTTGCTGAAATCGCCACCAAAGATCTCGCTCGTCCACAGTTGGCTGCTCTGAAAAAGCGAACTTAGTTAATCTTGTTTCCTCATCTTCGCAACAAAAAACCCTTCCGCACTCGCACTCGGCAACAGCGTGAGCGACTTGTTCTTATGCATAATCGACGGCGTAAATGGGATAGTAATCGCCTCCGCCTTCATATCCGGGTACTCACCCAAAAACCAATCAATCTGCGCCTCGTTTTCTTCTGCGGCCAAAGTACACGTCGAGTAGACGAGTGTGCCACCTGGCTTCAGGCACAAATAAGCACTGCGTAATAGTCGACGCTGTAACTTGGCATGAGCGACAATATTCTTCAGCGACCAAAAGCCGTAGCTTCGCTGGTCGTCGACGTTGATGCGTCCTTCCGCCGAACAGGGGACGTCGGCCAAAATCTTGTCGAACATTTCTGGCATGGTGTGGTGCAAAATCGTCGAGTCTTCCAGCTTGGCCTCGACCATACTCGCCCCTTGAATACGCAAAGTGTTCATTAGCTTCTGGTAGCGCACACTATTTTCCTCAACCGCCACAATCTTCCCCTCATTTTTCATCATGGCCGCCAGCTGGCTGGTCTTACTCCCCGGCGCCGCACAAATATCCGCTACAATTTCACCCGGCTTCGGATCAAGAATAATCGCGGGCAGCATCGAAGTTAGACCCTGGAGATAAATTCGCCCTTCTTTATTGAGGGACAACTCTAAAACCGCCTCATTCTCAATCCCGCGGACACTAAAAGCATGGGGGATTTCCTTGACCCGAGCAAACATGACGTGCGCCTGACGCAAACCCTCCATCACCGCCTCGTCCGTCGTGCGGAGCAAGTTACTGCGGAACGTCGTCGGCCTTTTAGCTGCCAAACCACGCAAAATAACGCTGGTATTACTGGCGCCGAACTGGGTCGTCAAACGCTCGATGAATTCTTGAGGTAAAGGCATAGTAGGGGCAGCGTACCCTAAAACAGTTGCTAAAGCTAGCCTTATCTGCTACTCTCGCCCTCGCGCCAATCACGGCGTTCAGCAGACCTCAACTTCTCGGAGCTTCCCATGCGTCCTCTCAATCCCAATCGTTCCGTCATCCAGGGCATCGTCACTTGCCGTCACCCGCACTGGTCGACCATCCTCGAGTTGTGCCACCTCGGCTTCAGCCTGGAGGACATCGCTGGCGTCTTCAACTGGCAGGGTCCGGTGCCTGGTCTCGACCAGTTGTGCAACCTGTTCATGGTCGATCTCCGTGATCGCCCAGGGCAGACTCACAGCCGGCCGCTTTGGCCCGACTGTCGGGTCAAGCTGGTGGACCTCAGCACCACGGACAAGCCGTTGTCGCTGAGCGACGAGCGTTTGCGCTGTGCTCTTTCGGATCTGCTCGGCGACTACCAGGCCACCATCGAGCGCCGCCAACTCATCCCTGACCCCGTGTTGCCGGCCACGTTGCCTGCCGAACTCGAGGGCCCGCGGCTGCTCCTCGACTGCTGCCTCAACTCGTTCTGCATGCCGGACGCGCCGCCCTCCACCTTCGACGGCCACTTCCACCTGTTGCGCTCGTTCGTGCAGTTCCGCTGCGACTACTTCCTCCCGCGGCTGTCCCCGCCGTTGCGCCAGCCTCAGCCCGAGCGTGAGCTCGCTTTCGCCGCCGGCTACTGACGTCCACCCGGTGTCCTCAAAACCCTGTATCGCTCCGGCGGTATGGGGTTTTCTCTTTTACTAGTTTTAAGGCCAAGTAGCGAGGGGCAGGTCTAATCTTTTGTAGTTGGGTGGCGTTGAGGGAGGCCCCTGCCACGATGCGCAGCGTCTAGCGAGCAATCTGGCGGGGTCCGAGACGACAGGACCCGACGAATTCCTGTACCTCGAGCCTTGGCCGTACTTCCCGAGTCTCGCGTTGACTATTTCCTTAATCTCAGGCACACTTTCGGCGCTTCGACGTTTCAACCCCCGTCAAGCAGGAGTCCTTCATGTCCGCTACCCCGTTCATCGATTTGCTGACCATGCGGCAATTGCTACTGGCCAACACTGCCAGTCAGCCGGAGAGTGACCTGCGCAAGGTCGTGACCTGGCTCAGTCGGTTCGGCTTCACGGCCGACGAGATCTCGAGCAAGCTCGGTCTGCCCAAGGGTGACATCAGCGTGCAGTTGACGCATGTCGGCAACCTGATCGCTAGCCGGCAGCTCGACGTCACGCTCTACCAGGGCAATGGCCGGTTCGGTAAGCTGTTCCTCGTGTTCGCGGAGCTCCTCAAAGAGCAGACCATCAAGGGTGCAGAGATCAACGCCCCTGTCCGCGCCATCCTGCTCCGGGTACTCGGTGTCGAGCTCGACATCACGGGACTCACGGGGTTCATGAGTGGCTGGCATGCTGGTCGCGGGCGTCCTGTGTCGGCCTCGTTCAACCACCTGCAGATCTACCTCGAGTTGTTGCTCGAGCACGACGGCTACCCCAGCTCCACCGTGCCGACAACCGCTGAGGACTTCCTCCGCCTGTGGTCCAGGTTCCGCGAAGGACGGGCCAGATTCCTGTCTCAGTCGTCCACTCGCGTCTTCGGTCGCGACAACGACCCGGACGAGATCGACCACGCCAGGCTCAGCATCAGCAATGGCGTCCCCGGCGCCACCCAGCCTTCCCCGACCAGCTGACCCTCGCGTCTCCTCTGTCCTCCTCCCCGAAGCCCGGCTTAAACCCGGCTTCGGGGCTTTCTTTTTATTAGAGCCTGAGCCCTTTAGGAGCGAGCGACTGCCATATCTCCTATGACGACGCCAACCTCGGCCCTGCGCCAGCGCCCGAGTCAGACGAGGTGAGACGGCTGGTGCGGTTGACGAGGTGCAGCTAGGAATAGGAGATTGGCAGTTGGGAGCGACTCTCTTTTTGCCCAAAACCCCAATTATCGCTACACTGGTGCAATATGTCTTACAACCATCAAACAACTGACGCTAAGTGGCAAGCCGCCTGGGAGAAAGCTCAAATTTTTAGGGCGGAGGACGACTCCCCAAAAGACAAATACTACGTCCTAGTCGAATTCCCGTACCCCTCTGGCGCCGGCCTCCACGTCGGCCATCCCCGTAGCTATACGGCCCTCGACATCGTCGCCCGTCAGCAACGCATGCTCGGCAAAAACGTACTTTTCCCCATGGGTTGGGACGCCTTTGGTTTGCCCGCCGAGAACTACGCTATTAAAACTGGTATTCACCCCTCGGTCGTCACCAAGACGAACATCGACACTTTCCGTCGTCAGCTCAAAGCCATCGGCTTCAGTTTCGACTGGTCGCGCGAAATCAACACGACGGACCCCGCTTTTTACAAATGGACGCAGTGGATGTTCATCCGCTTTTTTAAAGCCGGCCTCGCCTACAAATCGACCATGGCCATCAACTGGTGCCCCAAAGACAAAATTGGCCTGGCCAACGAGGAAGTCATCGGCGGCAAATGCGAACGTTGCGGCACCGCCGTGGAAAAGCGCGACAAAGAACAATGGATGATCGCCATCACCAAATACGCCGATCGTTTAATCGACGACCTCGACACCGTGGACTATTTGCCCAAAATAAAGAAGCAGCAAATCGATTGGATTGGTCGCAGCGAAGGCGCGGAAATCGACTTCGCTATCGACGGCACTGACGACAAACTAACTGTCTTCACGACGCGACCAGATACGATTTTTGGCGTTACATATTTGGTTATCGCCCCTGAGCACCCCCTCATTTCCAAGCTCACTCTCCCCGAGCATCGTTTAGCGGTCGACGAGTATATCGCGCAAACATCGAAAAAGACCGACATGGAGCGTGGCGACGAAACCAAACCAAAAACCGGCGCCTTCACTGGTAGCTTCGTCACCAATCCGGCTAATGGGGATCAGGTCCCTGTCTGGATTGCGGATTACGTCCTCGGCCACTACGGCACTGGCGCCGTCATGGCCGTCCCGCAACACGACGAACGCGACCTCGCCTTCGCCCAAACTTTCAATCTTCCCATCATCGACCGTCCGTTATTGAGTTTCGACGACGCCCTCGCCAAGACCGCCGGCAAAAAGACCATCCAGTACAAACTCCGCGACTGGGTCTTCAGCCGCCAGCGTTACTGGGGCGAACCAATTCCGCTCATCAACTGCGCTCATTGTGGTTGGGTCCCCGTCCCCGACGAGCAACTCCCGGTTTTGCTTCCTGACGTCGCTAATTATCAACCAACCGATAACGGCGAGTCACCGTTAGCCAGCATCGACTCCTTCGTGAACACCAAATGTCCTACTTGTGGCGGGGCAGCGAAGCGCGAAACCGACACCATGCCAAACTGGGCTGGCAGCAGCTGGTATTTCTTACGCTACATCGACCCGAACAATGACCAGGCTTTTGCCGACCCCGAGAAGCTCAAGCATTGGATGCCAATCGACCTCTACAACGGCGGCATGGAGCACACCACACTTCACTTGCTCTACTCCCGTTTCTGGAACAAATTCCTCTTCGATCAGGGCCTCGTGCCAACTAGCGAACCTTACGCCCGTCGCCACAGCCACGGCCTCATCATGGCCGACGATGGTACCAAAATGAGCAAATCCGTGGGCAACGTCGTCAACCCAGACGACATCGTCCAGGAATTTGGCGCTGACACCTTCCGTGTCTACCAAGCCTTCATGGGTCCCTTCGAAGAGCCAGTACCCTGGAGCACCAACGGCGTTATTGGCGTGCGTCGCTTCTTAGACCGCGTGACCAAGTTGCCGTCGATGATTTCGGCTGACGAGTCCGCCGACGTCACCAAAGCCCTTCACAAAACCATCAAAAAAGTCTCGGAAGATATCACCAACTTCCGCTTCAACACGGCCGTCGCGGCCATGATGACCTTCATCAACACCGTCTACGAGCAGGGGAGTATCACCAAACAATCCCTCACCACCTTCCTGGCCCTCTTAACTCCGTTCGCCCCACACGTCGGCAATGAAGTAAGCGAAGCCCTCGGCAACACCGGTTTTGTGGAAGCAGGGAACTGGCCAGCCTTCGACCCCACCCTCATCGTCGACAGCGAAGTCACCATCGCCATTCAAGTCAACGGCAAACTCCGTTCCTCCCTCACCGTCGCCCCAGATCTCGACGAAGCCTCCCTCATCTCCCTTGCCACCGCCGACCCCAACGTCGCCAAATTCCTCACTTCTCCCATCAAAAAAACCATCGTCGTCGCGAACAAAATCGTGAACTTCGTGATTTAGAGTTGGTCTACATTCAATGTATACATTGAATGTAGACCACTTATCCCCAGGCTATGCCCCAGGTCATCATCAAACCAGCTAAATTCGGCCGAGGCCTTTTCGCCGCCGAGCCAATCCCAGCCGGCACTGTCATAGGCATTGCGACCGGTCCAACGATTAACTTCGCCACTGCCTGTAAAAAGAACATCCGGGAATGTGACACCTTACAAATTGGGCCAGATCGTTACCTGGATTTGCCAGACCCTCTACGTCTCACCAACCATTCATGCTCACCCAACTGCGGTCTCAGAAATCTCGAGTTCATTACCCTTCGCGATCTCGCTCCTGGCGAAGAAATCCTCTGGGACTACTCGACCTCCATGGACGAGCATTACTGGACCATGACCTGCCTCTGTGGTTCTCCCACCTGCCGCGGCGTCATCGAGGATTTCCGCCTCCTTCCACCAACACTCCAACAACACTACCTCGCCCTCGGCATCGTCCTGCCCTTCATCGCCGAGCAATATAAATAGCAAAACCGAGCTCTCACGGCTCGGTTTTGCGGTTTGGACCTGGCGAGATTCGAACTCGCTATCCTCGGTGTTAACTCGAGTAAAGTTGCCAATTACTTCCACAGGCCCTTAAAAACAAAATCTCCCCGAATGCTAAACTAATAGCATCCTGGGGAGAATTTGCTAACACCGAGATATGGAGGCAGAAACCTTCACTCGATGCATATATTTCACCGCATCCCAGGACTACTGTCAAATAACTTATCTGTGGATAACCGTGAATACACCTGGGGTCTTCACCTGTAGAATACCCCCACATGTCACCCCGTACGCCGAGCAATATCCTCACCGCCATACTCCTCGCCTTTATTGTCATTTCGCCCGTCCGTGGCGCCCTCATCCATCCCACCGCCGATTCCGTCGCCCACGTCCTCGGCAATCACACTATTGAAGCCACTATCGCCGACATCAACCAAGGCGAGGCCACCGTCGGCCTGACGCTTTCTCAAGTCCTCATCGACGGCACAGCCAAGCGCGACAAAATCCTGGTCAACGCCCCACGTTATCCGTCGAGCAACATCGGTGTTCGCGTTCGTTTTTCGTGTTCCCTCGAAGCCCCAGCTTTCATCGACAGCTTCGATTACCCAACCTATCTCGCCATCCGGGGCACCTACGCCGTCTGCCGTGTCGCCGAAGTTCCGTTGGTCGTGGGCCTTGCTGACCCGAGCCCTGGCCTCGCGCTCGCCACCCTCCGCCAAACCATCATCCAAACCATCGGCCAACATCTCCCCGAGCCGGAGTCGACCTTACTCGCTGGCCTCCTCATTGGCCGCGCCGAGTTCTCGCAACTCTGGAAAGCGCGCTTCCTGGCCACCGGTACCACTCACATGGTCGCCGCCTCCGGCTTTAACATCACCCTCGTCATCCTCGCCGTCTTCGGCCTCCTCACCTGGCTCGGTGTCCGCCGCCAACACGCCTTCTGGCTTCTCCTCATCGCCATCGCCGTTTACGCCGTACTCGCCGGCCTCGAACCAAGCGTGGTCCGCGCCGCCACCATGGGCGCTTTGGTTCTCACCTCGCGCCAAGTCGGTCGCAAAACCTCCATGCGCAACATTGTCCTGCTCGCCGTAGCCGTCATGCTCGCCTTCGAGCCGCGCCTACTTCTCGGCGACGTCGGCTTCCAGCTCTCCGTCATCAGCACTATTGCTCTCATCTGGCTCTCACCGCACATCATGCAGCGCCTCACCTGGCTACCCACCAACTGGGAAATTCGCGACACCTTCGGCAGCACCCTCACTGCCACGCTCTGTACTCTGCCAATAGTCATTCTCTCCTTCGGTCAAGTCTCCCTCGTTGGCCCCTTCGTTAACCTCCTCGCTTTGCCCTTCGTCGAACTCGCCATGTCCGTGGGAGTCATGGGCGTAGTACTAGGACTCATTGGACCACTAGGACCAATAGTTACTCTCCCGGCCTGGGCCGTCCTCCACCTCATCCTCTGGCTCATCGCCGCCATCGCTAGCGTCCCCTTCGCCGTTGTCACCATCCCGCTGACTGGCCGAGTCGTTCTCGCCATCGTTGCCGCCTTATTTGTCGCCCTTGTATGTCGCGTCGTTTCCAAAAAAGCCTAAGCATAATCCTGCTCATCGCCGTTTCTCTCGTGGCGGAGGCCTTCTTTTCCGGTACCTGGTTGCATCCGCACCGTTTGGCCGTCTGGGTTTTTGACGTCGGCCAGGGCGACGCTATTTTCATCGACGCTCCCGGCAAACAAATTCTCATCGATGGTGGTCCGAACGACGCCATTTTAGAAAAACTCGCCAGCGTTCTTCCTCCCTGGGACCGTCGTCTCGATGTCATCATCGCCACTCATCCTCATGCGGACCACGTCCTCGGTCTCGACGCCGTGCTCGAAAACTATCAGGTCGACGAAGTTGTTGACGACGGCTTGGTCTACAACTCCGCGGCCGCCCTGGGCTTCGAGAATCTCGGTGGTGACACAGCTGTCGTCGCTAGTCGAGGCTTGAGTTGGGACTTGGGCGACGGAGGAGTGCTGAAGGTAATTTGGCCGGCTGCGGCTGCGGCTGGCACTTTCACGGATGACGTCAATGACGGCTCCATCGTCGCTCTCCTAACCTACGGCCAAACCACCATACTGCTAACCGGTGACGCTGTCGTCGCCCAAGAGGAGCATTTTTTCGCCGATCTCCCACACGTCGACGTCCTCAAAGTTGGTCACCACGGCAGCGACACCTCTTCCGGCCCCGATCTCCTTAAAGCCATCACCCCCAACTTCGCCCTCATCTCGGTCGGGGTCGACAACTCTTACGGCCACCCCTCCAAAATTGTCCTCGACCGCCTGCACCAAGTCGGCGCCCAAGTCTATCGCACTGACACTGACGGCGACCTCCGCGTTCTCTCCGACGGCGGCGAACCCACAGTCACGAATTTTCCGCGGTAATTGCCAATTTCACCCTTTTCTATTACATTATCCTCGCACTAGGAGGTGCCATGGATCTCGTTTTTGGCCTCGCAGCCGGCTTCTTCATCAGCCCTGCTATCACCACCGCTGTGCTGGAGGCTTTTTGCTTCTACACCGGTTTGGCCTCCCTCATGCCTCTACGTTGGCAGCGGAGTCCTGAGCCATCCGCCCTGAGCCGAGTTCCTCTGCAGAGCTCCCTGGCCAGGCGTCGTCGGGCATCACTACTCGTGAAGACCTCGAGTGCTCGCAAGCTCGAACACATCGCCACAGGCTTCCTGGTTCTGCTGGCGGAGGAGGTGCCGGGGAAGCAGGAGGCTTTGTTCCAGAGGTTGGTCAAGGAGTTGATCTTCCCACCCTTGCCCATGGATCGAGGCAGACGGGATCACGCTCTCGCCCTGCTCGCCCGCTACGCTGAGACTCACAGCGACCATCGCTACGCCGAGTTCTTGCTCGAGCAGATTCATGACGACGCCCTGCGCGAGTCCTGTCTGGATGAACATGGCTACGACCTCACACCGCTCACCAGCGACTAGTCCATCCATCACCCACGGAGGTGCCCATGTGGCCCTATATCAATTACGCCCTCGGCTTGCTTGGTCTAGCTGCTGCGCCGCTCGTCGTCATTCGCTTTTGGCGTTGGTACAGTCAGCATCACGGCCCATTCGACGAAAAGCTAGCGCGTGACATTCTGCTCGAGCCGGTCAAGTATTCCGTGGCTCGTTCCGCCGCCGCCTGGCTCTACCTCGACGACCAGTTCGCGGCGAGAGTCAGGTATTTCGACGAGCAGATGCCGCAACTGTTGCTGGATCACGCTGCTGGTAGTGAGCGTCCGCGACTGTTGGTACGTGAACTGAGCGACGGAGCCTTCAATCCTCTGAAGGATCCTTATCCCAGACATCGCAACCTGGCTTTCTTGGCCTTGGCCAAGTGGCACTTCGCCTTAGACGAGCCAGTAGTCGCCGAGGGCTACCTGAGTCGAGTGGCAGCACCAGTAGTCACCGCCAACCCCGTGTCTTGACCCCGTCCTCTCGAGAGCCGCCGCCTTACCCGCGGTTGGCTCTCTAACTTTTTTGCCAAACTTAGCCATTCAGGCTACGGTATAGCCGCACACACAACCTCCGAGGTGCTTCATGACTGCCACGTTTTTCTTGCTCTGCAAGTTGCTCATCACCGGTTTCGCCCTCTCCCTCTTCACTCTCGCTATTTGGATGATCGTGCG
>CAINGB010000037.1 GCA_903848275.1 Candidatus Uhrbacteria bacterium | reverse complement strand
TCTGCTGCGCAAAACTCGATGATACGCCCCAGCAAACCTATGCGCCTCGTCACGCACTTCTGCCAGCTTTTCCTTGAACGTCGTCACAATCCGTTGCAGCTCCTTGTTCGACGCATCATAAACCAACCTGTCCTGTTTACGGTCAAATCCTTTAGCAATGCCGACGATCGGCGTCTTCACGCCCATCTCATCAAGCACCGCTTGCACTCGCGCCACCTGTCCTTCACCACCGTCAATTATCATCAACTCCGGTAAACCCCAAGTCGACGGCGTAGTAATAGCTCTTGCCAATCGTCGACGCATAACTTCTTCCATACCAGCCACATCATTCACGCCCTCCACTGTCTTAATCTTAAATTTACGGTACAACTCCTTAGCTGGCTTACCATCCACAAACACCGTCATACTCGCCACATTCGCCGTGCCTGAAGTATGGGCAATGTCATATGCCTCGAGCCGTCCATTAATGTCAATAAACGGTCGCGCTGTATGCACCGTCTTCCACGACTTCCGTTCGTCCTCCTCATCTCCCCGCGTAATGAGCGACACGTCATGAATATGCTCAAGCGCAAACACCCGGTTGCGTAACTTCGCTGCCTCCTCAAAATTTTTGGCCGACGCCGCCCGTGACATTTCCTTGGTTAACTGGCGTAGCAACTGATCCTTCTTACCAGAAAAGAACAGCATCAACTGCTTAATAATTTTTCGATAATTAGCTTTCGTTATCGCGCCATTACAAACGCCCGGACACTTGCCGATTTGCGCGTCAAAACACGGTTTACTCTGCCCTGGATTACACGTCGACCAAGGAATGGTTTTCCGAATCAACTCGAGCGCCGTTCGCAACGACCGGCCACTAATATACGGCCCATACACCGCCATAAACTTCTTCTTCGCCACAGTTGTCAAAGTCTTCGAAAACGGCTCAATGCCCATCCGCTCCAAATCAAACCCGCGGTACAACACTGGCTTCGGGAACTCTTCGTTCGTAAGACACAAGTACAAAAAACTTTTATCATCACGTTGCATGACGTTATACGGTGGCTGGTGCAATTTAATCTGGTTCGCTTCCAACACCAACGCCTCAATCACGCTCGGCGTCTCAATGTAGTCAATCCGGGCAATATTCCGCACCAAATCCTCAATCCGCGCCTCATGTGCTTTATTAAAATACGACCCGACTCTTTGCTTCAAACTCGTCGCCTTGCCAATATACAGCAGCTTGCCGTTGACATTGTAATAAAAATACACCCCGGGGTTGTCGGGTAGTTTGTCGTTTTTAATTTTGATTGAAGTAGGAATCATATTCGTAGTGTATCAGAAACTATCGTTCGCCACTCGGGCATTTTGGTAACAATCTTCCTCGGGTCCTGCCGGCTGCGGACCCCATTGGGTGCTCGCAAGCTGCGCGCCCAATAGGGGGCCTCCCTCCGCGTCACCCGAGAGAGGAACTTGTTTGTACAGCCCGAGTTAGCTCACTGAATACAGTCTCAAACTCGTACGAGCCAAGCGAGCGACTGTCGTGTCTCCTGTGACGACGCGATGGCCGACCCGAGAAACACTTGAGTCGCGGCATTGACTTCTCTTTACTAGCGAGTCATTGCTAAAGTGTTTCTGGGCTGAGGACTTGAGCTAGGAACAGGAGATACGGCGGTCGCGAGCGACATATCTCGATCATACCAGAAAAAAATGCGGTGCGGGGGCAAGAGGCGAACCCTCCTACTCCCACACCAATACGCATCTGACTCATCCACGTCCTCGATCCGGCGCTCTCACCAGCTTGACCTTGCGGATCGCCACAATCGCCCGCATGAAGTCAGCTAGAGTATCCACCGTGAAGCCATCGAAGTCGACTTCGTTGATGAGAATGCCGAAGCGCTGCTCGCACAGTATTGCCAATTCTGCCGTATCGACAGAATCCAGTGGAAATACCAGGTTGTCAGTCATCACTGGGCTGTGACGACTTCTTCCCTCCAGCCAGGCCATCGCCACCTCCCACTCATCCGTCTTGATCAGTTCGTCCCAATTCATCTCGTCCTCCCTTGGCCAGCTGAGCTGGCTCGCGAGTCACCTCGCAGCTGTCCCTCGTTAGTTCAGGACGCTGACAGATTAGCGAAAAAACTGCTAACCGTCAATCTTTTCACTTAATTTCAAGTCGACAATCCGGCACTGCAGTTCTCGCCGCCCATTCCACTCATTCACCTCCAAAGTATAAGCCACGTCGACCAGCGTGCCGGCCGGCAAGTTAGGCAACCAACTCCCAAAGCCAAAACCCACCAACTTCTTACGCTGCTTATCGCCACCCTGCACCGTCAGCCGCAAATGCGCGCCACTACTGCCCATAATTTCCGCCACCACTACCGGTAATTTTCGCGCCGCAAACACTGGCGCCCTGTTCCCCTCCCCAAACGGTGCGCATCTATTCAAATCGGTCAGCAAAGCCAACGACGCCTGCTCGAGCGGTAATTCGGCTTCGATAATGAGGCTCTGCACCGGCTCGACTCCACCGAAGAAGTCATTAGCAAAGCTGCCAACTCGTTCTCTAAATAATTCTAAATTTTCCAAACTCCCCAAACTCAAACCACAAGCCTGCGGATGACCGCCTTTTTTTATAAAAATATCGCCACATGAATTCATCGCCTCCACCAAATGCAGGCCAGCTACACTGCGGCCACTCCCCACATAATTCTCTGCTCCTTCAGGGCCCACTTTCGCAAACGCAAACGCCGGCTTCCCGTAATCATTCACCAAGCGGCCAGCTACTAACCCAACAATCCCCGGCAACCAATCTTCATGATAGGCCACCAGGACCGACGCCTTCACATCGATCAACTCCGCCGCCTGCGTATACGATGCCGTCGAAATATTCTGTCGTTCACTATTAAGTATCTCCAGTTCCGCCGCCGCTTTCTGTGCTGTCGCCTGGTCCGTGGCCGCCAACGTCGCAAAGGCCAAACTAGCGCTCGCCAACCGCCCAGCCGCATTCAAACGCGGGCCAATCCGGAAACCAATTGTCTCTGTATCCACGTTCTCGAGGTCGACACCAGCCGAGAGCAAAATCGCCAACAATCCTGGTCGACGAGTCTTCCGCAAAACAGTCAGGCCGAAATGCTCCAACACCCGATTCTCCCCGGTCAGCGGCATCACGTCCGTCACCGTCGCAATCGCCACCAAGTCGAGCCACCATTTTTCATAACCAACGGGCATGGCTAAACCTCGTTTACGAGCTTCATCACACAACGCACTGGCCAATTTAAAAGCCACGCCTGTACCACACAGCGTCTTGTTGGGGTACTCCTCCCCCGGGGCTAGTGGATGCAAAATCATGGCCGCCTCCGGCAAGCGCTCGCCCAACTGGTGGTGGTCACACACAATCACATCTATCCCAAGCTCCGCCGCCCTGTCCAATTGATCCGCGTTCGCAATCCCACAGTCCACCGTAATCAGCAACTGCACGCCCTCCGCCGCTAATCGTTCGATGGTATGCATTGCCACCCCATATCCATCCTTCTCCCTATCCGGCAGAAACACTTCGATATTATCTGCAATCTTGTCGACATCAGCTCGCGAATTCAGCTTCCCCAAAATATCCGTCAAAGCGCCAAACAACAACGTCGACCCACACACCCCATCGGCATCGTAATCGCCATGAATCACAATCTTCTCGCCCTCTTCTAACGCCGCAAACACCCTATCCACCGCCAACGGCATATCACTAAACAACCACGGCGAATGTGTCCCCTTCTCCCAATCCGGACTCAAAAATGCCTCATGCAGAGCCTCTGGCACATTCCTGGATAACAAAAGCTGCCGCACCACATCATCACTCACCTTCGGCATGACCACCCATTCTTTTTTCATGACGCCATTTTATCGGAGTGCACTAGCTACCGTCGCCAAAACCATCGAGATAATAACCACACTACACACAATCGCCCACGCCTTTCGTGCCTTTTCAGTCTTAGCCATAATGTTATTCGATTACATTTTTAGCGTTCGTTACCGTTTCAAGACCTTCATATACGCCTCACTTGGAATATTCACCTTACCCACACCCATCGCCATCATCTTCTTCTTACCCTTTTTCTGCTTCTCCAATAACTTCATTTTACGCGTAACGTCGCCGCCGTACAAGTCGCCCGTCACATCCTTGCGCATCGCGCTAATTCTTTCGCTAGCTACCACCTTACCGCCAATCGCCGCTTGCAACTTGATGACGAACTGCATCTTCGGAATTTCGTCTTTCAAAACATCGAGCACTCGTCGACCTACCCGTTCCGCTTCGTCGCGATAAACCAACATTGCGAAAGCGTCGACCGCGTCTTCTGCGACCAAAATGTCGAGTTTGACCACATCGGCTGGCCGATAAGTAAACACCTCGTAGCCCATGGACGCATAACCAGCACTGATGCTTTTCAACTTATCGTTAAAGTCGACGATAATTGCCGACAACGGAATTTCGTAATGCAACACCGCACGGTTATCACTCAAATATTCCGTATTGACGTAAATCCCGCGCCTGTCCTGACACAAGCCCATGACGCCACCAATATCCTCAACCCGGGTAATAATATCAATCCTAGCCCATGGTTCCTCCACGCGGTCCACAAAACTCGGGTCTGGCAAATCAAGTGCACTCTTAATCACCATGAAATCAGGCTTGCCATTTTGGAAAACGTGATAAGCCACACTCGGCAACGTCACCACCAAATCCAAGTTAAATTCACGGTCCAGGCGCTCTTTTAAAATCTCCAAATGCAGCATGCCTAGGAATCCACAGCGGAAGCCGTAACCCAAAGCTGGTGAATGTTCTGGCTCATAAACCAAGGCCGAGTCATTCAACTTCAAACGCTCCATCGCTTCTCGCAAAGCACTGTAATCGTCACCACCAGCTGGGAAAATACCAGCGTAAACCATCGGCTTCACTTCGCGATAACCCTCAAGTGGGACACCACCAATGTTGCCGACAGTGACAGTATCACCAACTCGACAAGCGCGGATATCTTTCAAACCTGTCACCATGTAGCCAATCTGACCAGTCTCCAGCTCATCGAGCGGTGAAAACTTCGGCGTCAAAGCCCCCAATTCCAACACTTCACCCTCAGCGTCCGTGGCCATCATGCGCAGTCTGTCCCGCTTCTTAAACGTCCCATCAATAACTCTAACGTAAGCCACGACGCCTTTATAATCATCATATGCCGAGTCGAAAATCAACGCTCGTGGTGGCGCATTTTCATCACCCACCGGGCACGGAATCCGCTCCACAATCGCGTCGAGCAGCTCCTTAACACCCTCGCCAGTCTTACCAGAAACACACAACACATTAGCCGGGTCGCAACCAATCAGCTTCACCAACTCCGCTGTCCGACGTGGGACGTCCGCTGCTGGCAAGTCGATTTTATTGAGCACCGGAATAATCTCCAAATTCTCCTCCATCGCTAAATACAAG
>CAINGB010000036.1 GCA_903848275.1 Candidatus Uhrbacteria bacterium | reverse complement strand
GAATAATTACGAGGAGTAGAACGAAGAAAATGAGAGCGATGAGGGACAGGGAGAGGGGCGTGATGGCGTTGGTTTGATTGGAAGCTACAGATAAGCAGTGATCGAGACAGGCGGCGTCGGCGGTGACGGGGCTCGAGCTCAAGCAGTCGGTGCCTTGGCAGTCCATGACGTGGGTTGAGGGCATGGTTGAACTGTGAGTCATCGATTCTGTACCCGACATAGCGGCCATGCCGGTGTAGGCTAAACCAGCAAAACTAACCGTGATGAGAACGACCGAGAGGGCTAGAAATGATAAGAAGGCCTTGAGCATAGCTGCTGTTATGGTAGCACTTCTGAGAGACGCGGTAAACATTGACAAAAGGCCTGTTTTTTGCTATATTAGGCAGTCCTGTAGCGGTTTTCGCAACAGGCAAACACCCACCAAACACGAGGTTTTACATGTCTTTTTCACTTCTGTTTCTGTTCACGGCTTGCGGCAGCACCACGATCGTCAACAACCAGTACTACACGGTACCGGCAGCGACGGACACGGCAGCCGACACCGCGGCAGACACTGGCAACGGCTTGCCAACGGTGGCCGGGGCAGATCCGGTCAGCTATGACGGCTCGCCCGAGATCACCACTGACGTCGCGGACATGACCATCGACCTCTTTGCCAACGACGGTAATACGGTCTACTGGGACGTCAGCGCTGAGCAGGTTCAGGCCATGAACGACGCCTGGAGCAACAGCTACTCCACTGGCTACTACTACGAGGTGGGCAACGGTGACACCTACGCGGACCACCTGGTGGCGACCGACGTCGTGACCGGCCAGACCGCGGACTACGGCAAGGTGCAGCTGAGCGTGGTTGGACAGTCGACCGGCATGCTCTGGAGCGATACTTCCATTCCCGACTTGTCGGGCGACATGGACGAGTTCCAGGACGGGCTGACGATTGGCGGGGCAGAACACATCCGCTTCAACAACGGCATGGTCAGCTCCATCTTCCGTGAGGCCATCGCGCTCCAGATCTTCGACGGGCTCAGTTACCCGGCACCGCGCACCAGCTTCCAGTGGGTCGGCAGCAACGTCTATGATCCGTCGGTGCGCATTCCGTACACCTTGGTCGAGTCCTACCACAAGGACGCCTGGTGTGTGGACCACGCGGACCAGATGGGCGGCGGCTGCGTCAACATCTGGGAGGGCCAGGGTGACTTGGTTGACATGGGTAGTCAGTGCCAGGAGAAGGAGTGCGACAACACCGGGCTCGACGAGCTCAACCAGGTGTTGGCGGACAATCCGCCTGGCAGCTCGACGTTCTACTCCGCCACTCAGGAGAAGGTTGACTGGCAGATGGTGCAGCAGCACATGTGCTTCGACTGGATCATGTGGGTGGGGGATGACTACTTCCACAACGACAACAATGTGGTGCTCGTTGAGGGGGCTGACGGTAAGTTCCGGCTGCTGCCCTACAGCTCGGACATCAGCGGCGGTCAGGACTGGTATCAGAACGTGAGCCTCTACGGTCGCAGCCAGCTGGCGGTGGGTTGCGAACGGAACGTGGATTGTTGGGCCGACACGCTGGCGACCTGCCAGACGACCATCGACGCTTTTCAGGCACTCGACCCGGTCAGCATTGTCAATAGCATCCACGACCGGCTGGTGGCGCAAGACATGATCCGTGGCGGTGACGAGGACACGTACCAGGAGTTGTTGACCTGGTACGGAGACCGAGCAGCTGAGGGTACGCTCGAAACTGAGCTGCTCAGCTACCCGAAGCTCGGTCAAGATTGCACAGCTACCACGCGTGGCGGTGGTGGTCTCGATACGGGAGGCGGTTCTCCCTGCAACTAATCCCCGGCTAGCCTTGGGTAAGGCTAGTAGGAGGGGAACTCGTGGACGGCGTCTCGCTTGAGATGCCGTTCATTTATTTTAGCGCAATGGTCGGTTGAGTTCGTATTCGCCTTCTATGCGGGTATATTTGCCGGCTTGGTAGTCGTAGATGATAGGCATGGCTTCGGGGAGGTCGACGAAAGCGATTTGCTCGTCCGAAAGGCCTTCTAGGTGTTTAATGATGCCGCGGAGAGTGTTGCCGTGAGCGGTGACGATAATGTTTTCGCCGCGCTCAACACGGGGGAGGATTTCGGTTAGGAGGAATGGCGTGGTGCGGGCATGAGCTTCGGCTAAGCTTTCACCGCCGGGTGGTTTGGCACGGTAGCTGCGTCGCCAAGCAAGTATGTTCTCCGCGCCGTATTCGGCTTCGGCCTCGTGCTTTTCCAAACCTTGTAAAGCGCCGTAGTAGCGTTCGTTGAGGGCGGAGGTGGCGTATATAGGAAGATCGTCACTACCGCAGCGGTTGGAGCTATGAGTCCAGTGTGAATACTTTGGGTCGTCGTGCTGGAAGATGCCGGTACGTTCTTGTTGCGAAAGAATGATGAGTAAGGTTGACTGAGCGCGAGTGAGGTCGGAAGTAAAAGCGGCGGCGTAAGAATATTTTTTGCAGTGAATGGCGCAGGCTTCGGCTTCCTCAATGCCTTTGATGCTGAGCGGAACGTCAATCCAACCGGTAAAACGGTTGCAGAGATTCCAACGTGATTCGCCGTGCCGGACTAGAACTAGAACGCCCATAGAATTTGTTAGTTAATTACTTTGTCAGCAAAGATTACCAGCCTATCGTTGTATTGCTGTTCGGCCGTATTCCAGGTACCGCTACAAGTGATGAGGT
>CAINGB010000035.1 GCA_903848275.1 Candidatus Uhrbacteria bacterium | reverse complement strand
GGGTCATCACATCGTATCGCTTTCTCATCTATCCCCGGGCTAATACATTCATCTACCTCAATCCCCGCCTCCCTCAGTGCCTGCGCCCTAAACCTCGATTGCGAACCAAGAATAATTTTCATATCATCGATAACTATTCAATTACTGGCCTGTCGATCGCGGCTAATTCCAGTACCTCATCACTCGAACCATCCGTAATCTTCACTACATCCTTACTCATCTTCTTTAATTCATTACTCGACAAGTTATACTGGTTAATCACCGTGGTTAGGTTATTACCCACTTTGCTGTGGAACTCCGCAAAAGCTCGGAAGTGTTTACCAAGGTCGGCCACACGTTTTAAAATGTCCTGGGTTGATTTCTCGAGCTGTAACTCTCGTAGTCCTAGCAGCACAGTCTGCAAGTAAGCAAAGAACGACGTCGGCGACACAATCATGACGTGCTTGCTGAAGGCGTATTCCAGCAAATTGCGGCTGTTGATGCCAGAACCAATCTCCGCATTCATTAAGTTATAGTAGACGCCCTCGGCCGGAATAAACATGAAGGCAAAGTTCATCGTGCCATTCTGTTGTTGAATATATTTTGACGTTTCATCAATGCGCGTTTGAATATCCGACTTCAAATCCTTTTCCAGCTGTACTTTACGCGTTGGGTCTTGTTCCTCCATTAAACGATTATAATTTTCCAAGCTAAACTTGGCATCAATTGGAATAATTTGATCACGTACCAAAATCACCGCATCAGCAATCAATTCTTTACCTGTGGCCTCATTAACACCCAAATGATACTGCACTTTGTAAGCATCCTTCGGCAGCACGTTACCCAGCAACGTTTCCAGCCAATACTCACCTAACACACCGCGTTGCTTAGGATTCTTCAAAATATTCTGCAGATTCTGCAATTGTGAGGAAAAATCGAGCACCTGTTTGTTGGTGGCATCAAGCGTTGCTAGTTTTCCTGTAACATCCTGCATGGTTTTGCTAGCATCCTGCATGTTCTTCATCATCTGCTCAAACTGGGCGGCCGCACTTTTTTGCGAGTCGCTAATACCTCGGTATAACTGATCATTCGTCCTATCGAGCTTGGCGTGCACCTCCTGACGCTGCTCACTATTTAGGCGCTGCATTTCTTGACGTAAATTATCAAGCGCCATCCCGAGCTCCTTAGCTAGTTCTCCACCGTCACTTTTTTTGCTAACCTCACGAAAATAATAAAACGTTACACTAGCCACTAGGACAAACAAAGTAATCACGAGTAGGATATTTTCCATATTGACCCAAAGCTTAAAAATGACTATACTCGCCTCTGTAACGCTAACAAATCGGACCAAAACCAGTGGTAGTTGTCGAGCTTACAGTATAGCACGACGGCAGACTAAAATTGTTACGCGGAACTTTCAGATTTGAGGCTAGTTTCGATGAACGACTAGCAAAGCTTCTGAGGCTTAGTTATTGCTAAGATGAAGAAGTTTGCGACGTCGTGAGTCGAAAATAGACCAAATATGGAAGTTACGACTTTATTGGGTCTCGTAGCTCAACTGGATAGAGCAGGTCCGTCCTAAGGACAAGGTTACAGGTTCAACTCCTGTCGAGGCCACCAGAAAAAGATTTTTGTCTAGGCTAATGTAGACAAAAAAGTTACAGCACGTGTTACAACTCTGTTTACAAAGTTACAACGAGGGCCTGTGGCTCAGTTGGTAGAGCGCTGCATTCGCATTGCAGAGGTCAGCGGTTCGAATCCGCTCAGGTCCACCCGAGCTCAGCTCGGTTGTCGGTATGCGACCAAAGCTTAGCTTTGGTGACTCGACAACGAGTTTACTGCTGAGCGAAGGGTGAGCCAGCTTAGCTGGCCACCTTTCAGCAAAAGAATCAACCTTAAGCGTTGGTTGAGTAGTAAGAGATGAATTCGGCAACCAAAATCAGTCGCTTCGGCGGCTGGTTTTGTTTTTTAACGTTTTATTGGGGTTTTTTAAAATGACACGTGTAACTGGGCTTTTTATAGGAGTATTTCGATGACAATTTCTGTTGATAACCTGTGGATTGTGTGGATAACTACAAAATCGCCGCAACTTTTCAATTTTATACTATTGGATCTGTGACATTTAAATATCACAAGCCCAATCTCTTATCGAGGCACCTTTGAATATTAATTATTAACTTATCCACTTTGGCAAAAAAAAATGACTATACCGCCAGGTCATCGGCTGCTAATCCGCAATCCGGTTTAAAAATAATAATATATAATTTTAGGCTAATATTAGCAAAGTCATAAGTAGTATGCGTACTAAATTATACCCAATAGGCTCTAGACCGATAGGTTTAATTTTTGTATCCATCCCTGCTATTATTTACTAGAAATATCATTAGTTTTCGATCCAAAAAACCTACCGATATATAACTGCAACAAACAACTTTTCATACTAGTTTTATGTCATCGAAACCACAAAAATAACTGTCGAAGTGAATGCTGTAACGGTCAGGCTTGCCACTGTAAAACACACAAAAACCAGTAAAAGTTATCCACAGTTACCAGCTTCTGCCTGTGAAAATTATGCAAAATTCATTCAAATTTTAGTGACAAAAAGAGTCAAAACAGCCAAAAACAACCATTTTTGTCTACACTAGAGTAGACATTTGCATGAAACAGTGTGAAACTCTCAAAATTTAATTTAAGTATTCAAACCGCATTCAAGATACCAACACCCACATCCGGTGGTTTCGTCGGCCGTTCCGCGGTATACTGTGACCGTATGCAGCGACGCTGGAGTTTAATTCCGCTAGTTACCCTCCTCGCATTTCTGGCTGGCAATGTGCCTCAGGTTTTGGCTGTCATGTCTTCCGCTAATTACTCCATCGGCTGGGACTCAGTCGGCGTTGGCGGGTCGGACACCTCGTCGAGTGCCACTTACAAACTGCGCGACAACTTCGGCTTTGTCCAGGGTGCCTCTTCCTCGGCCAGCTACCAGCTAAACTCCGGTTATCGTGCCGGCGTCTACGATCGCGTGGCGGACTTCAACGTCAACTCCCAACTTCGCTCGAGCGCCGTCGCCGCCACCTCGGCCACCGCCACTACCGTCACCGTTACTTCCACCTCCGGTTACTCAGTTGGGGACTACATTCTGGTCATTGCGAATGAAGGTAGTGGCCAAATCGCAGAAACCGGAAAAATAACCTCTATCGCTAGCCCAATTATTACGGTCGACGCATTTAACGGGGCTGGGCCAACAATTGATGGTAGCAATGACCTAGTCTACCGTCTGTCAGGTAGCACCCTCGATCTCGGTACACTAACTACCTCCGCCGTCACCACCTCGGTCATCGGCTGGGACGTCACCGCCGACGTCGCCCAGGGCTATAGCATCTACGTCGTGGAAGACCACGATCTGCAAAACGCCGACAGCGTACCTATTGCCGACGTGGCCGACGGCACAGTTAGCGTAGGAGCGGGGGAGTATGGCGCGATTTCTTCCGATACCTCTCTAGCCTCATCCACGTTCGACACCGCAGATACCGCCATTACGTCAGCACTCCAACAAGTTGCCAGCCGTAGCGACAATAGTTTTAGCACTCGCGACTTTCTTACTCTCAAGGTCGCCCCAGTGAGCGGTCAGGCCTCTGGCACCTACACACAAACGTTGAGCTTGATTTATGTCGGCGACTACTAGTCTCCGGCGCTTATTGCTCGTTATTACCGCGCTCTTATTTTTCGTATTACCAAACTACGTACAGGCCATTTCCTTCACTCCAACTGCGACGGATATTTCTCTCATGCCAGGCGATACACTAACTAAAACCTTTACCCTCACCAACAACTCAACTGTCGCCAAGAACTACCAAACCAGCCTCAACCTCGTCCATTTTGATTCCGTTACTCATGAACCGATCTTTGACACCTGGCCAGCTTCTCTAAATTCATCTGTCACTGTCGACACTCAAACCTTCACACTCGACCCCAATCAGCAAAAAACAGTCACCCTCACGGTCACACCTCCGACTAATACCACCGCCAGCTCGCTTGTTATCGGCCTCATCGTCGCCGAAGTCGCCTCGTCTGCGTCAGTTCAGGTTACTCCAGGCGTCAGCAGCCTCGTCTTTGTCACTATTGGTCAACCGTCAGTTCTCCCGGTTATTACTAGCTTTTCTTCGTCATCGTTCGCTAGTAGTTCGCTACCTATCGACTTCACTGGCAACATTATCAACAACGGCGACCGCACGCTGCAACCATTCGGCACCATTACGGTGTATAATGTGTTTAGTAAACGAGTTGCGACCTTCGACATGAACCCAACTCTCCGGCGCATTCCTTCGGCTCAGAACCGAGCATTTACTGCCACCTGGGGTGCTACGCGTGTTACTGGTAACTTTTTCCAAGAGTTATGGCGCGAAGTTACCAATCCCATGATTGGCTTCTTTACGGCAGAACTGTTGGCTGCACCATACCCCGGCGCTGACGCCACTCTCAGTCAAACTACGCACGTCGTCGTGCTACCTTGGCGAGCGTTGATTATCATCATCGGGCTTGGCATCGTCACTACAGTCTCTGTCCGCAGGCGTCGCAGTCGGCGGTAAAACCCCAGTGTGAGGAAGTTTTTATTAGCTCTACGTGCTACTTTTTTTGTCATACTCGGAGGAGTGTGTATTTTGCATTCAGCCTATTACGCAGCAGCTGCTACCGTGACCGACATTTACGATCAACCTTCATCGCTCGTCATTTCCGCCGCTTCAAATCACAAATTCGTCTTCGTTCCAGCTAGCAACATTAGTGGTGCCAGCACTTTAACCTTCACCTTCGCCTCGCAATTTACCACCAGTAGCATCACCGAGGACGACGTCGACATTGCCGACGACGGCGTAGACCTTACCACCGCTAGTAACTGTGCCGGTGCAGAGCAAGCCTCGGTTGTCATGGCTAGCAACGTTCTCACTATTACCATCTGTGCTGGCAACGGCGGCGATATCGCTCTCGGCAGCTCAGTCGTGGTAGAAGTTGGTACCAATGCCTCAGCTTCTGGAAGTGGCACTCATCAAATCACTAATCCAAGTGCTGCTGCGACCTATTACATCACTCTTGGCGGTACCTTCGGCGACTCCGGCTCCATTCCATTGCCTTTTGTTACGAGCGATACCGGCGGCGTCTCAGGCACCATCGTGGCTCCGAGTAATGGCGGCGGTGGTAATGGTTGCGGAGCCTGCGGTGGCAATCCAACACCAACTCCGGAACCCACACCAACTCCTGTCCCAGACATCCCACCTGTCGAACCCACCCCAACACCAGAACCAACTCCGGTTCCAACTCCTACCCCGGCCCCTACGCCGACTCCAAGTCCTACTCCATCTACCACACCGCCCAGCTCATCAGTCCCGGGGACCCCAACCGCGGAAGCCCAAACTCCGCCAGTCACCGCACCAGTAACTCCCAGCGAAACTGTAAACACTCCCCCGGTTATAGGGGATTTGGAGGGGGTTTCAATCATCGTCGACGGCGGACTCGCGCTCACCCCTGACGGCACTACGTTTACTACTCTCGCCGGTACTCCTTCCACCATCAGCGTCACCCTCAATGAATCCATTCCCGTCACCGAAGCCCGTGTCATTATTGACCACGTCGCCTACGTTTTAGTCGCTAATAACGGCACTTACACCGCCAACATCGTCTTGCCATCCGCCGACACCGCCCTCACAGTTCAAGCCGACCACGCTGACGGTACCACTAGCACTTCCTCCTACACTCTCAACGTCCAGGGGGCTGGTATGGTTTATGAGGTTGTTAATAAATCATGGGTACCAGTCGACGGCGCCATGGTGACCGTCTACCAAATTAGCGGCAGCCAACGTACTGCTTGGGACGCTACCAGCTATGGAGCCATCAACCCAATCATCGTTGGCCAGAGCGGCGCATACTCCTTTTACGTCCCTAACGGCACCTATCGCATTACCGCCAGTCACCTTGGTTATCAAGAGGGGACTAGCGCTAGCATAACGGTCACTAATCACATCCTCGCCCCATCCATTGAACTCAAACCAATCGTTAGTGTACCAAGTACTGCCGAGCCAACTAGCGCTATCGCTACCATCGCTGCCGCCGTCACCACCCAGCTCGACTCCATCCGCGCTATTCCTGCCGTTCAAGTTGCTACGGACATAGCAACGCCCACCACTGTCGTTCTTGCCGCCACCTCAGCCATTGTTCTCGCCTCTTCTTTCAGCCTTTTACCATATCTCCAATATCTATTCACGGCCCCGTTCCTCTTCTTTGCTCGTCGCAAGCGTCAAGCTTTCGGCACCGTTTATAACGCCGGCACCAAACTCCCGGTGGATCTCGCCATTGTCCGCCTTTTCTCGAGCACCGATCATAAACTAATTCGTAGCGTCGTCACCAACCAAAAAGGCGAATATTTATTATCAATTGCTGCTGGCACTTATACCATCGAAGTCCTCAAACCAAACTTCGCTTTTCCAAGTGTCATTCTCCACGGCAAAAAAGAAGACGGTATTTTCCTCGACATCTACACCGGCCAAATCATTACCGTCTCGGATCAGGAAGCTACTATCGCCGCCAATATTCCACTCGATCCGGCCGGCGCAGTAACTCTTGCTACACCTCGCCATGTCGCTTTTGTTCGCCTCCTTCGCGCCTTTCAGCAAGTCATCGCCATCGCAGGTATCGTTCTGGCTATCATCGTTCTCGTCATCACGCCAACTATTTTTACCGCCGTCATGTGTATTGTTCAAATAATCGTGTATTTATTCGTACGCCGACTGGCCCGTGTTCGCAAACCGAAAGGTTGGGGCATTGTCTATGACGAGGTAACCAAGCAACCTGTGAGTAACACAGTCGTCAGATTGTTCGAACCGACGTATAATAAACTTATCGAAACGGTTTTAACTGATCGCTTCGGTCGCTACGCTTTTCTTGTTGGTCCAAGTCAGTATTACGTCAGCTATAGTAAACCTGGTTACACCGAAAAATTGGTGCGACCAGTTGACTTTAGCACTCGCACCGAGCCAACCGCTCTGGCACTCGACGTTCCTCTTGTTACCGAGCCAAGTCAAAGCTCAGCTTTGACCGCAAATAAACAATCGAGCTGAGCTCGAGGTACTATGATCCGTGCCGCATTTCAATTGCGACGATTCTTAGCCAGCGGCGTGCTGGGCGTCTTATTATTTGCTGGCCTCTTCAGTTTTACGCTTTCCAAGGCCCATGCTGCCTCGGCCCCCAACATTCTCAACTACCAAGGCCGCTTATTAAATGCTAACGGTGTTCCAATTAGCGCCGCTTCAGCCAGTATTAGTTTTGCCCTCTATACTACTCTAGCCTCGGGTGGTCCGGGTGATCCTGAGTGTGTCTGGACTAACAGTAGCATGGCAGGAGCCTCAGCTGTCGCCCGTACGGTCACTCTAACCGACGGTCTTTTTAGCGAAAACCTAGGTGACACCGCCGCCGGCACACCATACGCCGCTATCGCCGATGCAGTTTTCGCAAACAACGCTAGTCTATACCTGGAAATAACTATCAATGGCGAAATGTTATCACCTCGTAAACAAATCGTCTCCGCCCCTTACGCCATGAATTCCGATAGCATCGACGGCTTCGACAGCACCCAGGTCGGCGCCACCAGTGCTGCCGTACCAGTCTTTGATAACTCCGGTAATCTTAAATTGACCGGTAATCCTACAGGTTCAACCGTAGCTGATGGCTCATTATTCATCGACCCAGCTTCCGGCGACGTCTCTGCTAATGATGTTCTTTTCGGTATCGCTGTCACCAACGCCTCTAAATTTAGCATCGACGCTGAAGGCGACACCACTGTAGTAGGGGACCTCGCCGTCAGCGGTGGCGATTTAACTACGAGTTCCAGTACCTTCAACCTGCTTGTTGGTAACGCAACCCTTGTTAGTTTTGCTTCTGATGCTACAACCCTCAACATCGACAATGCACCCGGAGGTTCTACTAAAACTATTAATATTGGCGGCACCACGGCTAGTAGTCCAGATGCTATTAACATCGCAACACAGGGCACATTGGCCGACACCATCATTATCGGCAATACTAATGCTTCAACTCTCCTGGCTCTAACCGGCGGTGACGATTGGTCTATCGATAATGCCGGTCTTATAACCACAGCTGGGAACGTCGCCGTAAATGGCGGTAGTATTACCTCAACTGCTGCGCTTTCCATCTCCTCATCAACGGGTAATGTCTCACTCTCGCCAAGCGGCGGTGGGGGGTCAGGTGTGGCTTATGTCACCGCAGGCGATAGCTTTGCAGTCGGAGCCGCTTCTACCGTAGCTCCATTTTCAGTCATTGAGACCATCAATACAGTCCGCATCGGCGATGGAGCGAGCGATGCCAATGATCCAACTCTCACCATGTACGCTTCAGACGCCACTAACTCCGGTAGTCTTTCATACCTCGACACCGACGCCTTCAATTTTGCCGGTGGTAACTTAGTCCATACCCCAACAGCCGCCGCCGCTGGGACTATAGGTCAGTTATTTACCGACGATGCTGTAACCAGTGGTATAGGTATGAGAATCAGCCGTGGTGCCGGCGGTTCTGATTTTACCGGCACATTATTAAACATCGCTCAGAACAATGTGAGCGCCACCAGTACTGGTGACGTAGTCTTTATCGCTAACAAGTCTGCCGGAGCCAGTACCTCCTTTTATATTGATCAAGCGGTCGTAACAGAAATTACTAATGGTGCCGGCGGTACTGCTAAAGGCGGCCAAGCCATTTATATAGATATTGACGAGGCCGGTAGTACCCGGGACGCCATCACCATGCGTGCTCAGGGTCAGATCACCTTCGACGTTCAAAGCGATGGCTCTGTCCTTTCCGATGGTAGCTACAGTTCAACCGGTGCTGACTACGCCGAATATTTCGCTACCAATGACAGTTCACTCGGCAACAACTTAATTGCCTGCCAGGACACCGCTCTTCGTAACGGCGTGCAGCGTTGTGGTCTAGGTGCCACAGCTATCGTCGGCATAGTTTCGCCAACCCCAGGTTTCATTGGTAATATGCCAAACATGGGCGAAGCGCTCGGCACAGCTATCGTCGGCTTGAACGGTCAAATCGACACCCTTGTCGACAATAGTGGAGGAGTCATCAACATCGGCGACCCAATTACTGCCTCCAGCACTACTAGCGGTTACGGCGCCAAAGCTATCGGCGCTGGCCGTATCGTAGGTTACGCCCTCGAGCCACTAGCATCTTCCACCGGCACTATTCGTATCCTTGTGCAACCACAATGGTTCGGTGGGGAAGTCATCGCCGATAATTCCGTTTCTGGCCTCACTAACACCTCTCTCCTCGACGTCGACGGTTCGCTCAACATGAACGGCGGCCGCATCTTAGCCATCTCTTCCTTGCAAGGCTTGGGCGGTAACTGGCACTTAGCCGAGAACGGCGACTTTACTACTCACGGTCAATTCATTGGCCTAGTCACCGGCTACAGCGGCGCTCCAGTCGAAACTTATTCAACCATGAGTCGCCAGCACCTCATCCAATTAAGCGGTACTTCAACCTTCCAAAACGGTCTCGCTCACATTCTCTTCGCTGACGTCGATCCTCAGTTTGCTGACATAATCAGTAACACCTCACCATATCGCGTCATCGCCACTCCTTCTGGCCTAACTGGCCAAATCTACGTCAGCGAACGTGACCTCACTGGCTTCACTATCCGCGACGTCAACAACTCGAGCGGTGTCCAAGTCGACTGGTTAGTCATGGCCTACAACAAAGACTTCGCCCCAGTTTCCGCCACCACCGAGCCTATTGTCGTACCAGCAGTCATCGAACCCGTCGGATCACCAAGCTCGGCCGAGCCAGCAATCGAGCCATCAGCTGACATCGTTGTACCTACCTCCGAACCCGTCATCACCGAGCCTCTAGTCGAGGCTCCAGTGGTCGCCGAAGACCCAGTAACCGCCCCAGACCCAGTCGTCGACGCTCCCATTATTGCCGAGCCAGCAGTCATCACCGAGCCTAGCCAAAGCTCAGCTTTGGCCGCAAACCCACCAAGCGAGCTGAGCTCGCCCGCCGCACCCTAGTCGCCTATGAAAATTTCGTTCGCCCGCCTGAGCCAACTCTGGACGTCTGCCGCGTTCCTAATTTTGGCCGTTGCTATTCCGTTACTTTATCTACCCCTCACAATTGAACCTCATGAACTAATCAAGCAGACTCTCCTCGTTACTATTATTGTCATAACGGCGCTCACTTTAATTTCTACCATCATTCAAACCCGCACGCTCAGTTTCCGTCGAGATTGGAGTTATTTACTCTTCGGCCTGCTGATTATTTCCCTCGTTGTTACTCCTGGCCTCCGCAACTCACCTTTCCTGTCACTCATGGGCCAAGCCGGGCAGGAATACAACAGCGTTCTCAGCTTTGCCATGTACGGCCTACTCTTCTTTCTCTGCGCCGAGTCGTTTAAAACATCAGTCCAGGTTCGCCGCCTTCTCTCAGCTCTCCTCATCGGCAGCGCCCTAGTTTCATTACTCTCCGTGCCAACTTTCTTTGGCGCTACTTTTCTGCCACCCCTCATTGGTGGCGCTAATACCTTCGCCGTCTATCTAATATCGATCATGACCCTCGGCTTCGGTTTGTGGCTAACCGATCGCGCTGATACTACTCACCCCTCACTGCCGAGTGGTCCTTCTGGCGTTATCGTCCGCATCTCTATTCTCATCACGACTGGCATCACTTTCATCACTCTTTTCGCCCTCGACTACAACCCCCTCTGGCTCTTGTCGATTATTGGCCTCGGTTCGCTCTTCCTCATCGCCTTCATCAAACCGAGCGAGTTCAAGCACCACGGTCGCTTTGTTTTGCCCATGCTGTTCCTCGGGCTGAGCTTTATCTTCATTATTTTGCCGAGCCCTATCCGCAGTCCTTTCGCCGCCGAAATCGTGCCTACCCAATCAGCCAGCCTTCTCATCGCCAAAAGTACACTTCACGATCATCTCCTCCTTGGTTCTGGTGCTGGCACATACGGCTTCGATTATGCAGCTCACTACGCACCATCTCTCAACACTACACCCTACTGGGACACCACTTTCTCCTCAGCCAGTTCTTACTTCCTTACCCTTCTACCAACTCTCGGCGTGATTGGCACGAGTCTCTACTTATTCATCTGTCTAAGCATTTTCTTCACCTCCACCAAAGCTCAGCTTTGGTCGCGCACCTCCAAGCCAGCTGAGCTGGCCGCTCCACTCACAGCCTGGCTCGTCCTTCTCGTGGCCCAGTTTCTCATCTCCTCAAACATCACATTATCCGTCATCTTCTGGCTCCTCTCCGCAGTTCTTGCCTCGCTTTCGGTCAGAAAATTACGCGAAGTTACTTTCGACCAATCTCCTCGCACCGGCCTGATCGCCATTTTCCTCTCTGTCTGTGTCATCCTTGGCCTCATTACTACACTCTTCGTTACGAGTTCCCGCTATCTCGCCGAACTTTCCTTTCAACGCGCCATCACTCTCAGTCAAACCGGCGGTAATCCCGACGACGTTATAGCTACACTCGACCATGCCGCCGTCCTCAACCGCTGGAACGACATTTACTACCGCAACCTCGCCCACATTCTTCTACAAAAAACAGCCATCGCCTTAAAACAGCCAGATGTCGACCAAAACTACATTCAGCAACTCGTCGGTGCTAGCGTCAACGCTGCTAAACGAGCCACGGAATTAGCCAGTAGCAACGTCGCCAACTGGGTCATACTCGGCGACACCTATAAAGAAATTGCCCCAGCTATTCCCGAGTCTGTTTCTTTTGAACTTGCCGCCTATCAAAAAGCTAATCAGCTCGCTCCCCAAAATCCTCGTTATCTCGTCGACGTGGCTCAAGCCTACCTCGCGGCTGCCGACGGCGCTGCTGTTACCATGGCTGGCACAGATAAAGACCTGGCTGCCAAAGCCGCCGTAGTCCATTCCTCCGCCCTGGATTCTGCCCTCACAGCTTTGCTCGCCGCGCAAAAACTCAAACCAGACTACGCGCCAGCCGGTTATTACTTGGCCGGTGTCTACGAGCGCCAGGGCAAATTGGCTGACGCTATTGCTGGACTCGAAGCGATTCGCAAAACTAATCCAAACGATGTTGGGGTTGGCGTTCAGCTCGCCTTACTCTATATAAAACAAGGCAAAACATCGCTTGCCAAAACCGAACTCCTACGCGTTCTCGCTATAAAATCCGACTACGCTGATGCTCACTGGTATTTAGCTACCATTCTGGAAAACGAAGGCGATCTTGAGGGCGCCATTACACATATCCAAGCAGTAGCTGACGCCAATCCAGACAACGAACTGGTCAAAACCCGACTTTCTCGTCTCCGCCAAGGCCTCGCCGACAAGCTGCTACCACCACCTCTCGACCCAGTGGCAACTCCGTAACTATTTATCAATGAAAAGGCCCCCGTACGCATTGCTGCTTACGGGGGCTCTTACGACTTCAACACTTCGTGTCAGGTAACACTTAGTGTTGAAGTTAGAACAACCAGGTGATGGTGCCGCCAGCCAGGAACAAGCCAGCGCCGATGCCAGCACCAATGGCGCTGTTGCGGCTCAAGGTCATCTCGAGCTCGGCCTGGATCGCTGCCTTGTCGGCCGCCTCCACGTTCACAAAGTTGTCGCGCACGTTCTCGTCGCTGAACGTCACGGCATTCTCCTTGACCTCATTGGCGTAGATCGCCCCGAACACTGCGCTACCCACCGCACACGCCCCTCCCACGCCAAAGAAGATTGCGCTGTCGATGTGCTTCGGCTTACGGGGCTCGACCGTAGCTGTCATCGGCACATTGATGAGGGGCACCACGGGGTCGACGACCGGCCTGAACTCGGGCTTCAGCTCAACGACCGGGTCGGGCAACACGCCGCTGCCCTGGAACATGACCGTCTTCGGTATCACGTTTCCTTGGTACTTCACTTCCGGCACGAAGTGACAGCTGCTCGAGCCTGTGGGTTGGACCAACGTCACCTCGGCCGTAGCCTTGGCTGCTTCGTTCAGATCGTAGAAGCTCAGGTCTTGCCCTGTGGCGTAGTTCTTGGTCAGCTGGCCGAACAGCATCGCGCCGAAGTTCTCCTGGCACACCGCGCTCGGCAGGTTTTGCACGTTACTGGACGTAAGTACGAATACACTGCTTCCAGTCGTGGCGGACTCCATCCACTGACTGGCATCGGGGCCGATGAAAGCCTCCTTATTCCCGCTCGTCACGTCATCGTTCATGGTGTTGCTGATCACGGCCACCCAGGCTTGGTTGCCCTGGACTGCCTTCATGATCTCGCTCGGCCGAAGCACGCCGTTCACGTCGTCAGGGACAGCTCCATACGGCATCACGAACGGGTCACCGAAGTCGCCACCAACGCCCAGCATGTCCACGTCCAGGATGACATGGCCGTACTGCTTGGCCTGGTTGAGCGCAGCGAGGATGTTGCTCTTCGTCGCCGTTTCTCCGTCAAGCACCAGCCACCCATCGGGCTGCCAGTTGCTCATGTTTGCGAGGACGCCCTCATCAACGTGGGTTCGGCTGACGAGCACGATTACTGTCGCCTGGCCTGGGTCGAGGTTCAGGTTGACCGGCTTCTGCCAGGTCAGGATCGGCGTGGTCGACGTCGGGGTACCAGCGAGGGCGAGGGAAGCACAGAGGATGAGAAAGGACATGGTGAACTCCAGTTGTGAGAGGTAGGGAAGTATTGTTGCCACTGCGGCAACTGCAAAAATTACCCCAAAACTTGGCTTTTGTCAAAGTTTTTGCTATTGTTCGGCCAGTTATTTATTGTCTCATTATGCTTAATGTCGGTATCGTCGGCTTGCCAAACGTGGGCAAATCCACCCTTTTCACTGCTTTGACCAAGAAACAGGTCGATTGCGCCAATTTTCCCTTCTGTACCATCGAACCAAACGTTGGGGTCGTTGAAGTCCCAGACGCCCGCCTCAAAGTCCTGTCCGACATGTCTAATTCGACCAAAATCATCCCGACCGCCATCGAATTCGTGGACATTGCGGGTCTAGTTAAAGGCGCTCACAAAGGCGAAGGCTTGGGCAACAAGTTCCTGGCTAACATCCGCGAAACCGACATGATCGTTCACGTTGTTCGCCAGTTCATTAACGACGACGTCACTCACGTTGACGGCTCCGTCGATCCATTGCGCGACGTCGAGGTTATCGAACTAGAACTCGCTATGGCCGACTTGGCGACGGTCGAGAAGATGCGTGACAACTTGGCTAACAAAATGAAAGGTGGCAAGAACGCGGATCTCGCTCCCCAAGCTAGCGCGATTGAAAAGTGGTTCACCGCCCTCACCGCCGGCCAACTTGCTTTTGGCGTCGAACTTACCGACGAGGAAAAAGTCGCCGTTCAAGGCATAATGTTACTCACCAACAAACCAATTCTCTACGTCGTCAACGTCAGCGAAGACGTAGCGACCTCTGGCACCTGGACTTCTCCCCTCGGTCCTAACCGCTTAGCTATCCCAATCTCCATCAAAATCGAAGCTGAACTTGCTGGCATGTCTACAGATGATGCCGCCATGATGCTCCAAGAACTCGGTTTCAAAGAATCTGGCCTCGATAGCGTCATCCGCGAGTGTTACAAACTCTTGAATCTCATCACCTTCATCACCACCGGTGAAGTTGAAACTCGCGCTTGGACCATTCACACCGGCACTAAAGCCCCCCAAGCCGCTGGCGTCATTCACACGGACTTCGAAAAGAACTTCATTCGCGCCGAAGTCATCTCTTACTCCGACTACGTCACCCTCGGCGGCGAAGCTGGCGCCCGTGACGCTGGCAAACTCCGCATTGAAGGCAAAGACTACGTCATGCAAGACGGCGACGTCTGCCACTTCCGGATTGGTGGTTAATCTCATCGAAATCATAAAAACAAGTCCCGGACTCCAGGAGTCCGGGACTTGTTTTTAAATCTTGTTAAATCTCCCCGGCTGGTGAAAATCCGCTTTCTCTCCCGGCAGGGGAGTCGCACACAAATAATTCTCGCCGACAATCACAAACGCATTCGCTGCATGGAGCCCGTCTGGCACCATCTCCCAGGGAATTGTTATCGTCGACTCCCAGCGCCTGCCACGTTGGTCGCGACCGACGTGGTCCGTCACATTTTTCTTGTACGCCAGCGTCGGACAGAAATCCGCATACTCATTATCTCTCACCCTCGTCGCCGTAAAATCGAGCACCAGGAAGTGTCCGCCAGCCCCCAGCTCAACTTCGAGATACTTCTCCTTACCCACCAAAAAGCATTCAACGACATCATACTCCCACAAATTCGCCACCCTTTCTCCCTCCTCGACCTCTGGCACTTTCGGCTTTTCTTGCCAAGGCAACGTCGCCGTCATCTTCAACCCCTCTTCCGTCCCCACCAAGTCTACCGTCCCCCACAACTTCTCATCCTCGCAAGGTCTCCCATCCCAATAAGTCTTAATTTCAAAGTGTTTCGGTTGAACAAACATCATATACCGCAATTGTACTCGCCGAGTTATCGATACGTCGAATTAATAGGAATATTTAGCTAATTTCATTGACAAAACGTCAAATTAGTGGTATATTTAACTTGCTTTACAGCGTCGATAGCGTCCTGCCCAGTCAGACAATTACGCTCATTTTATGCTATATTATTGCGTTTCGCCATTCCGGCTGGAGCGCTATAGTAACCTCTCAGGATAGGTAGGTCATCATGACCAAGTACATCGCCATCTATCGGCAACACCCTAAGCAGTCGAGCGTCCACCCCATCAGAATGGGTCAACAGTTGCTACTGGACGACGTCGGTATGGCTTTGACCAGTATGGACGCGAACGGCTGGATCCGTCCCGTCATCATCGACAGCTCTGGGGCAGTGCATCGCCACATTCCCTGGCATCTATGGCCAGTGACGGACGATAGCCCTGTCAGAGTCGGCTTGTTCGACACAGAATCTGCCGCGTGGTTCGCCATGGTAGATCATCATGGATCGAGCCAGGAGCCGAAGGAGCTGTGGTGGGAAACCTTCCGCCACCTCAGCTGTTACTCGACAATCGTAGTCGAGAACAGGCTCTACGACAGCGCGATGGCACTCTGCAACCTCGGCCCTGACTACCCGCTCATCACGGGTGTTGCCGATCTCAGCGACAATCCAGAAGACTAAACCTAGCGCACCGCCGCGGCCGCCTCCCGAAGGTAAAACCTTCCCTGGAGCGCAGCCCGTTGGTGCGCTCTTTGTATTCAAGTAAAAACAAGTCCCGGACTCCAGGAGTCCGGGACTTGAATTATCTATCTCTTATTTCGTAAACCGGAAGAACCTTCGTCCTACCAACTGACCCTCACGGTGATAAATCAACGGTTCGTGGGGCAGGGGATAATGCGTATAACCGAGGCCTTCGAGGATGCGGACGACAGGCGCTTCAAACGTCTGTCCGTCCAAGTAATGCACTGGTGCGGCGATAATCACGATGCCATTATCTTTCAATACACCGCGCAGCGTGGAGAAGCTCTCCGTATACAGTGTTTCAATATAATCGACAGCCTTGTACAAATCGACCGTTGTCTCCACACCACGACGTGGGAGACCGAGATACGTCTCAGTCACAATCATATCGACCGTGCCTTCCGGTAACCTATTACTCACCTCACTGGCCTTCGCCATGAACACATCAACCTCGCCAACCTTAATGCCACGTTCCTTCAACCAGGCCATGTTGTGCTGCGTGTCATGCACGGCACCGCTAGCAATATCGCTACCAATTACTTTGCTGGCCCCGAGCATCGCACCTTCCATCAACACTGTGCCACTACCACAGAACGGATCGAGAATGCTCTTATTCTTGGCACTCACTCCAGTTAAATTGATCATCATGCGCGCCAACTTTGGTGGCAACATGCCTTGCTTGGCGTTGCGGCGTGGTCGGCCGAAGTCGCGTTCGCTCCAGTCGTTCGCATCCTGCACCGCACTTGTCATGCCGATAACGACTTTATCCTTAGCCGCCAGCAACACGAACTCTGCGCCCTTACTAATCAAATCATTCTGCGTCACGGCCACCGCATTCAACGCTGGCTCCTTACTCATCACAAAACGGGCACTGCGTCCGGCCGTCTTCAAGTTACTCTTGACCGTCATGCCAATAATCCTAGCCTGCGCATACAATTTTTGTACCGCCGACGTCTGCCCAAAATCGTAAATACTAATGCCGAAATGTAGCTTGGTTTCGCGAGTCTCCTGTTCCAACTGACTGGTCAAAAAGGCAATCAACTCCGCGGCGTCGACCTTGGCCACCTCGCCAATGACGTAACCAATCTTCTGCGTGCCGCCGAGCTTGCTCAAGAGGTCAATAAAATTACCTTGTAAATCTTCAAATAAGGCCACCTCACCAGCGGAAGTAGTAGCAATTGCCCCTGTTTGCGCCGTAATTTCGGCCATGGAGAGGTCAGGATGAGAGCCGAGAATAGCGAACGTTTGCATAGTAGTTAAAATAGGTGAACTGAAGTAAGCGAGAGCGTAACGTATTTC
>CAINGB010000034.1 GCA_903848275.1 Candidatus Uhrbacteria bacterium | reverse complement strand
GTAACTCTCACCCCTGGTCGTAAATTGTCAGAATCGATGCTACACTAGCGGCGCTATGGACTTTAGTCAGCAAATCCCGATGCCGGATTGTCCCTTTTGCGGGGTAGTTTACGGAGCTTCGCCACGAGTTATCGTCGACGAAGGGAATTATGGTGAAATGGTTCATGTTACCTGCCTGGCCTGCCACCGGGCTTTGGCTATGCAAGTGGAGAGAAGTCCGCATTGCGTGCGGAGTGTCGGGCTGTTAACTGACTGTAATGCGGAAGATTACAGGCATTTTATGCATTCCAAGCGGGTTACCTTAGACGATGTGCTGGCCGTGCATCAGGGGTTAGCCCGCTAATGGTTGACAAGATTCTAAATTTCCTGTGAAATACGGCGCATTATGACCCATACAACACTCGCAGCAGAAACCCGTACCTTGGCTGGTCGTAAGACCGATGCCTTGCGTGCCGCAGGTAAAGTTCCAGCCGTCATGTACGGTTTTGGTACTACACCAACCAATATTACCGTTGATCGTAATGCTTTCTTGAAGGCTTACAAGTCAGCTGGTGAGAGCACTGTGCTTGACCTCGACATTGCTGGTACCGTCCACCCAGTGTTGATTTCTGACGTTCAACAGAACGTTTTGAATGACTTTGTCACGCACGCTGACTTCCGTCGTGTCGACTTGACCCACAAGATTGAGGCCAACATTCCGTTGAAGCTCACAGGTATCTCTTCCGCTGTGAAGGACTTGGGTGGTACACTGGTACAGTCACTGGAAGAAATTGAAGTTGAATGTTTGCCAAACGCTTTGGTGCACGACATTACTATCGATATTTCTGCCCTTAAGACTTTCGAAGACGTGATTCGTGTCAGCGACTTGATTATTCCAGCCGGTATGGAAGTTAAGACCGACATGAACAACGCTGTCGCTTCTGTCCAGCCACCACGTTCTGAGGAAGAAATTGCTGCCTTGAGCGCTTCCGTCGAAGGTGACGTCAGCAAGGTTGAAGTGTTGACGGAAAAGAAGGTTGAACCTGTGGAAGCCAAAAAGTCAGATAAAAAATAATACATGAACAAAAAGACCGCTATTACTTTCGCCACTTGCGCGCTCGTGATAGCGGTCTTTGTTATTGCCGCGATAATTTACCGACCGGCTGAGAAAGCGACGGAGGTAAGTACAGCCCCCTCCGCCTCCCCCATAACTGGGGGAGAGTTACGAAATCCATTAACTGGCGCCAAGCTCGATGCGCCATTAGCTGAGTTGCCACAAGTAACGGCGGTGATGGTGGAAAATTCGGCGGATGCTTGGCCGTTGGTGGGACTCGACCAAGCCTTTTTGGTGATTGAAGCGCCGGTGGAGGGGATGATTCCACGCTTTGAATTGTTCTTTGCGCCAGACGCTGTGGTGCCGAAAATTGGTCCGGTGCGTTCGGCGAGGCCTTATTATATTGATTGGGCTGCCCAGTTTGGGGCGTTATATGCTCACGTTGGTGGATCGCCTGAGGCACTTGAGAAATTGAAGACGGCGAATGTGACTAACTTCGATCAGTTTTTTAACGGAGATTATTTTTATCGTGATACTGATACGCGTTTTGCTCCGCATAATGTCTACACAACGATAAAAAATTTGATCGATGCTGAGATCAATGTTAAGAAAATGCCGGTGCCCAGTTATAAGTTTTGGCAGTTTAAGGATGGTGTGGCTAGCGGCCAAGCGCATTCGTTGACTATTGACTGGACGTCGGGTAGTGCTTACGACGTGGCTTGGGATTATGACGCTGCAACAGATACCTATATTCGTAAACAAGGAGGTACCGCTAATTTCCTTGAGCATTGGGCTAAGGCAGTTGTCGACAACGTAGTGGTGATGGAGAGTGATATGCAGGTGCTCGACGAGAAGGGCAGGCGGTCAATTAGGACGATTGGTACGGGCAAGGCGATGTTGGCGCAAGACGGGCAGATTATTGCAGCGACGTGGAGTAAGGAGAGTGAGACTGCGCCGCTCAAGTTTTTGGATGAGGCTGGGCAGGAGATTAAGATGAATGCGGGCAAGACATGGATTGAGGTGGTGCCGTCGCTTAGCCAGGTGACAACGTCGAATTAGGAATAATAAAAAGTCTCGCTGTCTGGCGAGACTTTTTAGATTGAAATGTGGATGACACGAGCTCGGCCGGTGAGATCGTTGTGGAGAGAGATAGCGGCGCGGGGGAGGTGAGATTTTATGAGAGCAGGAGCTGAGAGTTTTTGACTGGGGTCGATTTCGATTAAGATGTCGAGCCGAGGTGGGAGAAGGTGACGGTGGGTAGAGATTTGACTGAAGAGGCGATCGTAATGGTCTAGGCCGTCGATGCCGGAAATGAGAGCGAGGCGTGGTTCGTAGGCTTTGACGTTGGGATCCAGGCCTTCGTATTGACGGTTGGAAATGTAGGGGAGGTTGGCGGTAATGACGGCGTGAGGGCCGAGTGATTCGCCGTGGCTTTCGTCGAAGAGAGGAGTTAGCAAGTCGCCTTCAAAGAAAGCGACGAGGTGAGTCAGCTGGAGGCTCTCGGCGTTGAGTTTGGCGACGGTGAGGGCGCTGCTGCTTAAGTCGATAGCGACGGCAGGACGGCTAGTTTCGGCCGCTAAGGTGAGGGCAATCGCGCCACTGCCGGTGCCGACGTCGATGATGAGAGTGTTAGGGGTGACGAGAGTTTTGGCCAAATCGACCATGGTTTCGGTGTCGGGACGGGGGATGAGAACATGAGGGTTGACGGTGAACTCGCGGCCGTAAAATTCTTTATGGCCGACCAAGTAGGCGACTGGTTCGTGGCGGACGCGGCGTTCGACTAAGCGTTGAAATTGTTCGATGTGATTGGTAGTCAATGGGTCGGCGCTGTGGGCGAATAAATAAGCAGTGCCCTTGCCGATGACGTGCGCTAAAATGACCTGAGCGTCTAACTTAGGATTTTCTTTATTACCGCGCAATTTTCCTTCGGCCCACTGGAGGGCTTCAAGAATGTTCATAGAGTTTATTTATAGGCCAAGGCTCGGGGTGCGAAAGTTCGTCGGGTCCTGCCGCTTGGCCACCCTCCCAGGTGCTCACTGCGTTGCGCGCCCGGCAGGGGACCTGGCTCGCGTCACCCGACTACAAGAGGTCAGGCCTGCCCCTCGCTACTTGGCCTTTCTGGCTCAATAAAAATTTTAGCTTTCGTCCTCGTCCTCGTCGTCCATGGAGGCGGCGAGTTTGCCGTCGCGTTCGGCTAGGCGGAGGGTGGTGATGATGTCGCCCAGTTCGCCGCTCAAGATGGTGGGCAAGTTGTGCCAGCTTTGTTTGACGCGGTGGTCAGTTAAACGATCTTGAGGGAAGTTGTAAGTGCGGATTTTTTCGCTGCGTTCGCCGCTACCAATTTGGCTGCGACGTTCGGCCGTGAGGGTGGCATTTTTCTTCTCGTCCTCGTAGGCACAGACACGGGCACGAATGACTTCCATGGCCTTGGCTTTGTTTTGTGATTGGGAACGTTCGTCCTGACAGTAGGCGGTGATACCGGTTGGCACGTGGACAATGCGAATAGCGGAGTAAGTGGTGTTAACGGACTGACCGCCAGCGCCGGTGGAGGTGGTGGCTTCGATAGTGAGGTCTTGAGGGTTGAGAGCGAAGTCGCTTTCTTCGATTTTTGGGAGAACGGCGACGGTAATCGTGCTCGTGTGAATGCGGCCGGCTTTTTCGGTTGACGGAACGCGCTGGACACGGTGGACGCCGCTCTCGTACTTCATGGTGCCGTAAGCGCCTTCGCCCGCAACTTCGAAAATAATTTCTTTAAAGCCGCCAAGGTCGTTTTGACTTTGCGAGAGGAGCACGATTTTCCAGTTATTTTTTTCGGCGAAGTGGGAGTACATGCGGAAGAGATCGGCAGCGAAGAGAGCAGCTTCGTCACCACCGGTGCCAGCACGAATTTCTATAATGGCGTCATTGTCGTCTTTGGGGTCGCGGGGGAGGAGGGCGAGTTCGAGCGCGGTTTCGGCAGCTGGGAGTTGGGGCGTAATCTCGGCCACCTCGGCTTCCGCCATGGCACGGACTTCAGGATCGGCGTCGTTCAAAGAAGACTCGGCATCTTTGAGATTGTTCATGAGGGTTTGGTATTTGCGACCGATGGCAACTGTACGGCCGGTGGCGAGAAAGGCCATGTTAGTAGCGCGCAATTTTTTTTGGTCGTTGAAAGTGGCCGGATCCATCAGATCGGCTTCCAGCACAGCGAGCTTTTTTTCTTGGTCGGCTACTAATTTCTGGTAGTCCATAATTTATTTTAAGTCTGACGTCATTCTACACCCTAAAACAAAACACCCAAACCGAAGTCGGGGTGTTTCGTCAGCGTCGCTAAGAAGCGGCGGCAGCTTTCTTGTCGGCCTTGGCCTTGGTACGGGCAGCAGCTTTGGCGGCCTTGTCCTTGCTCGTCATGACTCCTTCCGACTTGGCGGCGGTACGACCGGTGAACTTCTCGACGCGGCGAGCAGTGTCCATGATCTTCTGTTTACCAGTGAAGAATGGGTGACAAGCAGCACAGACTTCAATGTCGATGCGTTCCTTGGTTGAACCGGTGGTGTAGGTAACGCCACAAGCACAAACGAGTTGAGCCTCTGGGAAGTATTTTGGATGGATACCAGCTTTCATAGCTATGGGTACGGCGCTGCTTTGTATACAGGGCCAGGGTGATTTATGGGAGAAAACTATCATTTCTGCTGGTTCTTGTCAACGTCAACCCTAAGGATTGACCAACCCTTAGGGTTGATTATGAAGAAGAAATCGATTACGCTGTGGCGACTATGCCAACGCCAATTGCCGATTTTGATTACGACTTGCCGCCCCAGTTTATTGCGCAAAAACAGGTAATTCCGCGGGATAGCTCCCGTTTGTTGGTGCTTAGTCGAGGCTCGGACGAGGTGAAAGATAGGCATTTTTACGATATTACTGAGGAATTAGTGGCGGGGGACGTGCTGGTTTTTAATAGTTCACGGGTGTTTAAGGCGCGTTTGTTGTTTAAGGATGAAGCTGGTGGCGAGGTAGAGATCCTCATTTTACGGATTCGTGAGGGGGAGGCTGACGTGTTGCTGCGACCAGGGCGGAAGTTTGTGGTGGGGGCTGATTTGCCGCTACCTGGAACTTCGGTTAAGGCTAAGCAGGCGGACGGCGTGGTGACGATTGTTACTGGGCGAACCGTGGCCGAAATGCTGGATTATTGCGCTAACCATGGAGTAATTCCCACGCCGCCGTATATGGCGCAAGGGGTCGACGAGGTGGCCTACCAGACGGTTTACGCGAAAGAGGTGGGGAGTGTGGCCGCGCCGACGGCAGGACTCCATTTTACTCCTGAACTCATCGCCAAGCTTAAAACCAAGGGAATTCAGACGGAATACGTGACTCTCCACGTCGGCCTCGGGACGTTCCGGCCGGTACAGGTAGAGACGCTTGAGGAGCACCAGATGCATGGCGAGCTGGTGAGTGTTGATGAGGAGACGGTAAAGAGGCTGAAACAAGCGAAAAAAGAGGGAAGACGGGTAATTGCCGTGGGCACGACGACGGTGCGAGTACTGGAAGGTGTGACGGCAAAATTTGGCGAACTACAGGCGTATTCTGGGGAAATCAATATGTTTATTACACCTGGATTCGAGTTCAAAGTAATTGATGGGTTAATTACGAATTTTCATTTGCCGAAGTCGACCTTGCTGGTGTTGGTGTCGGCCTTGGCTGGACGCGAAAGGGTGTTGGCGGCGTATGAGTTGGCGAAAAAACTTGGATATCGATTCTTTTCGTTTGGTGATGCGATGTTCATCAAGCCTTCTAGGCCTTGACTCTAAGCGCTCTTTTCGCTACACTTCGGCCACTTATTCATCACTCAGATCCGGTTTCGCTAGTCAGTCCCTGCCTTGTTTACAAGGCTCTGGCAGTGCGGGTCGTGGCTTAAAAGGGAACATATATTATGCCAACACCAGAACTTTTAGACATGTTGAAGGCCGGCGTTCACTTCGGTCATCAATCCTCACGTTGGCACCCAAAGATGCGCGAATACATTTACGGTGTTCGTGGTGGCGTGCACGTAATTGACCTCGAGAAGACTCAGGAGCAGTTGGAGAAGGCTTTGAGCTACGTCGAGAACTTGGTCTCCCGCGGTGGTAGCATCGTGTTCGTCGGAACCAAGCGTCAGGCTCAGGATATCGTCGCCAAGTACGCTTTGGACTGCGGCATGCCATACGTTAACACTCGTTGGTTGGGTGGTACTTTCACCAACTTCCCACAGATCCAGCGTTTGATTAAGACCTACTTGGAACTGAAGGACAAGACCATGAAGGGCGACTTGAAGAAGTACACCAAGCTCGAACAGTTGCAGTTCTCCCGTAAGATTGAAGAGTTGGAAGAGAAAATTGGTGGTATCAGCACCATGACTCGTTTGCCAGAAGCTGTGTTCATGTTGGACGCTCGTCACGACAAGACAGCTTTGCGTGAAGCTGTCGCCACTAAGGTGAAGATCGTGTCTATTGTCGACACCAACGTCAACCCAACTGGTATTAGCTACGTAATCCCAGCTAATGACGACGCTGTTGGTTCACTTGAAATGATTGCCAAGTTGATGGCTGAAGCTGTTAAGGCTGGTAAGGCTAAGGCCGTGGCTAGCGCCAAGGCAGTTGTGGAAACCCGTGGCAGTGCTGAAGATGAAGTAAAGGTTTCTGCCAATGCCGAAGCAACGATCGCCGACCTCGACATCGTGATGAAAGACAAGGTCATGTCTGAGACAAAAAAGACCGATACTAAGGCCTAAATAGAACTTCCTAAAAATTACCCTATGGCAATTACCGCAAGTGAGGTAGCGAAGTTGCGAGACACAACTGGGGCCGGCATGATGGATGCCAAGAACGCGTTGACGGAAGCT
>CAINGB010000033.1 GCA_903848275.1 Candidatus Uhrbacteria bacterium | reverse complement strand
TCATTGACGCAAAACCTTAGTAATGTTATATTTCCCCCGCAATTGAGCGTATTGCGGTAGTAGTTCAGTGGTAGAACGTCTCCTTGCCAAGGAGAAGGTCGCCGGTTCGACCCCGGTCTGCCGCTCCAAAAGATTCCAGCTCCGGCTGGTATTTTTTGTTGTTTCAGCTTTTCTATCTTATACTCCTTTCATGTTCTCTCGCCCACCTCTACTTCTCTGCTTTCTCGGTCTTTCACTCCTGGCTGTCTGGGGCACTTTTGCTGCACCTCTCAAAACCTCATCCGAGTCTAGTCAAGGCCTATCTCATCTCACTCTCGCCACCGCGGCCAACTACGCCCCTACCCCGCCACCCAGCTACCCCGCTGTAAAAATCACTTTCGTCGGCGACATCATGCTGGCCCGCGAAGTCGAAAAGTCCATTATTGCCAACGGCATCGACTACCCCTTCGCCGCCATCAAAGATCAATGGTCAGGTTCCGACCTCGTCATCGGCAATTTCGAAGACACAGTTCGCCCCATCTATCGCGACGAAGGTAGCATCCTCGCTTTCGACACCCAGCCTGAACACATCATTGGTCTAAAAAACGCCGGCTTCACGGACCTATCCATGGCCAACAACCACGGCGACGACTTCGGCCCAACCGTAACCGACGCCACCCGCCAAGCCTTAGTCGACCTCGGTCTCACTACTTTCGGCGACCCCCTCGAAAGTCAACTTCACATTGCTCACGTCAAGAAAAACGGCCTCAAAATAGCCCTCATCGGCTTCCACGCCTTTCTCGAAAATCCCCAAACCATCGCTACCGCTATCATAGCCGAAAAAGCTGCCGGCAACTTCGTCATTGTCATGCCACACTGGGGCAACGAATATCAAGTCGAGCCTTCCCCAGCCCAGGTCGACGCCGCTCAAATGTTTGCCTACGCCGGTGCCGATCTCATCGTTGGCGCCCACCCGCACATCATCGAACCAATCAAAACCGTTGGCAATATTCCCGTTGCTTATTCCCTCGGCAACTTTGTCTTCGACCAAGATTGGTCTGTCGCCACCACTCAAGGCCTGATGCTGCAAATCACTATCGACGCCAAAACCATTACCATCACCCCCATCGCCATCGACATCCACAACCGTCAACCAAAACTCGGCACTTTCCCCGTCCCCGCTACTCAAACCTGGAACCGCAAGTAATTATGAAACTCGGCCAACACTTCCCTTTTCTTTACACCATTAGTATTTGGCGTTATCGCCTACTGCGTTGGCTCCGTTGGGTTTTTGTCCAAAAACTTGCCACCACCAAACAAACAACTCCATTACCATTCCATGTCACCTCCCACGAATCAGTTCTTCTCCGCAAACTCGGCGATTCAAATCAACACTTACAACAAAACAAAATAATTAATCTCAAACTCGCCTCCGCCAAAATCAATAACATCATCATCAAACCAGGCGAAACATTTTCTTTTTGGCGTACTATCGGCTGGGCCACCAAACAAAAAGGCTACGTCACCGGCATGCTCCTGAGCAACGGCAAAGTTATGGAAGGTATCGGCGGCGGCCTCTGCCAATCAGCCAATCTACTCTACTGGATGGCGCTCCATTCCCCGCTTGTCGTCACTGAACGCCATCGCCACAGTTACGACATTTTCCCTGACTCCGGCCGTGTCCTGCCCTTCGGCACCGGCGCCGCTGTCTATTACAACTACGTCGACCTCCAATTCTACAATCCCACCAAACTAACTTTCCAAATTCTTATCTCCGTCGACGCCACCCATCTGCGCGGTGAAATACGTTCCTCGGCTCTCACCCCCATCTCCTACAAAATCCACGAAGCTAATCACCGCTTCACCAAATCCAAAAAATCCGGCCGCATTTTCCGCGAGAACGCTATTTACCGCAAAAGCTTCAACAAACGCACCGGCCAACTCCTCTCTAACAAACTCCTCTACAAAAATCACTGCGCCACTCTCTACACTCCAGCCACTGGCACACCTATTATCGAAGTTCATTGATCATCCAAATTCTTACTTAACTCATACGTATTGCCCCAACTCAACATACCTCTGTACGACGCCAAACTATTCTCGCCTACCCCAATCTCAACTTTTCTCAACATTCTCTTCTTCGTCACCCCACGCAGAATTCTGTGTTCCGGCCAGTGCACCCAACCCAAGAAATCAACCCCGCTCGCCATCGTACTAATCGACACTTTCGCTGGATGCAACCACAGTTTCAACTCTGCACTCAACCAATCGCTAATCACATAAAGTAGCCTCCGTAACTCGTATTTATCCCTCGACAACAGCACAAAATCATCAGCATAACGAATATAATGCTTTATTTTCATCTTCTGTTTAACAAACTGATCCAACTCATTCAAATAGACATTAGCCAGCAATTGCGAGGTCAAATTTCCCAGCGGCAGGCCGACACCAGGCCTCGACGACGAAAAGCTACTAATAATCCTTGCTAGCAACCACATAATCTTCTTATCAACGATTCGTTTACTGAGAATTTGCAACAATACCCGCTGATCAATCGACGCAAAAAACTGCCGCACATCACACTTCAACACCCAACAAGTCCGTCTGTTGTTCATCGACACTTGCCCCGCCATCAATTTAAACCTGTCTAAAGCCTTATGTGTCCCTTTCTCATTCCTGCACGAAAACGAATCTGCTATAAACAACTTATCAAAGAACGGATATAATTTCCTGTAAATCGCCCTGTGCAAAACCCTATCTCGTACACCTGCCACATTTATCACCCGCCGTTTTGGATCATTGATAATTCTGGTCCTGTACTCACTATGACGATAAGTGCCATCCGTCAAACTTTCGTGTAAAGTAATTAAGTTACTCATGAGATTTAGCTCGAATCTCTGCACGGCCGCCTTAATTTTCTTGCCGACTCTAAACTCACCCCATGCTTCGAACAGATTTTCTAAACTAATTATTTCCTCATACTTATGCTCGAACAAAATCTTTCCAACCAAGCATCCATTAATGTCACCCCCCCCCCCAACGGAGTAGCAACTTGCCCATCCCTAAATTGCTCCCCTTGTTGCATAAATTCAAAACAGTTTATTTAATTTGGTTCAAATTCTACTCGAGCATGGATAAACTCCATCGCTATTCACTCGGCCTACGTATTGATAATCTGTTCATCGAAACAATCGAAAGTATTAGTATCGCCAGCTTCACAGCCGCCAAAGATAAATTACCAGCTATTCAAAACTCTTTACGTAAATTAGATACTATCAAAGTTCTGCTACTCGTACTTTTTGAGACTGGTTCTATTGATCAACCTCACTATCTTCAACTATCTTTACAGCTCGAAGAAACTGGTCGTATGCTCGGTGGCTGGTATAAAAGACCTCTTGGCAAAAACACAAACTCTCTGAACGATTCATCCAGAGAGTCATGAAATCACTAGCAGAGACGAGGACAGCGTACTTGCCGTTGAACTTGTTGTCAGTCCAGTTGTTGTCGAGGTGCCAGCGCCCACCATTGCGGTAGAGGCACACGAAGTACGAGTTGCCGTTGCCATTGAGGAATTTGCGCTCTACACCTTCTGGAACACTGCCCCTCGAATATTCTCAAGGCTGAATTTTACGCGCGATCTCGGAGCCTAACACTATAATCTAGGCTCACTAATCGACCAGTGTAGAGCACCGAGTAATTTCATGTTTTAGATGTCTGCCAGACACTCTCACTCCAACCCTCTGGCATAGCGCTTATGGGCGAGCCATTAGCCAAAGCAATTCTCACCTGACAGCCACCAGAGAGGGCGACCAACAATCAGTAACCGTTGATGCATTAGCCGACTCCAGCACCAGTATACAAAAAATTAGCCCAAACGGAAAACCGGAGTCTCGCATTGCTGCATAGACTCCGGTTAGGACCCAGTTACTAGTCACAAGTGACAAAGTACAAAGGGTCAGAGGGCAGGGCTCATCAAGGGACCAAGAGCTTACTCGCAGAGACGAGGACAGCGTACCAGCCGTCGAACTCGCGGCCAGCCCAGCTGCGGTCGAGGTGCCAGCGCCCACCATCGCGGTAGAGACACACGAAGCACGAGCAGCCGACGCCAAAGAGGAACTCCGTCTCGGTGCAGATGAGCACCTGGATCTCCTTCGGCACGTCCTTGAGGAGCTCGTCCTGGCTGGCATGCACCTTCTGGCCGAACGTGGCGTTGGCGGGGTTGAACCCGTCGTTCCTGGCCGCGGCTCCGAG
>CAINGB010000032.1 GCA_903848275.1 Candidatus Uhrbacteria bacterium | reverse complement strand
GATTCTGATAACCGATAACTTTCACCTCTTCTACTTCGACGTTCGATGTTGAACGTTCGAAGTTCAATGTTCGCACCGCCTCAGTTGCGGCGACGACGAAGTAACCCAAGGGCTCCAAACGCTCCTAGAAGTGCGACGGAGGGCTCGGGGATGAGAGTAACAGCAGCATAGCTACTATCCGGAGTGGAGCCACCAATCTCACCACCAGCAAAGGTACTTGCTCCTTGGAAAGGCGTAGCGCCATTGGCAGGAATGATCATGCCGGCTGTCCCACCCCCAACGTCAGCAGTAGTCCTATTCACTCCACCAACAGAAGATCCAACATTATACGTCGCTCCTTGAGTGGTATATGCTACGCCTGGGAAGAAAAAGAAACCGTATTTGAGTCCTGTTGCTAAACCATTAGTTCCAAGCGTAAGACCAGAAACCGCAGTGGATGCGGAACCAGCCACGCCAAGGGCTTGCGGATTAAATCCACCCAAAGCAAAGACAGTATCCAAGCCAAAGGAGCTGCCTAATGAGATGCTCTTTCCGCCAAATGTTGAATTAATCGTTGCTAACCCGGGGGCCGTGCCAGCTAATTGCGCAATGGATGAGTCTAAGGACATTCCCGCAATATAATTGTCGTTATTCGCGTCAACCACCAGTATCCACAAGGTTCCTGAGTCAACAGGCGTAGTTCCGTTAACATTAAATGCCACACCATACTGGCCGTTAATCGTGATAGCCGCACTAGCAGAACTAGCCAAGGCGACTAGCCCAAGCAACATGCCTAAATATTTGTTTGAATTCATTTTATGGCTTTATAATTTCCTGCAAACTACTTACACCTTCCCAAATTTAATACGCTGATGTATTATTCCAAAATACCGTTTCACCAGTTGCCGTGCCATATTTGCGGATGACAAACCCCTGACCCGCAGAAATCACATGACTCCCGACATTAGATCCATCTCCACCTTGGAGACGCCATTGGGGTGGGGTTGAGTTACCCAGAAAGTAGTAAGTTTTGAAAGCTGATTTATCATTTCCCGCAGTTGCGTTGTCAAACACCATAAGCTCGTCTCTACGGTTTCCACCCGAAGCTGTGGATGACGTAATGAACGCCGGAGTTTGAGCCAGATTTAAGTTATCCAATGTTACATCCACTGGACGCGTCATAAGTCTCGGATTATCACGCTTTTCGTTGATTCCACCAGCCCGGGTAAACAAAGGGATGATGGTATTCGTCGCATCAACTTCGCCATTACATGTAAATGTTGTGTTTGATGTGACAGTTGCACGATGACGAATGGTAAAATAAGTATCTGGCCATAGCTGTACACCACCTGCATCACTTCCGTCTCCACCTTGTTGCCTCCATTGATTGGGTGTAGCAGGAGGTCCGACAACACCTTTTAGAATAAAATAGGTCGCCGAAGCAGCCAAATCGACGTCGGCAGTGTTTAGGTCGGAAAAAAGCACTTCTGTGCGGCGGTTGCCACCGGACGCGTTATTCGAAAGAACAATCGCGTTTCCGGTTGTCGTCGGGTCGTTTGTCGAGACCGCAGGATTAAACAATTCTGCCAAGGTCCAGAATTTCGTCACTGAAAATGTATTACCACTTACAGCGCTTAAAGCTGCGCCATTTAAATCGATAGTAATCGTAGTAGCGTCATTTGCATCGATTGCGAATATGGCTCCGGAATTGGGTCCAGAAGTGAACTTAACGTAGCATGTTCCTCCGTAGGCTCCAAAAGCAGCACCAGAAACAGTGAGCAGCGCCTGAGACGCAGTAAGTGGGGGGGTTGCTGACGGCCCAATAAGTGGAGATGCCGTGAGAG
>CAINGB010000031.1 GCA_903848275.1 Candidatus Uhrbacteria bacterium | reverse complement strand
GCTGTCCAAGCCGGCGATAATGACTTGGCGACCACGATCCGCAAGTTCCATGACAAAGGGAACGATCGACTCGTCGTAAAATTGGGCTTCGTCGATGCCAATGACTTGGGCGTGCGGGTCGAGTTTGCTGCGCAGTTCCGCCACAGTCATGGCGCCGGTGGCGGGCAATTTCATGGAGGAGTGGCTTTCGACGTGGCCAGTTGTATAGCGTTCGTCTAAGGCGTGCTTGAAGAGCTGTACGGGAAGACGGGCAAGTTCACTGCGTCGAATACGACGAAGTAGTTCTTCAGTTTTACCGGAGAACATGCAACCGGAGATTACTTCGATGCCGCCACGATACATATTTTTTGCTATTTAATATTCGTTCGCAGATATCGCATTCCCCCATTCCTAGCTGCAGACACGACCGCCACATTTCTTAACTGAGTAGATTTTGGAATGGCGACCGGTAGATTTCTTAAAGCTCTCGTCGAACTCGAGAGAAATCCACACGGGCCGGTCTTGGCGTCGTCATGGGGGAATGCGATATCCGCTCGCTCCTACAAGGCCAGAGTGTCCCAGTAAGATTTGTACACAGCTTAACATACTTCTGCACACAATTTATCCCCAGGGTGTGGTAAAATATGGGTATGAGGATTGGTATTGATGCAAGATTTTACGGTCCACGAACAGGCGGGGGCGGCCTTGGTCGCTATGTCGCTGAGTTAGTTACGCATTTACAAAGCGTAGATAAACTCAATTCGTACGTGATTTTCTTGCGGAAAGCTAATTTTCACGAGTGCATAATTACTAATCATAATTTTAGTAAGCGACTTGTCGACGTACCTTGGTATACGCTCGCTGAACAGATTGTGATGCGACGTGAGGTGGCGGCGGCGGGGGTCGACCTGATGCATTATCCACATTGGAATGTACCAATATTTTCCCGTGTGCCGTTTGTAGTGACAATTCACGACCTCATTTTACTTGAAGACGCCGACTCAGCTCATGCGACTACACGCAATCCGTTTATTCACGGGATTAAACAGATTGGACACAGGTTAGCGCTTGAACATGCAGTTTATCGCAGCCGGCAGATAATTGCCGTGTCTGAATTCACTAAAGCGTCGCTGTTACGACATTATCGAGTAGAGTCGCAGAAAATTACGGTTATTCACAACGGTGTAACTTCACCACTAGACGGTAGTCGGGTCAGCTTGCGTGATTTGGGAGTATACGAGCCATATTTCTTGTACGTCGGCAATGCTTATCCGCACAAGAACTTGGCCTTTATGCTGGAAGCCTTTGCTAGGTTTCATCATCGGCATCCTGCCATGCAAGTGGTGTTAGCCGGAAAGCGTGACATATTTTCCCAGCAGTTGGAATTGGAAGCTAGAGAGTTGGGCATACCTAGCGACTCGATAAGATTTGTAGATTTGCCAACAGACGAGGAAATCGCAGCGTTGTATAGTCATGCTAATTTGTTCATTTATCCCTCACGAATTGAAGGATTCGGGATTCCACCGCTTGAGGCGCTGAGTCACGGTACGCCAGTTGCTTCATCGAAAGCGGCTTCGATGCCAGAAATTCTGGGTGATGACGTGCGGTATTTTGACCCGGATGATGAAGAAGAGTTGATGAAGATTATGAATGAGGCGGCTGAGGATCGGGCAGTAACTGATTCAATGAGACAAAAGGGGAAGCGACGGGCCGAAGGTTATCACTGGGAAACGACAGCTAAAAAAACCTTAGAACTGTATGCGGCAGCCAAAAAACTTCATTAAGCAACGCAAGAATGTGACCGTGGTGGCAGCACCCGGCATGTTTGACGATGCGTTGCCGGTGTTGTTGCAGAATGTGGCCGATGCTAGGATTGAGCGACATATTCGCGTTGAACGAGGGCTTGGCAACGCGCCTTCACCGTATATTATTAAATTGTCGCGCGGCGATGAAGTTAGGCCATTGCTAGAAGCGAATGGGGTGGAAGCATTGGCCGCTAGTTTGATTTTTGATAGTAGCGAAGAAGATGATGCGGTGCCTTTGAGTTTGACGCGACCAGAGTTTTTGACGACGACGGAGGAACTGCGTGGGCAGTTGTCGGAGATGGATATAACGCTCGATATCCCGACGTTTGATGAGGCTGATCGAGTAGAAAAGACAGCATCGATAGTGAAGGCGTTTAACCACTTAGCTTTGCAGACTGTTGATTTGGAGGAGTTTCTGCCAGGGAATTTAGAGCCTGAAACTGGTGAAGAGAGGCCTGAATCGATAAGTGAGGCCAGCCCATCGGTTGTGTCCATGATGTGTGAAGCGTCGGGTCAGCCGCCGGTCAGATTCGATGTCATCAATGTTGTAAACGATGAGGTGAGGGAGAGCGAAGAGATGCCAATAGAGGCTGAACGAGTAGTGACGAGCTGGCGGTTGTTTGCCATGCCACAGGGTTGGCAACGAGCGCTGGCGGCGTTTACGGGGTTGGCGATGCTGTTGGTGCTGCCACTTCATGCTTTGCAGGCATTTGGTTCTGCCAGGGCTGATTCGACAGCGATTGCGGCCTCGAGCGCGGCAGCTTTGGGCGATTTTGGACATGGCGCGGCGGACTTGGCCGGGCAGCGTTATGATGTGGCGAATGATGAGTTCTCGCGAGCTGCGGCGCAGTTTTCCGAAGCTCAGGCTAAGCTGGATGGCATGCAATCATCGGTCGTGGCGGTGGTGAATGTTATTCCACAAACGGACAGGACCTATAATTCGGTAAAAGGGTTGATTGCGGCTGGTCGGGAGTTGGCCACGGTGGCACAGACCATGAGTGCTACAGCGGCGAGCGTGGGCGGTAAGGAGTCGACGGATGTGGTAGCTAAATTGTCCCTGCTGACGACGGCGGTGACGGACATGTCGCCGCATGTTGATGCAGCTATGGCTGGTTTGAAGATGGTGGATGCCAAGGTGGTGCCACTTGATTATCAGCAGAAGGTCAAAGATTTGCAGACTTATGTACCACAACTGTCTACGGCAATGCATGAGTTCCTGACTTTCTCGGCAGCTTTGCAGACCATGCTCGGAGCGCAGGGCGATATGCGTTATTTAGTGGCTTTCCAGAATAATACAGAATTGCGTCCAACTGGCGGATTTATTGGTAGTTTTGCGCAGATGGACATTCATCATGGGGCCATCGCACAAATGGATGTGCCGGGCGGTGGAACTTATGCCGTCCAAGGTCAGCTGACTAAATTTGTGGCAGCACCTGGACCATTGCAGTTACTTAAGGCTCGCTGGGAGATGCAGGACGCTAACTGGTTTCCGGACTTCCCAACGTCGGCTAAGAAGTTCCAGTGGTTCTATGAGCATGCCGGTGGCCCAACAACGGATGGCGTGTTAGCGGTGAATGCTACGTTTATTACGAAGCTGTTGGCTCTAACTGGTCCGATCGAGATGTCTAATTATGGTATTACGATTGATGCTGAGAACTTCTTGTTTGAAACGGAGAAGGCAGTGGAAATTGATGCTGACCCAACTTTGAATACCCCGAAGGCTTTCCTCAGTGACTTGGCGCCGATTTTGCTTGATCGCATGACTAAGGCTGATATGCCAACCTTTATGGCTATGCTCGACGTGGTTGGTCAGGGTTTGCATAGTAAGGATATACAAGTGTTCTTTGATAACAATGAGTTGCAGGCGGCGATGAATGGTTTGGGTTGGACCGGGGCGATGAAGAATACGACAGGCGATTATTTGATGATGGTGGATACTAACTTGGGTGGTGGTAAGACTGACGCAGTAATTGAGCAGCACGTCGAGGTGGTGGCGGATGTGGCTAATGACGGGAGCGTGGTCGACAAAGTGACGATTACTAAGATCCATCACGGTTTGCCAGACGCGGTGTTCAGCGGCCGTAATAACGTGGATTATTTGCGCTTGTATGTGCCACAGGGGAGTCAGCTATTGTCGGCTGATGGCTTTGAGGTGCCAGACGAAACATTGTTTGAGACCTCTGACATACCGCTCGCTAATGACGAAGATTTGACGGTGGCAATGACTAAGGTCGGTAAGGACTTGGTGACTGGCACTGACGTGTGGGATGAACAAGGAAAGACGGTGTTTGGCAACTGGATGCAGACGGCACCAGGTGAGACGCAGGTGGTGCATTTAACTTACCGTTTACCATTTTCTGTGTTGCCGGCTCAAGCTGGTGGTTTGGTTGGTTTTGCTAAGGCTGAACTTGGTTTGGGTAAGCTATTGCCGTACACGATGTTGGTGCAAAAACAGGCTGGGGTGGAGTCACGTCAGACTTCAATTACTCTTGATTTACCAGCTAATTTGGCGACTGTTTGGGCGTCGACGGAGGGCTTTGGTGGTAAGACAGCGGTTGAGAATAACAACGAAAGTGATCAATTCTACCGAGCATTACTAAGTAGGGAATAGTATGCTTAAAAAGAAGCCGCACTTGCCAAAGGTTCTGCCAGAGGTGGAAGTCTCGCCAGAACAGGCGATGGACGAGGGTTTGGCGGCTATTTATGGAGAAAAACGTGATGATTTGGGAAAACTTGATAAAGCAGGATCACGAGTGACAAGATGGTTGGTCACGATTGTATTGTCATTGTTGATTGCTACAATTTTGGCCGTTATCGGATTTGTGGTTTACATGAATTTTTTTGCGGTAGCTAAGGCAGATCCATTGACGATGAGCATTGAGATGTCGACTGAGATTGCTAGCGGTACAGCGGCTACGGTCACAATTCATTACAAAAATAATGGTCGCGTACCATTGGCTAATTTGAATATTGATGTAAATGTGCCAGCTGGTTTTGTTCCGACGACGATTGATCCGGTACCAACTGATCTAGTCAAGCAGGTTTTTGAGTTAGGTAGCATTCAGGCTGGTACGGAGGGGAAGATAGTAATGGCTGGTACTTGGTTAGCCACTGTGCCTTCAACTAATACAGTGCAGGCGTTGGCGACGTACCGACCGGCGAATTTTAATGCGGATTTTACGGCAGTGGCGTCGACTACGGCTAGCAGCAACGAGAGTAGTTTGGTGTTGACGATGAGTGGACCAGATAAGGCGTCTCCAGGAGAAAGTGCAATGTATACGCTGACGTTGGAGAACGCGAGTGAAGTTGAGGCAACCAACGTGACGACCGAGGTAGTGATGCCGACCGGCTTTTTGCTGACGACTAGTGACCCAGCATTGGTGCCGGCTGGTCCGACGTCTTGGACTTTGGTGAACTTGGTGCCGCACGCTAAACAGGTGATGACGCTGACTGGATCGTGGTCGGCGGATATGAGCGACGTGGTGCAGATGGTTGGTAAGACAAGTCTAAAGTTGGGGGACGTGACCATGGTGCAGGCGCAGAGTAGTGTCTTTACGAATATCATTGGGAATGGCTTGCGTTTGAGTTTGGCCGCGAATGGGGCGACGAGTAACGTCACATTGGACCCTGGTAGCCAGCTGCGAGTGACGGTTGGTTATGAGAATACTGGCGAAGAGCCGCTGACTGGTGTCAGTCTAGTGGTGGATTTTCAGGCGGCAGCTGATAAGAAGGTGCCGATTACGTGGAAGGATGCGAGCTTGGATAATGGTAGATTGACCCAAGATGGCATAGCGTTTGACGCTAAGACCGTTGGTACATTAGCGACTCATGATAGTAAGACGAGGAATTTGATTTTTCCTGTTAAGGCGATCGTAGTGGCAACTGAAGCGCAGAGTTGGACGGTGGCTGTGCATGCCACGGTGAATGGCGTGACAATTTCGAGCCAGCCGTTAACGATTACTTTGAATTCGGATACGCATTTTACAGCTGCGGCGAGATATTTTACAGCGGATGGAGCGCCGCTTGGCAGTGGACCATTGCCGCCCAAAGTGGGACAGACGACCTCCTATAATTTGCTGTGGACGCTGAATAATTCCTTGCATCCGCTAACTGACGTGCGAGTTTCTGCGACTTTACCGCCAGGGGTAACTTGGACTAATGCGGCAACGGCAGACTCGGGTAGTGTGACTTATGACGCTGCCTCACGAGTGGTGAGCTGGACGGTGGCGAGTGCAGCGGCTTCGAGCGCGCCATTGACTGCTAATTTTGAGGTGGGTGTGACGCCGAGCGCGAATGATGCGGGTACATTTGTAAAATTATTATCAGGCAGTGCGTTCCGGGCGACGGATAGCGTGACAGCTTCGTCGCTGCAGCAGACGGGGGATATTTTGACGACGGAATGTACGGGTGATACTGGAGTGACGGGTAAGGGTTATGTGAGTGAGTAGAGGGTGAATACCCCTGGTTTATATCCCAGGGGTATTCACTTATAAATTGTTGTTGTCGATTGTTAGACCTGATAACACATCGGCACTCCTTGTTGTCCAAGAGATTACGAAATTTTCATAATCTTTTGGTCCAGCAAAGCAGCTAATTATTCGTTGATTATCGATTAATATATTGGTCTCTAGACCAATATAACTTCTGTAACTAGACCAGGGGTAGACACGTAATATTTCGCTGACAACACTTTGTGAACGAGCCTTTCCCTCACGCCAGCCGTAGTCGTGATGATCGTAGGGATTAAGATGCACATAGCGAGTAATGTGTAAAAACTGTTCTTGGGTAGCAATATGCACCGCATTATAGGGAGAGCCGAAAATGACCCCTTTACTGCCATAACGTTGATTTCTATACTTAGTGTAGCCTAGGCTTAAACGTTGCATGAATTTTTCTATTCCTTTGTCGACCAATTGTTCAAGAACCAGATGATAATGATTATCCATTAATGTATAACTAAGTATTGTTACTAGAGATTTTTTTGATTTTTGTGGATTTTGCCATAGTCGGATTAGGGCTTTGCCAGTCGGTAGAACTTCTTCGTTGTTAAATAACATTAGACCTTTCAGGAAACGAATTCGGTCTACGTCGTCTAAATAAATTAGGTGACTATTAGCTCCTCGATTATAGACATGATAAATTTCTTCGTTAGCGAATTGGACGTTACGCATAGGTGTGCGAGACGTGCTGTATTAAAATATCCCAGCACTAAAAAGATAGTACGGGGAGTAGCTGATTATATTAAACCGTGATTATTAAAGTGCGTCAATTTTATTTGTGGATAAGGTAATAGGGTGAATATCCCTGGGGTATAAACCAGGGGTATTCACCGGTGTATACGCTCAACGTATACAGTGAAAAAGGGCTTCGAGAGTGAGAGTTGCGGTTTTGTCCCAGGTGAAGAGACGGGCGCGGAGGGAGCCCTGGGTGCGGAAAGTTTGCTGGAGGGCGGGGGAGGTGAGAAGTTGAGTGAGGGCGGTGGTGAGATCGGTGATGTTGAAAGGGTCGATCATGAGGCCAGCGTCGCCTAGCAGTTCTGGGAGGGAGCTGGTGAAGCTGGTGATGACGGGCGTGCCACTAGCCATAGCCTCGAGGACGGGGAGGCCGAAACCTTCGTAAAATGAGGGAAAGAGAAAAGCTTGAGCGCCGCGGTAAAGCGCTGGTTTATGCTTTTCGTGAATGTAACCTAGGAAGACAATATCGGCGGCATAGGGTGAGGCCTGAGCAGCGGTGACGATGCTTTGGTATTTCCAGCCTTTGGCGCCACCGATAGCGAGTTGTAAACGAGTTGGGGATGAGGCACGATAATTATTGTAAGCGGCGATGATATTCTCTACATTCTTGCGTGGTTCTTGGGTGCCGAGCGAAAGAATATAGGGCCCGTTTAAGCCGTAGCCGCGTTGATAGTTAGTGTCACTTGGGGCGACGTGAGGTGTGAATTGTGAGCCGACGCCCAAGTGGGTGACGGTGATTTTGCGCTCGTTGATGTGCCAACGGTTGATGAGGTCGAGCTTGGTACTGTGCGAAACAGCGAGGATAACGCGAGCTTGATTGGTGAGTTTTTTGACGTTGGCGACACGGTTGCGGAGGCGATCCTTTAAAGTGAAGAACTGCGGTAAAATGTCGTGCGAGAGGTCGTGCACGGTGAGAGCATAAGGGAGATTGGTGCGGATAATGTTGGCGTCCGGGAAGAGCCAGCAGTCGACAGGCATCGGCAAGAAAGACTCAAGTGTTGGCCCACCGGGTAGACGTAATAAAGCAAAAAGAAGGCGATTGGGGATTTGTTTTTTAATGAGTGTGATGTTCGGGGCAGTGATGATGGGGAGGCGAGCTAGGGTTTTTTTACTGCCGCTGGCGAAGAGGACAAATTCGACCTGAGGGGCGCACCGGGCGAGGGCACGAATAAGATTGACGGTGTAAAGGCCGACGCCGGAAAGTTGGGGGTGTGTTAGATGACGGATGTCGATCGCGATTCGCATATATTACTGAACTCATTTCTGTCTTTGCGAGCGTCAGCGAAGCAATCCAGGCTAATCATTCTACGGCCAAGGCTCGGGGTAACCGATTTCGTCGGGTCCTGCCGCTGCGGACCCCGCTGGGTGCTCGCAAGCTGCGCGCCCAAGCAGGGGCCTCCCTTCGCGTCACCCGACTACAAGAGGTTATGCCTGCCCCTCGCTACTTGGCCTACTCGCTACCGACTAGTCTACCGCGCGGGTTCGTAAAGAACTACCTCACCCTTGCTCTCGACCAGTCGTCGCTCGTTTCGCCTGCGCTGTGCTTGGCGGGGGCTCATTAAAGTAACCCCAGCTTCTCCTGCTTGTGCGCGGACCATTTCTGGTTGACGAAGGTACTGAAGGCTTGGCGGAAGACGGTGTCGCTGAATTTGAGGGCGTGCTCGCGAATGATAGTTGGGTTGAATTTAGTGTGGTCAAAGCGGAGGACAACGTCGGCTAGTTCTTCCCAGCTTTGTTCGTCGAATAACTGACCAGTGACGCCGTCGATGACGGTTTCCAGGGCGCCACCGCGGCGGAAGGCGATGACAGGGCGGCCGGCGGCCATTGATTCGACTGCGGTGATGCCAAAGTCTTCTTCGTGGGGGTGGAGGAAGGCGATGGCGTCCTCGAATAGTTTGACGCGTTCGTCGTCGCTGACGCGGCCGAGGAATTCGATGTTTGGGCCAGCTACTTTACGGAGAGTAGATTCGGCGGGGCCGGAACCGAAGATTTTGAGGGGGAGACCGAGTTTGGTGAAAGCCTCGACCACGATGTCAAAACGTTTGTAAGCGACAAGACGGCCACCAATAAGGAAATATTTCTTGGGGGCGTCGCTGATTTGGAATTTGTCGACCGTGACGGGAGGATAGATAACGGTGCTGTCGCGACGGTAGTATTTGGTGATGCGTTGTTTGACGGCTTCGGAGTTGGCCACAAAATGGTCGACACGATCCGCGGCGAGTTTGTCCCAGGTGCGGAGCCAGGTGAACATGAAGGGCAGCAAGTGTTTGACGAAGCCGGGAGCTTTCAGTTCGTCGACGTAACTTAAGCTATCGCTCCAGAGGTAACGAGTTGGGGTATGGCAGTAACAAATGTGGACGGTGTGATCTGTGGTGATGACACCTTTGGCAAAAGCGCTGCAGCTGGAAATAACGACGTCAAAAGCGGAAAGGTCGTAGCGTTCGGTGGCGGTCGGCATGAACGGCAAGAACCAGCGGAGTTTGGAAAGACCGCCGGGGAAGTGCTGGAGGAAGGAGGTGCGAATGTCGCGATGGCCGAATTCCGCGTTCATGTGCCGCTTATCGTAGGCCAAGGTAAAAGTAGGGGCATCGGGCCACATGGCCTGAAGAGTGGCTAAAACTCGTTCAGCACCTCCATTCTGAATCAAGTGATCATGCACGAAGGCGACACGCATAGTTAAAACTTAGCTCTAGTAAGCCCCGGTTTTGCCGAAGACGGCGAGGGGCGTTTTGAGCAAAATGATAAGGTCGAGCCAGGGGCTCCAGTTTTCAATGTAATACATGTCCAGTCTTACCTCATCTGCGAAATCTAGGCTAGCCCGGCCGCTGACTTGGGCCATGCCGGTAATGCCTGGTTTAATGGTGAGGACTTGGCGCTGTTCAGGGCGGTAGCTGGCGACTTCTTCGGGGAGATGAGGACGAGGGCCGACCAAGCTCATGGTGCCGCTTAAAACTAGATAAAATTGGGGGATTTCGTCCAGGCTCCAGGCGCGGAGGAGTTTGCCGACTTTGGTGACGCGAGGATCGTTGTGGAGTTTGAAGAGTGGCGTGCCTTCGCGCTCGTTGCCGTATTTTTTGATGAAGTCGGGGTCAAAGCGTAGTTTGTGGGCGTCGCGAATCATGGTGCGGAATTTGAGGAAGGGGAAGGTGCGGCCGCCTTGGCCGACACGATGGAGGCCGAAGAAGATGGGCCCGGGGTTCTCCAGCATGATGGCGAGAGCAATGATGATTTGGAGGGGGAGGGTGATAATGATGAGGATGAGGGAGACGATGATGTCGAAGCTGCGCTTATAGATGGCTCCCCAACCGCCCATGGGAGTTTTGGGGACTTCAATGACGGGCAGGCCAGCAAAGGTGTGAATGATTGGCCGGGCGGTGCCGCTGGGGACGAGATCTGCCGAGTAGGCAAAGGTAAGATGTTCGACGTCCGTAAAGAATTTAATATCTTCTACTTCCTGACGACTGAGGTTTGGGTCGGCCGCGATGATGAGATCTAGGCTGTCGTGATGTTTGAGATTGAGCAGAGTCGATTTGGCGCTAGCGAAGTCCGCCGTTTGAGCAACGACGTGATAGCCGTGACGGCGAGTAGCGGTGAAGTAGTCGCGGAGGGCGTTACCGCTCTTGGTTTTGCCGATAATGGCGACGTTCGTGAGGCCAATGTCGAAGGCGCGAAGGGAACGTTGCAGGCCACGCAAGGCCAGGCGACCAGTGATAACGAAGATAACAGCGAGGGCCCAGGCGGCGAGCATGATAAAGCGGGATTCAAATAGGGTACGGGAGAAAAAGGCGATGGCCAGAACAGCGGCGAAAGAGGTGCTAGTTGCTAGGAAGACGCGACTGGCTTCGACAGCAATGCCGCGCGGACTCAAGCGGTAGAGGCCGGTCATAGCGAAGACCGCGATGAAGACCAAGGCGATGAGGAGGACGACGTGGAGATAGCTGTTAAAGGGGAGGGAGAAGGCGACTGGGCGTTGGCGAATTATAGCGTCGGCAAAACGCAGACTATAAGCAGCGGCGGCGGCTCCGACTAAGGCGAGGTAGTCGAGGGGCACGGTGGCGGCGGCGAAGGCGAGATTGGCACGTTTCATAATGCGTTTAGTGTAACACAAAACCGTCCTTTTGGGACGGCCTTATGATAGTGGGGGATGGGAGTAACAATTGGTGTTCAGGGGGAGCCGATAAGCCGGATTTTGTCGTGGACGGTAATCTCTCTAGGCCCACGATTGCTCGGGGGCTCAGGCGAACGACCAAACTTGTTCTTGCACCAAGACGGGTTTGCCACAACTCCGTGTCACCACGGGTTGATCACGTTAGCCTTGCGACACACGCGAACTTTTCACCTTTCGCCCCGTCATTGCTGACGAAGTTAGTATAGTCTCTGTGGTACTTTCCCTAGGCTTCGCGTCTTGCGACGTTTATACCCGATCGCCGTTAGCGATGTCTTTTGGCCCGCAACCTTACGGCTACGGAGGTGTCCGGACTTTCCTCTTGAGTGAGTCATTACTGGCTCGCACAAGTAACCGTCTAGCATTCCTGAACGAGGGAAAGATAGCAGAGATTAGTAAAAAAGTAAAGGTAGGGTAGTAGGGGCGCAGCTGGACCAGCTCAGCTGGCCGTTGGGTAGCGGGGTAGGGAAAAAGAGAACGCGCCACCCAGCTGGAGAGCTGAATGGCGCGAAGGGTCAGGGAGTACCCAGACCGAGGAGGACGGTGAAGATCTGCAGATTGGTGTATGGCTTGGCTGTGATGAACTGGAGACGCAGCAGGTGCGGCGTGGCTTGGTGCGACTTGAGTACGGCGTCGACCAGCTCCATGAGTTCAGTTGATTTGTTGTCTGGGAGCAGATTCCGTCGTTTCAGATCCTTGAGGATGCGCTCGAGGTCCCAGCGATTGTCGCGGGCCTCGGTGTAGATGGCGGTCAGCCGGAAGATGGTTTCTGCGGTGTTACAGTGCAGGGTGGCCAGCCAGCTGAACACGAGGTTTAGGTTGGCGGCGAGACGTTGTTCGGCGGTCAGGGAGAGCCAACGGACGTCACCGATCTGCCACAGTTGCAGCTGTAGCTTGCGCTGCAGAGTGCGAAAGGTAGCATTGCCAGAACCGGAATACGAGGGGTAGACCGGGTAGCCGAGGGTCAGTTCCGTGGTGATGGTGACCTCCGTGCCGACCTGTTGGAGAAGGGGTGAAAACGGATCAGGTTGGTGGCGACGTGGGAACTTGAGGACGGTGAGGTGGCGGTCAGAACGAGGGGTGAAGGCGGGAGAGTTGGCGGGAGTGGGGATGCGTTCCATGGTGAATAGACTGCCTTGGTGGTGCTTGGTTATTGGTTGTCAGCAGAAGGCCGACGTCGAAAAGATACTTGATAATAAGCAAAAATGCAACATTCCCCAGCCGAGGCCAGGGAATGAAGGAAAGAGGTTACGGGGGTTGGCGGTTGCGCCAGATGATGATAGCGAGGCCAAGCACCACGACGACGCCTAGCCAGTAGTCTGCAGCAGTGCGCATTCGACTACCTCCTCAGTGCTACACCGATCCCATTCGTGGACCGGGATGTCGTGCACTTGACCATCTGCATGACGGACGGTGGCCTGGCCGTCTGGGCCAACCGTGAAGAGGTAGACAACGGACGGCAGGACCGGCTGGTCGTCGCTCATGGGGCAACCTCCTGGACGATGGTCTTCTTCAGGCCGACGTCCCAGTAGGCCACACTGTCCACGATGGCTTGTGAGCCAAAGTCGTGGCAGTCGTCCGGGTCTACACTTAACGTGAAGACCACGGGGTCGCCAGGGCGGACTTGAAGCCTTTCGGTTTCCCGGCTGGCCTCCAGCTTGCGCGGGAAGAGCCCGGCGTGCTCCCAGACTACGATGTGTCTGCCGTCCGTCCAGCTGAGTTCAGCGTCGTTGCCGAAGTCCAACTTGCGGTTGAGGTGGAGCTGGTTGAGCTCGACCTCGCCCTGACTGGCGGTGATGGTCAACGTGGCTAACTCACCGAACTCGCGGCACGAGGCCGGCGTCAGCTGAGTGACGTTGACGGTCACGATGGCCGGGGCGGCGGTGGCAACGAAGTTGGGGTCAACCTCGCCGTCCTGCCGGGCGCAGGAGGTGAGGGACGCGATGACCAGCAAGCTGGCATCGACGAGGGACATGGCGATGAGGAAGTTGCGCATGGGTGACTCCGTGGGGTAGTGGGTTTGATGTGTGAGGAAGCTGATTGCTGCCCCCGGTTCGGCACAAACGATGAGATTTGTGCGGAGGCGGGGGCCACGTCGTTGCTCGAACGACGTGGTGAAGTCCTATACGCGAGAAGTGCGTGTAGGAGTTGGTTTTAGTGGTTGGTTTCTTCGTCTGTCTCCTCGTCATACCCGTAGGCTCGACGTCGGGGGTGATGGGCGGGTTGACGGGCCGGCGGGTGGTAGTGCCGGTAGAGGCGGCTGCCGATGAAGTAGGCCAGGCCGACCGGGAGGAGGACGGGCATCAAGGCTAACATGGCGTTGGCGCCGATGATGTAGGGCAGAATCTTCATCATCACCTTGGGTATCTTGGCACCCCAGATGGCGATGCCGCCGTACACGAGGTAGACGGGCAGGAAGAGGAAGATAGTGCCGATGATCTCCTGTTGGAAGATCTGGGTGACCTCGTCGACGCTGCCAGCTGACCAGACGGCGAACCAGTTGTGAACGATCATGTTGATGGTGGGGATCATGGTGGACTCCGGGTGTGTGTGGTTGAGTTTAGGGGGAGAAATTCCGCCCTTCGCTGAGCGCGAGCCTTTGATGGTGGGGCTCGTGAGCAAGGAAAGGCAGGAGC
>CAINGB010000030.1 GCA_903848275.1 Candidatus Uhrbacteria bacterium | reverse complement strand
GGTCGCAAGACTAAAACTCAAAGGAATAGACGGGGACCCGCACAAGCGGTGGATCATGCGGTTTAATTCGATGCAACGCGAGGAACCTTACCTGGGCTTGAAATATAGCTGTGGATATTTGGAAACATATATCGTCTTCGAGATCGCTATGTAGGTGCTGCATGGCTGTCGTCAGCTCGTGCCGTGAGGTGTACCCTTAAGTGGGGTAACGAGCGCAACCCCTGTTCTGCGTTATACTTTCGCAGGAGACTGCCCTCGCAAGAGGGAGGAAGGAAGGGATGACGTCAAGTCAGCATGGCCCTTACGTCCAGGGCAACACGCATGATACAATGGCCGGTACAGAGGGATGCCAAAGCGCAAGCTGGAGCTAATCCCAGAAAACCGGTCTCAGTTCGGATTGGAGTCTGCAACTCGACTCCATGAAGCCGGAATCGCTAGTAAAGGCGGATCATAACGCCGCCTTGAATACGTTCTCGGGTCTTGTACTCACCGCCCGTCACGTCAAGAGAATTGGTAATGCCCGAACGTCGCTTTACGGCGGCGGAAGGCAGGACCAGTAATAGGGACGAAGTCGTAACAAGGCATCCGTAGCGGAAGCTGTGGATGGATCACCTCCTTTCTAGGGATAGACCCTTTAAGGTCGAGGCCAACTTTCGCAAGATTGTTGGTAACGGACGTTGTAATCACCAAGTTGTCAATTCTTCACTGGTTTATTTCAGTACAAAAACCCTCGCGGCCTCCTGGTCAACGAGGGCTTTTTGTTTGACATTTTAGCTAACATCAGGCTAGTATGTCGACGCACAAATCACCCAACGGCCAGCTGAGCTGGTCCCCGAGGTTCTCATGCCCGTCCTTTCTACTCGTAAGCCCATCGTCTTTGTCGCCAGCACCCGCTTCGACCAGTTCAGCAACACCCTCATGGACTGTCTTGGTGCTACCGGGCGCTTCATTCCGTATCTCTCAGCTGGTGAGCTGAGGCCAGGCATCGCCGAGATCGTCGCGACCTACCTCACCTTCGATGTCGACGTCGTGTTCGTCTTCCACTTGGCGGCGAACGAACCAGACGAGATCGCTCTGGCGGAAGCGGTCCTCCCCGCCATCTGCGCACTGCGGCACACCGGTCGTGAGCGCCTGTCCGTCATCCTCGCTACGCACGGCCGCAAATTTCTGGCGCCCAGTGTTCGTACCCCGCCTCTGGTGCAGCAGTGCAACCTGCTGAGCGGCGATCCTGGAAACATCCTCATCGCCACCATCGACCGCATCCTCGCTAGCTCCCAGGACTAGTCGAGCCAGCCCTCGTCTCGAACGACTTGCCGCCCTCCCGTGGGCTGCAGGTCGTTTCGCCTTTTATGCCCATGCAACGGATCGTTTCCGTCATGACGCACTGTAACAGAACGAAGACGAGTGGGGTGTCCCTTTCGTCGACCGAGGGACTCCCCGAGTCTCGCGTTCTGTTTAGCATAAGAGGGATTTGGCCGCGCCTCTCACCTCGTCGACAACAAAAAAACCTCAGCCGAAGCTGAAGTTTTTTTGGTCGGGCCAGAGGGATTTGAACCCTCGGCCTCCTGGTCCCAAACCAGGCGCGCTACCAACTGCGCTATAGCCCGAAATTTTCTACTTTGTTAACCCTCTGGTGCCTGGGGTCAGGATCGAACTGACGACACAGGGTTCTTCAGACCCTTGCTCTACCACTGAGCTACCCAGGCTCTTTTCTGGTGGGTGTGGATGGATTCGAACCATCGACCTCTTCCTTATCAGAGAAACGCTCTAACCAACTGAGCTACACACCCATTTTGTGTCTCTAAGCGGGGTAATAATAGACCGTCAGGCGTTTTTAGTCAATAATCGGCGATTACTCCTGATTAATAATAAAATCGCCCGCCCTCGCCCCTTGTCCCCACACATCCCTCTCAAATCCCTCCGCAAAATCCAGCATCTTAGCCTTCACCCTTGGATTCTCAATCTTTTCAATCAGCGCCTTCACATGATTGGCATAAAAGTCCGGCCGATGCCCACTTTTACTACCAATATGATCCAAAAAGAACTGGCACTCAATCATGTCGGCAAACTTCACAATCACCCCCTCGTCCGTGTCCTTGTTCTCTGTCCTGTCATAAATCGCCGTTAATTTAGCGTTGACATTCGGCGTCAAAAAAGCCGTCAAAAACCCAAAGTTCAAGGCTTCAAGCGCCCTAGCATGCACCTTCATCTCTGGCTTCTTTCTCGACAGGGGAGCGGACAAATCACCGCCAAACAACTCACCCAAGTCATGCAGCATGCACATCTTCATCACCGCATCTGTATCCACCAACTGCTCATCCTCATTAATATTCTCGCACAACAACCAAGCAATCATGCTGACGAGGTAGTGATGCTCGGCCAGGTTGGACGTCTCATGCGCCCTCACGCCACTCAAAAAGTACCCATATTGCGGCTGTTCCCTGGTAATCTGCAGCACCGCCAGTAACTTCGCCAAGTTTTTCATATGCAAGGAGTGTAGCTTATCTTCTAGAGTGCTACAATCTCACCACTTATGCCCCTCTTAACCCTCCGCACCGAAAACTCCCTCCGCCGCGCCGGTCATGCCACCATCATCGGCGTGGATGAAGTTGGTCGCGGTTGCCTAGCTGGCCCCGTAGTCGCTGCCGCCGCCATTCTCCCGTCGATAATGCCCAAGGACGACGCCAGGGCCATCATCCGCGACAGCAAAACCTTGAGCGCCAAGCAACGCGCGGAGGCCGACGCCTATCTCCGCCGCCGCGCCATCTCTTTCGCCATCGCCTCAGCTAGTGCCGCGGAAGTCGATAATCTCAACATCCACCACGCTTCGCTCCTGGCCATGCGCCGCGCCATCGAATCCTTGCCCATCGATGATCTCACCAACTCTTATCTCCTCGTCGACGGCAAATTCTGCGTCCCTAATCTCATCATCCCTCAAAAATCCGTCATTCACGGCGACGCCAAAATCTTATCAATAGCCGCCGCCAGCATTCTCGCTAAAGTCTACCGCGATAATCTCCTCGAACAACTCTCTCTCGAATATCCCGCTTACGGCTTCTCTTCCCACAAAGGCTACGGCACCGCCGCCCACTTCGCCGCCATCTCGACTCACGGCCTCACCCCGCACCATCGGGTTACTTTCTGTTCTTCATAATCAACACCCGGTGTTGGTCAACCCTCACTGTTGTGTTAGGATAGACCCATTATGCAAGGCCTTCGCGCCATTCTCGACGAATCACAGCAGGGGGCGCCCAAATACCAGGCCAAACCCGGGCTGAGCCGCGACGTTGTAGTTGAGATTTCCCGTCAAAAAGAGGAACCAAGCTGGTTGTTGGAGAAGCGCCTAGCCGCCTTGGACCTCTTCCTCAAAACCCCGTTGCCCAACTGGGGTCCCGACTTATCCGTTATCGACTTCGACAGCCTCGTCTACTACGTCCGCCCCGATACCGACGAGCAAAAAAGTTGGGACGACGTCCCGCCAGAAATTCGCAGTACCTTCGACAAACTAGGCATCCCCAAGACCGAGCAGGATTTGTTAGCTGGAGTTGGCGCGCAATACGACAGTGACGTTATTTATCACAACCTCAAAGCCGAATGGTCAGCCAAGGGTGTTATTTTCGAAAACATGGACGCCGCCGTCAAACTCTACCCAGACCTCGTCGCCAAATACTTCATGACCAGCTGCGTACCCATTCATGACCACAAATTCGCCATGCTGCACGCCGCCGTCTGGAGCGGTGGCACCTTCATCTACGTCCCGCCCGGCGTTAAGGTCACCATTCCACTCCAAGCCTACTTCCGCATGAACGCCAAACACGGCGGCCAGTTTGAACACACCCTCATCGTGGTCGACGAGGGCGCGGAACTGCACTACATCGAAGGCTGCTCCGCGCCACGTTTCACCGTCCAATCCTTGCACGCCGGTTGCGTCGAAATCTTTGTGGCCGCCAAGGCCCGCATGCGCTACTCGTCCATCGAAAACTGGAGCAAGAACACTTTCAACCTCAACACCAAACGTGCTTTGGTCGACGCTGGCGCCGTGATGGAATGGGTCAACGGTAACTTCGGTTCTGGCCTCACCATGCTCTACCCAGCCAGCATCCTCCGTGGGGAGGGAGCTCGCAGCGACTTCCTGGGCGTGGCCTTCGCCGGAGCCGGTCAGGTTCAAGACACTGGCGCCAAAATGATCCACGTCGCGCCCAACACTTCATCGACCATCAGGTCGAAATCCGTCAGCAAAGACGGCGGCAAAAGCATCTACCGCGGCTACGTTCGCCTCACCCCCGGCGCCAAAAATAGCACCTCCAGCGTCGTCTGTGACGCCTTACTCCTCGACGCCGCCTCCTCGACTGACACTCTCCCCACCATGAAAGTTGAATCACCAACCTCAACCGTCGCCCACGAAGCCTCGACTGGCCGCATCGGTGACGCCGAAATGTTTTACCTCGCCTCCCGTGGCCTCGACGCCGACGCCGCCCGCCGTCTCATCGTCAACGGCTTCCTCGAACCCATCGTCCGCGAACTCCCCCTCGAATACGCCATCGAACTGAACCGTCTCATCGATTTAGAAATGACGGGGAGTGTGGGGTAGTAGAGTAAACTGTTACGAGCCTGTAAGGCCAAGTAGCGAGGGGCAGGCCAAAAGCCTCTAGTCGGGTGACGCGAAGGGAGGTCCCTGCTTGGGCGCGCAGCTTGCGAGCACCCAGCGGGGTCCGCAGCGGCAGGACCCGACGAACTTTCGCACCCCGAGCCTTGGCCTTAAATGAGTCTATGCCCAATTTAGTCAAAAACTACGGCCTTAACATCAACGCCAATTACACCGGCGTAGTTTTTGCATCGCCAAGCCTCGAATTCTCAGGCGCCGGCAGCCTCGTCAATAACTCTTTGACGCTAGCAGGGGAGGGAACTGTCACTTTATCCGGCGCCGGCGAGTTATCAATAACCGGTTTCGGCCACCTCGCGCTTTCCTTAGCGCCGAACACGTCTTTCACAATCACCTCATCGCTTTCCGCCGAGCAGAGCCTCGAACTTGTTCTAACTGGCACTGTCAGTGAATACTCCAGGTGTATTCACCACATCACTCTCGCCGCTAACACTTCTTACACCGAACGCTTCGCCTTAAAAGTCGCTGGTCACCTTGACCTCTTTACCCAAGTCACCCATCTCGCCAAAGCCACCTCTAAGCTGACCACCAAACTCGTCTTAAACGACGGCGCCAAAGCCATCGCCCGCGGCACCATCATTATCGACGCCAACGCTGCCGGATCCGTCGCCAGTGAACGCCTCGACGCTCTCCTCCTCGGCACCACCGCCGAAGCCGATCTGCTCCCCGTCCTCCAGGTTGCCACAGACGACGTCTCGTGCAAACATGGAGCTACCGTCGGCCACGCGGACCAAAACATCTTGTTTTATCTGCAATCCCGCGGCTTGGACGACGTCAGCAGTAAACAAGTTCTAGCCGACGCCTTCCTGAACTCGTAATTATGGAAACACCTGGCAGTCGTACCATCGAAGACATCAAGCGCGACTTTCCGATCTTTCGCAATCGGCCTAATTTAGCGTACCTCGATAACGCCGCCACCTCGCAGCTTCCGTCGATGGTGCTCGAAGCCATGGTCGACTTCGAAGTAAATTACCGCGCCAACGTCCACCGCGGCCTTTACCCCGAAGCGGAACTCGCAACGAACGCTTACGAAGCTGCCCGCGCCGAAGTCGCTACTTTCATTAATGCCGAGCCTCAGGAAATATCGTTTACGAGCGGATCAACCGCCTCGCTGCAAATGCTCGCCGCCATGCTCAGCCCTCGCCTACAACCCGGCGACAACATCCTCGTCAGCAGCATGGAGCATCACAGCGCCCTCTTGCCGTTCAAAAAAATCGCCGCTGAACGAGCTTCGATGATCACAACGATCCCTCACGACGCCGACTATCGCCTCGATCTTGCCACCTTCAAGTTGATGCTGAGCCAACGCGTAAAAATTGTCGTCATCACCGCCGCCAGCAACGTCCTCGGCACCGTTAATCCCATCGCCGACATCGTCGAATTAGCTCATCAACACGGCGCTCTCGTCATCGTCGACGCCGCTCAGTACGTGCCGCACCTCCCATTATCGGTCAAAGCCTGGGGCGCTGACGCCGTCGTCTTTTCTGCGCACAAAATGTATGGCCCGTTGGGCGTCGGCGTTCTATTTATCGAGCAGAGCCTCGGCGAACAGCTCACCCCCTCGAATCTCGGCGGTGGCATGATGCGCGAAGTCACCTCATCGGCTATGAGTTACGAAGACGCGCCCTGGAAGTTCGAATCTGGCACGCCGAACATCCCTGGCGTCATCGGCCTCGCCGCCGCTTGTCGTTATCTATCGAGCCTCGGCTGGTCGAACATCATCGTCCGCGAAGAGGAAATGACCCGCTTACTTATCGTCGGCCTCTTGTCTCTCGGCGACGTCCGCATCATCGGCTCGTTAACTATGAACGACCGTCTCGGTGTCGTTTCATTCACCGTCCCCGGCCTCCATCCCCATGACCTCGCTACCATCCTGGGCGAACAAGGTGTGGCCATCCGTGCCGGCCATCACTGCGCTATGCCACTCACCTCGAGCATCTCACCGACCGGTGTAGCCAGAGCCAGCCTCGGCCTCTATACTACGGCCGAAGACATCGCTCGCTTCATTCAAGGCCTCAAAGCCGCCCGCCAGAAACTTGCTTAATCGCCGCTATGGACTCCATCTACCGCGACAACATTCTCGAACACGCCCGCTATCCCCGTAACTTTGGCATTCTGGCCGACGCCACCCACACCGCCCGCCTCGCCAACCCCACTTGCGGCGACGTCTGCAATATCTTCTTAAAAATCGTCGACAATCTCATCATCGAAGCAAAATGGGACGGCCACGGCTGCGCCCTCTCAACTGCATCGGCCTCACTCCTAACCGAGCATCTTACCCAGAAGCCTGGCTTAAGCCGGGCTTCTGGGACGAGTGAATCAGAATTCCTAACTCTCCTCGGCATCGAGCCTACCTCTGGCCGCCTCGACTGCGCCTTACTGCCTCTCCGCGCTCTCAACGCCGCTCTAAAATAAATATGTCGCTCGTCATTAACAATCTCTCCGTCAGCCGCGCCCAAACACCCATCATTAACCGCGTCAGTTTATCGATCTCTCCCGGCGAGCTGCACATTCTCTCTGGCGTCAACGGGGCAGGGAAGTCGACGCTTTTGAATGCCCTCATGGCTAACCCTCTCTATGAGGTCACTTCTGGTGAAATCGTTTTAGATGATATTGATCTCACTAAATTACCGACCTTCGAACGTGCTCGAGCCGGCCTCTTCTTATCCCTCCAAGCCCCACCAGAAGTCCCCGGCGTCCCGATGGACGACTTCCTCCGTACCTCCCTCGAAGCCATTACCGGCACTCGCCCTCACACTTTGCCCTTCGAACGCGACTTACAAGAAGCCCTCGGTCTCTTACGCCTCGACCCCAAATTCGCCAAACGAAGTTTGAACGAAGGCTTCTCCGGCGGCGAAAAGAAGCGCAGCGAGTTACTCCAACTCCTCATGCTCAAACCCAAATACGCCCTGCTCGACGAACCCGACTCTGGTCTCGACCCCGACGCCGTCGGCTACTTAATCGAAGTCATCACTAAACTCCGCGCTCAAGGTACTGGCATTTTCCTTGTTACGCACTACGAGCACGTCATCAAATCATTAAACCCAACCGCTATTCACAAGCTCGACCTGGGGAATATTACTTTACAAAACACCTAATATCAGCTACTTTACTACCACTATGCGCAATGATTACATGCTCCCAATCGTCATCGAAAAGTCCGCCCAGGGCGAGCGTTCTTACGATATTTACTCCCGTTTGCTCAAAGATCGCATCATCTTCTTGGGTACCGCTATCGACGACGGTGTCGCTAACGCTGTCATTGCCCAGCTCTTGTTCTTGGCCAGCCAGGACAAAACCAAAGACATCACCATCTACATCAACTCTCCAGGTGGCTCCGTTACCGCTGGCCTCGCCATTTACGACACCATGCAGTTCATCGCCCCCGACGTTAGCACTATCTGTATCGGTATGGCTGCCAGTATGGCCGCCGTCTTGCTCGCCGCTGGTGCCAAGGGTAAACGCTTTGCCTTGCCGAACTCGGAGGTCATGATCCACCAGGTTCTGGGCGGCGTCGAAGGTCAGGCGACTGACATCAAAATCCACGCTGAGCGCATTATGCTCATGAAAGAGAGCTTAAACGCCATTCTCGCCAAGCACACTGGTCAGCCCATGGCCAAAGTCACGGACGACACGGAACGCGACAAGTTCATGGGTGCCAAGGACGCCCAAAAGTACGGCCTAGTCGACAAGGTCATCAAGTCCGCCTAAAATCCAAAGTCGACGAAAAGAGCCTATTGACAGGCTCTTTTTGCTATGTTACCTTCCGCAGTCACGAGTGTCAGGAACGCTGATTAACGGCAAACTGCAGTCACGACAAGCATGGGGACATATTTTGTTACCTGATTTCGGCTCCGGCTGATCCCAGTGCAATGGGTATATCTTCTTGACTGCAGTTTAGCGCGAACCAGCGGTCAACCACGTCGGTCGCGACCGACGTGGTCAAATAGGAAAAACCAGCCAATTACGGCTGGTTTTCTGTATACGTTGAGCGTATACGCTCAACGTATACAGTCATATCGCGCCTGAACTATGGCGTCACTGGCACATCACTGGTCACCGGGACATCAGTGGGCGGTGCGTCGGTGACCACTGGGTCTGACACCGCGGCGGCTTTTCCCACCAAACAGATTTGCGGCAACGACCGGTAGCTCGAGTAAAAGTCTTCCGTATGTGTTGTCCCATCGCCGTAAGTCACGTTATAGGTGAAGTTTGTCGTGGCTCCTGGGTGAGCCGCCTGGCACTTCTTGACCCCAGGACCGAGCGTGTCGGTTTCCTTCGTCACAGCCGGCCCAGAACCAGTCCAGCTCAGCACCTCAGGCGGCGTGTAGGACCCCTTGCGGCCGTCAGACGTGCCCCAGAAGGTAAAACGCAGCATGCCCTCACCGCGGTTCATGTCAGCCGCCAGTAAAATGTAGTTCGGTGTATCGTTCATGAACTTAAAGTCCGGGTTCGGGTCGTAAATTGTCGCATCAGTACCCGGGTTGTTGTTGCTCGGGTCATTGTAGTAGCTAACCACCAACGAGTGATTATGCCGTTCCACCACCTTCAAGCCGCTATTCATCACCGCACGGAACGTCGTCGTGCCAATCTGACACAAGCCGCCCGCCACTTCCGGCTTAATCTCATCGCCCTTAATGACGAGTTCTGGCAAATAGCCGTCCTCAATTGTAAATGGCTTTAATTTCTCAACCAGTGACATGGTCTCGCCCGGGGCAATCAGTAAACCGTTCAGCTTGTCGACGCCGTGCTGAATGTTGAGCAAACGGTTACCGGGCGAGTTCACAAAACTCGACGTACCGACACCCAGCACCTCGGTAATCCCCAGGTTATTCACCGTTCCAGTCGTAATCTTCGGCTCCGTCACATCTGTCACCACCAAGATCGTGCTCTGCACTTTATTCGTAAAATAATCAACAATAGCCGCGATAGTCTTCTCATCATTCACCGCAATGCCGTTGTGGCTGCCGGCAAACTCCGTGACCTTTTCGCCATCAATCTGGAATCGGGCATCCTGAGCTGACACATCTACCTGACTATGTACATCGGCCAAGAAGTCGGTCATTTGTACCGCATCGAGGTTCAATTTAGGTGCCCCAGTCTCGTCAATACTTGGCACCAACCAGTCCATCAACTCAGATTGAGTAATTGGCCAGGTCTTGTCGATCTGCCCCATGTCGGCAACATACTCCAAAGTGTATGGTGCCTGCTTAATCGCTTCTTTTACCTGATCGACAAGGCTCTCGGCTTGGCTTTTATTAACCGTAGGATTAGTACTCTTTATAGCCACGGTCAGCGGCTTGAGCGACAAATCCCAACTGTCAGTCAACAAAGTATTGAGCGCTGACGTCACATCGAGCCCTGTCCCTGCTTCTCCCGGTGTCACAGTCACGCTAACCACATTATTCTTCATCGTTATCTTATAGTCAGTTGGTACGCCCGCTGTTATCGCGTCTGGGAAGGCACTGATAATCTCCGCCTCAGCCAAAGCACTATTCACCGTCACTACATTCGGATTAACCGGTGTATTGTGCGCAATCGCTACCACGAGCGCCTTTAGCCAACCGAACGGCCCAGCCTCATGACCAACCGCCATCACGGCGTCAACCGCTTTGTTGACGTCGACAGTCATTATATCGCTAGCCGCTTCAATACTAGTCGAACGCAGTGGAACATTCTGACTCTTACCGTTTACGCTCACCGTCAACCCAACGTCGAGCATCTTGTCGACTGCCTTCTGAATCACTTCCGTCGTTGCCAAGCGATCTAGTCCGCTTAAATCAATATTTGCAAAGCTGACGCCTGGCAACACTCGTCCAGCGTAATTAGCTTGGACTAAGCCAGCCGAACCGAAAACGACGACAAACACCGTCAGCCCGACGCCCATCACGGCGAAAGTCCGCCTAGTCGGCAACATGATACAAACTCGTTGATAAAGACTCTTCCTGGTCTTCTCCTCGTTCTCCGTCTTTATCAGGTTCATACTATGGATTTAAATCCTCTCGTACGGCGAGCTTAATGTCGCCGTAAGCTTTAGGAATCGTAATAGTTAAAATTCCGTTTTTGAGGACCGCGTCAGCTTCGTCCGTCTTGACCCGGCAGGGGAGGACGATCGAACGGCTAAAAGCACCCCAAAAACATTCACTGTAATGCACCGTACTATGCGCCGGCAAGCTTGCCAAGTTCCGTTCACCCCGGATGGTCACCAAGTCCTCAGTCACGTGAATATGCAGGTCCTCAAGCTTCACCCCAGCAATGGCACTCCGAATGATTATCTCCCGCGGTGTCTCAATACAATCCACGGCTAATTGGCCCTCATTTTGAGCAAAAGAAAACTCGTTTACGGGCGACGTTGACTTCATACTATTTCACGGTTAGACGACGGATGTATTCGTACATAGGTCCTAAAGCCAAGCCAAAAGCCACACTCCAAGTCACCAAATCCAGGGGCACATTCCACAAATAACCATGCTCCGCAATCAACGTACTGCTAAAGCCTTGAGTACTGCCCAAAATCGCGATCGCACCAGCCATGAAGGCTACTAATCCAGTTATCAACCCCGACAGTAATACGTCGACGAGTAAATCATGCCGGTGCGCCAATATATACAAAGCTAGCACCACGGCTGTCGCCAAAGCCGCCGGGGCTGGCGTCAAATCAAAAGCCACCGCACAGAAGACAATGCCCCACATGAAGGCCAAAGCGCCGATGAATAAACGTATCAACCAAATCTGCACCAAGGCGTCGTCGTTCTTAGCCTGCTTAATCTTGGGCAAACGGTGATAATGCTTACCAAAAATGACGTGGTACAGGCTACCCGCCAAACCAGCCACCACAAACGCGAACCACAAGTCGAGCATGTGCACGCCCGCAAAGCGCTCCGCCACCATGGCCGCATTACCGCCCTTTACGGTAATAATCACCGGCGCTAAGAAGAATGCGCTGACGCTGAGAATTATCATCTCTTTCCGCAGCTCCTTATTCAGAACAAACACCCCCAGCCACAAGACGCTGAGTATATACACGAAGATCGCAAAGGCTCCTATCATATTGACACCATTGTACTTTATTTAGCTAATCGACGCCAAAAATCTTTATACACAGGCAATTTGCCAACCTTTTCTAGGTTTGTTATAGTGTTTAGGCTTAACATCCGTACCGTGACTTCTCCGTGCTAACGAGCAGAAGTGTCAACGACGGAGTAGTAATCGAGCCTTATGGGCTCACACAGTATGGCAGACACAACACGCGTTTTCGTCGGTGGCGTTCCTTACGCAGCCACGGAAGAAGAACTCAAGGCTCACTTTATGGCCGCTGGTAACGTCGTTTCGGTCTTCATGCCAATCGACCGCGAAACCGGTAAGAAGCGCGGCTTCGCCTTCGTCGAGTTCGAGAACGAAGCCGACATGAACAAGGCCGTTGACATGTTCAACCAGACCGAGTTCGGTGGTCGCACCATCAGCGTCAACTCAGCTCGCCCACGCGAATAATAGTTGCGCTCAATCATCCCTCGCTCCGGACCAGCTCAGCTGGCTAGGATGGGGGATTTTTGTTTTATCCTATGTTACTATTTAAGGGTATGCTTAAAGATGAGCTCGATTTATCAATTTTCGCTAAGGACCAGGCTAGTTTAGAGGAAGTTCTAGATGCAAAAACCGACAATCGGATTGAGGCATCGCTGAATCGTGATGCTGCGATTCGACGTTTCACTTTAACTTACGAGATAGCTCACAAAACTCTTAAGCGATTTCTAGAAGTGACCAGCTTTAGCCCAGAGACTATCGACGAACTTGGTTTTCGTGATATTTTGCGCATTGGCGGCGAAGTTGGCTTAATCGATGATGTGAGTGCTTGGTTTGACTTCCGTGAAAAAAGAAATATTACTAGTCATGCTTATGACGAGGTTAAGGCAGCGGCAATCTACGCAACTATCCCAATTTTTGCAGCGGCTTCGGCTAAACTGTTGGCGGGTATACAAAGCCGATTAACCAAAACTGTATGATCGATTTAAAACCGGAGTGGGTAATCATTATAAACGATATCTTCGCCAGATTACTGCCTAACACCAAAGTCGTTCTCTACGGCTCACGAGCTCGTGGCACTAAAAAGCCCTACTCTGACATCGATCTCTGCATTATGAGCGATACTCCGACAGCGTCTATCGTTCTCAGTCAACTCAAAGACGCCATGTCAGAGTCCTATCTCCCAGTTCGCGTCGACATCACCGACTGGGCCGACACCAGCCCCAACTTTCAACAAATCATCGCCGCGGACAACGAAGTGCTCATCCCATAATAAAAACTCCCCAGCTTCGGCGGGGGATTTTTGTTATTTCTGCAAATCAACACTAAGTGTTGGTCGACTCTAAGTGTTGCCATGTTACGAGTTATTAGAATTTGGTATGATGTACGCAATATGGCCAAACTCGCAACGCTTTCTGAACACGAACATATCGCCCGCTGGTTTTTCCTGGGCGTTTCACTTATCGTCGGCTTTCTCTTCTGGCAAACCCTTCAGCCCTATGCCATCGTCCTCATGACTTCGGGCGTCATGGCTGTTATCACGACGCCGCTCGAACGCGCCCTACGGCGTAAACTTGGCGGTCACCGCAGCGTGTCGTCTTTCCTTATTGTCCTGCTGGTCTTGGTCCTCATCGTTGTGCCACTAGTTATCACCGGCATCGTCATGGTTAACCAGGCCGTTAACCTAGCCCAAACTCTCATCGCCGAAAACGGCTCAATCTTCGCCATTAATTTTGGAGCAAATCCTTTCTTTCAGCATCTCCCAATAGCCGTCCAGCAATATATCGTCGCAATCGATCTCCGGGCCGGTTTACTCGGTATTGCACAGTGGGCGTCGCAACACCTCGGCCAAATCTTCTCGAGCGCTGGTGACTTCCTCTTTAAAACTTTCGTCTTCTTCATCTGTCTCTACTACTTCTTGGTCGATCGCGAGCGCTTGGTCCACGAAGCCCTCGTCCTCAGCCCACTGCGCGACAAAACCGACAGCAATATTCTTTCTAACATGACTGGTACCATCCGTGCTGTCGTTGCCGGTTCTGTTGTTGTCGCCTTAGCCCAAAGTATCATCGCTGGTATTGGTATGACTATCTTCGGCGTACCTGGCGCCCTCATTTGGGCCGCCCTAGTCATTGTCGCCTCCAACATTCCGTTCATCGGCACGGCGAGCGTCATGGCTCCAGCCTGCGTCTACCTCTTCCTCTCTGGCCACGAAGCCGCTGGCATCGGCTTGGCTATTTGGTCCATCGTCCTGGTCGGTTTGGTCGACAACTTCCTCCGTCCCATCATCGTTCAAGGCCGCACCAGTATGCACCCGTTACTCGTCCTTCTCACCATTCTCGGCGGCCTTCAAGTCTTCGGTCCCATCGGCATCATCGTCGGCCCAACTATCCTGGCCGCCTTCTTATCCCTCGTTCAACTCTATAAAGCCGGCGTGCTCGAGCGCCATTCATTATAATTTCTATGTTTGACGAAACGCCAAAAGTTGAAGCCGTCGACCCTTTTGCCAGCATTCCCGAACCCTCCATGCCCGAAGTTCTCTCGGCTCCCACTCCAGCCATGCCAGCTTACAGCTCACCAGAAATAGGCGGGGTCACCGCCCCCCGCCAGAACTCAGTACCAGTCGTGCCCTCGATAACAACCGAGCCTCGTCGTCGCAGTCATCTCAAGCTCATCATTTTTTTAATAGTTTTCGTCTTACTTTTAGCCGGCGGCGCTTTTGCTGGCTACTTCTACTGGCAACAAGCCCACAGCCCAGCCCGCATCATGAGTAACGTGCAAGCCGCCATGGCCACGGTCAAGAACGCTATTTACCAGGCCGACATCACAGCCAGCGGTAAAGTTCTGCCCGCTAAGGACAAAGACACGGGCAAAGGCGCAACTGACATATCCGTCAACCTTCTCATCGACGGTGCCGCTACGCAATCTACAGTCAGTGCCAACGCCAGTCTGACTGCTACTAACGACGGTACTGATCAAGGTCCATACTCACTCGGCTTCCGTAGCCTCGACGATAAGCTTTACTTTAAGGTTGGTGGCGTTGCCATGCCTCCTAACGGCGAAACTACTGGCCTCGCCGCTATTCCCGTCGCTTTCCAAAGCATTCTTTCGAGTCTCGCCGACCAATGGATTTTCGTCGACATTGCCGAAGCTAAAAAGCAGCTCGACAGCACTAAGGCCTTAGCCGACGTCAATTCCTCCCTCAATCTTACAGCTGAAGACAAGAAAGCCGTGAACGATATCTTTGTCGCCGCCTTGCCGACCATTCTCACTGGCTTCACCGCCGGTGCCAATACCACCGTGGCTGGCCTCCCGGTTCACGACTACAAGTTCAATGTCGACAATGCAGCCCTCATTGCCACCCTCAAAGATGTTCACCTCAAGCAGCCAACAGCTCTGAATGAACGCGATCTAACCCAACTGACAGATCTAATTAGCACCCTTGGCCCCATGAGTGGCGAAGTCTGGGTTGGTACTTCCGACAACTTCATCCACAAAATAACCCTTACCGAAACCGTCGACACCGCCGCTAATGCTAAACTCAAAGACAACTTTGAAGGCCCATTAAATATTGTGTTCTCCTTAACTCTGACCGATATTAACACCACGCCCGACGTTGTCGCTCCAGAAAACGCCTCTAGTATTCAGGACGTCTTTGCTAAAATCATGGCCGACCAAGCAGCTCAAGCTGCCGCCGACAATCTCGACGTCGACAACGACGGCCTGACTGCCAAACAAGAGGCCAAGTACGGCACGGATCCTAATAATCCAGATACTGACGGCGATGGCTTCCTAGACGGTGCCGAGGTCGCTAAGGGTTACAACCCACTCGGCGCTGGCCTCTTGCCACCAACCCCAATGGCCCCAGCCTCCGGTGTCATCCGTCGCTAGTTTATGCGTTTAGCTGAACATCCCTACCGCAAACTCGTCCTCGTTTGTACCAACGACCGCGCTCCCGGCGTAAACTGCTGTCTACAACGTGGTGCCTTGGAACTTTTCGAACCTCTCAAAGCCGCCGTCAAAGCCCGTTTCACCGACGTCCGTGTGGTCAAAACTGGCTGCCTCAACAACTGCGGAACTGGCGTCACTCTCGTCATCATGCCAGACAACCTCTGGTTAGGCGAAGTCACCGAGGCGGATATTCCAGAGCTCTTGGAGCAATTAGCCTAACCTATTCACTGGACAAAAGCTGCCATTTTTGGTAGCTTTTTGGCGTCACAATCCTTTCTCTCGGAGCAAACCATGGACTCTTCCACCGCCTCTCTCTACACCAGCGGCCCTTTCGCCACCTATCTCAAGGCCAGCAACGAGAAGCAGCTCTTCATCGAGCACTTCAGGCGCCTATACCTGCGCTACCGTGCCTCGCGCCTATACGGTGGTCAGGTCAAAGTACTCGACCTCGGCTGCGGCAACGGTGTCACGAGCCAGCTCGTCATGGACATGTTGACCGAGCGAGGCCAGAAGTTCCACTACTTCGGCGTCGATCCGCACCAGGGGCAGCTCGACCAGTTCGCCAGCACCGTGTCGGCCGTCAGCGGTTCGCAGCTGAGCCTGCTGCAGTGCGACCTGGCCGGCTTCGACACCAGTGAGCAGTTCGACCTCGTCATCGCCTACCAGCTGCTCTACCACGTGCCGGACCTCACCGCGGCCTTGCGCAAGATCCTCAGCCTCGGTCGGGAAGTGCTCATTGGCCATCACGGTCCACGCGGCATCCACCAGGTGCAGGAGCAGTTCCGTCAACACGTCACGGGCGGCCCTCACATCATCTCCACCGACAGTGAAGTCGAGGCCATTCTCGCCGGGCTGGAGGCGGAGATCGGGGAGCGTCACTTCGAGCGGCACGGCTTCGTGGCTAGCATCGACGTCAACTCCTTCCGCAATCATAATCTGGTGGCCTTTTTGCTCCAGTGCGATCCTGCCAAGCTGGATGACTCGTTGTTGTACGCTGTGCACCTCTATCTGGAAAGGATCACCTCTCCAGATTTCCGCTTGCCACACGACGTCGGCCTCTTCACCATCACCAACCTCACTCACCCCCGTCTCTAGCCCGTCTGAACTGCCAAAACGCCCCGCTTGGGCTCTGGCTCAGGCGGGTGCGTTTTATTTTTCGTCTTCCCGGTGCTTGAAATATTCAGCCATGCATCCAGCGTACAGCGTCACTTCCGGCCGGATATGCATGAGTGAACCGTACGTCCCAATATATTTCACTTTCCGCTCAAAATCAAAAGTATGCTGCTTGAAGTGATAGAGCATTGGTTTGTCGTCAGCTTTGGCGTGGAGGTCAACCAACGCTGAATATAAACGTTCAATACCAGGCTTCTGCGCAAAATTTCTAACTGCTTCCGTTTGATAGGACGCTGTCAGTACGCCCGATCTATCAATATAATGCGCCGCCACCAGTAAGTGTTTGGCCAGATACAAATCACCAGCGTTCTCTTTGTATTTTTTCAGTTCAGCTCGCACCACCCTCACACTATTGAGATATTCCTGGTGAATATTTTCGGCTAACTCAGGATTATCAAAAGCTAATGCCCCAATGTAGCGTTCGCTAAAAGTCTCCACTTCATCGAGTAATTGCGTCAATCGCCCAACTTCGAACGACTCAACGCTGCCTCGTGCTTGCTGCTTAATCTTAGCTACGCGATTAATCAAAACAGCTAGCTGCTCAACTGTTTCCTGACGCATTTCTTGGGCTGACGACTGCTCAGACAAAAAATCTTCAGAGCCAGGAATAGATTCTGTTAATTTTACCAGCGAGCCATCGAGAACGCGTTCTTCAATAAGTTTATTGAGCCACGAAAACATTTTCAAGTCCTCAGGACTAAAAGCTGCTGACTTATCTCTATTTGCCTCGAATCTTTCGTCAAAGTTGCGCAAAGTCTCGTTCAGGTCTTGCATCTGAATACTGTCATTGGTAAAACCGGCAAATTTCAAACCTTCTGCTTGACCAAGTACTCGTAACAAAGCTGTGACATGATCTTTCGTCACGAACTTGCCCAACTGGCCTGGTATATCTAATACTTTCGCTGTTTCACTCTTGGCACCTTCGTAGCGATTCCGAATGTTTCTTCTGGTTTTTGTTTTAACCCCAACCTCGGCACCTAATATATTAACTTTGGCAATATTATGTAAAAACTCTCCCGACTTTTCCATAAACAACAAATTATCAGCTAATACTAATCCAAGTTTATCATTCCTCGGGTTGTGGTACAATCACTTCATCCCCAGAATCTCCCCACCTAATTCTTTTTTGTTCACTCTATGACCAAAAACGACCAGGTGGTAATCGCCACCATTGTTACGAGCGCCATTCAGACAACTGTACCAGGCATGATCAAGGACATTGTCACCGATATCATCGAGCAAAACAATCACATGTTAAAACTCGATTTGCGTGACGAAATTCATGCCGCCAAACAAGCTCTACGCAGTGAACTAAAAGCGGATATGCAGCAACTCCGTGCCGACATGCACACCATGCGCACAGAAATCGTCTCCGATATCGCCGAAATCTTGGACGTCGCCGTCCTCACCCCGATCGCGGAACTGAGGTACGATGTCGCGCTGTTAAAAGCAAGGGTTGGCGTTTAGTCTCATTCGCAAAAAGAATACCAGGCCGTTGCCTGGTATTTGGTTTGCGGAGTTATTTGAGTAGTAGTAAAATTGGAATTTTGGCTCATAACAGCCACTTTTCTTCCATTTCCCATTGCCAAAATACATATTTTTTGCTATTGTTATAAAACAAGCTCGGACTTTTCTTCCCGAGCATGGAGGTTCCCATGATGGTTCTTTTTCTGAGTGCAGCATTCGCCGGTGATCCGGAGACAGCAAAGCCGTCGATCGAGGAGTACGACGCGAGGCCTGGGTTCGTCTACGTCCCATCGCCCCGGCCGTTGGACACGACGCCCTTGGTGCTGAAGATAGGGTGTCAGACGTATGTCATCGACCCGACGGAAAGCTACCAGATCGTGCCCCAGTTGGTCGCGAGTCCTGCTGGCGGGTACACAAACCCCGTGAGCGAGGCTCTGCTCATGGAGCAGCTTCAGCACTGGTGGCCTCAATTGCTCTGGGACGCAAATCACCCCCGCTTCAGCTATAGCGGGTGGAAGACCAGCGCGTATGGCAATCGGCTGTGCACCTCCAAAGCGGAGAGCGGCGACGTCCTGTGCTTCGAGCCCAGGGGTGACGAGTTCGTCGAAGTGTACGTAGGCAATACCTGCGGCAACAGCGTTTCCTACACTCGTGAGGAGGCACTCGCGACAGTGACGGTAGTGTTCGGCCTGCCGGCCAACCCGTCGACACGGAACACTCTCGAAAGCCACCTCAAGGAGGACGAGAGGACACAGTTCCGTGAGGAAGATGAGGCGGAGGCATTCCGTCCCACCGCCGCCCCTACCTCTACGTTCACCCTCACCCCCGACCCCGTCCCGCGTCGACACTGATCGGTCAGTCGTGGCATCAACCGGTGGTATTAACCGATGACCACCATCGCTCTCGCCCTGTGCGAGCAACAGCCCCGTTCTGGGAACGCTGTTGTTCTCAGCACGGGGTTTGTTGTTATACGCACAGCTCATTTTTGACCAACTAAAACTTGTGGTAGAATAGCCTCAATCCCCAGAATCTCCCCACCTTATTCTTTTTTGTTCACTCTATGACCAAAAACGACCAGGTGGTAATCGCCACCATTGTTACGACCATCATCAAGGACACTGTACCCGGTATTGTTAAAGATATCGTTGAGCAGAATAATCACCTGCTCAAGCGCGACATTCGAGACGAAATCCACGCCACTACTAAGGCTATGAAACGAGAAATCGTTACTGAGATCGCCGAACTTCTCGACGGTTCAGTCCTGCCGCAAATTACCGAACTACAATACGACGTGGCTCGGTTGAAGGAGCAGGTTGGTGTGTAATAAGAATCCCAGGCTCATGCAGCCTGGGATTCTTACGCTAACTAGCTCATGGTTGACTAAAAGGCTAGTATCAACTATATTACCCGCACATTTGACCATATGGCTCCATCGTCTAATGGTTAGGACACGGGCTTTTCAAGCCTGTAACGGGGGTTCGACTCCCCCTGGAGTCACCAAAAAATACCAGCTTCTGCCGGTATTTTTTTGTCGTTAAAACTTATGGTAGAATAACCTCATCTCCCCAGATGCTCCCCGCCTTATTCTTCACTTTGCTTTTATGTTGCACGAAAACGACATGGCGGCCATCCGGGCTCTCATGATTGAGTTACTCGAGGCCAACAATCACATTTTTAAGCTCGAACTTCGCGACGAAATGTACGCCATGAATAAGGTACTTGAAAACCGTCTAAACACACGGATAGACAGGCTAGACGTCGACATGAAAAAGATGTGCAAGGAAATCGTGACTGACATTGCTGAAATTCTCGAGGTCTCAGTTCTCCCGCAAATCACCGAACTTCAACTCGAAGTCGTGCAGATCAAAGAAAAGGTAGGAATGCGCTAAAGCGGCAACCTAAACGCCAGTTTATCGACGGCCCGGGTCAACACCGCGATCAACTTCTCCACCTCGTACAGCGTTTCCGTCCCCACACTAATCCGAATAAACGGTGTGGCGTGCTTGGCTGCATACAAAGCCGTCAAATACACTCGTGTCGTGTCAAAACCAAAGCTACTACCACCGTTTAGGTCGACGCCAGCCTGGCGCGCTTCGTCTACGGCCAGTGCTAAGAATTTTTTGTAGTACGCCGTAAAGCAATATTGCGGCTTTAACTTAAACACCAAGAAACTACCCTGAAAATACCGCTTACTCATCCACTCGTAAGCCGGGTGACTCGGCAGCCCCGGGTACACAACCTCAGCCAGCGCCGTCATCCTTGTTGTTCGCGCGTGATCATCCAGGGCCTTGGCCACTAAATTCGCATTCCTACCCATCCGTTTCAGCCTCTTATCGAACAACTTTCTATTCGGCTGTGGCAAAGTGAGCACGGAAGCATCCACCAGTCCTGTCCCCAAGTGCATACGGTTGCCAAAAATCCCCAGTGGCGTCAGTCCAGTCCGCCACATCAGCCCAGCACTCACGCGGTCAAAGCCAAACTGATGGTACTTAAGCAAACTCTCCACCACAATCAAACTGAGCTTACACGGTCCCCGTGGAAAGTCACGCAGTGGCTGGTAGCTGGTCGCCGTCCCCGTGGTATCTAGCACTAAAATCGTCGGTCGCTTAATCTCCTCGATAATTCTCGGCACTAAGCTCGCCATATCTGGTGCCGCCACGTCCTCCGTATTGCCGAGCGTATCGAAGAATATCGCCGCTGGTTGCAACTCGTTGATCGCCGCCAGCACACTTTCCGTGTTCATCTCATCGACGTAACTGATCTGCCCCGGGAAAAACTTCTCGAGCAATAACTTATTTTCAAAATAACAAGCGCTGCCCGCAATAATCGGCCCGTTTATCTTGTCCTCCGTCGCCAATGTCGTCAGTACCGTGCTAAACGCCGCCATGCCGCTCGCCGTCACATAAACTTGCGGAGGGAACCGCAGCGGCGCATCAATGTACGCTTGCCGCCAACGTCGTTCATAATTTGTGGCGTCAGCATGGTGGTCACGTTTGTAATCATTAACCGTCCCCGTAATCTGGCCCGTCTGCGTCCCAGCCTGTGACTGCTCCGAACTCGCGAACGTTGGCGCCTGCCAATCGGTCGCCGCGAGGAGCGAGCCAGTCACGCCCTGCAAACTCCGCACCACGTAGGCTATTCGTTTCTTTTCGGCAATCAACTCCTCCGCATTTTCTTCTATTCTGGCGGCTTGCAACGCCTTCAAGTCATTTTCCAATTTCCTATAGGTCTCATTGGTCCTATCGGTCATATCACCTAGTACTCTGGCCGTCCCTGGCCGAGCGTGCCGCCCCAGTGGTCTTTCAAATCTCCCTAATCGTTTAATATTATCACCAACAATTGCCCGCAACTCGGCGAAATCATCCATTAAATCCTGGTGCGATTGAGCGTCCATAAGTAGCCCAATGGTAACACAATCAGGTATACTACGGCCATGTTAAAGGAAATCCTCGCCATGTTCCAAGGTAACCCCATCCGTCTACAGCGGGTCGACTTAGGCGACGTCAGCATCGAACTACCTATCGCCGACCTCATGGGCCAGCGCCCCGGGCCGACACTCCTAGTTACGGCCGGTATGGACGGCGACGAATACGCTGGCATCGCTGCTGCTTACCAGCTCATCGAGCGCTACAAAACCCTCGACTTTGCTGGTCGCCTCATCGTTCTACCCATCGTCAACATCCCTGGCTTCCAAGCCGAATGCAGCCACAACCCAGCTGACGGCAAATTCCCCAAATACGTCTTCCCGGGTCGCGTCAATGGCTCATCAACCGAGCGCCTCATGAATTTCGTTGCTAGCTTGGCTGTTGAGGCCGACTGCTGGTACGACCTCCACGGTGCCGCTATCACAGAAGGCGTCAACCCGTATCTCTGGCTCCACAATACAGGCGTGGCCAAGGTCGACGCCCTGGCTCGCGATATCATCCATTACGGTGTGGCTCCCATTATCATGTACGAATCAGCTCGCTTCGGCCTCAAGCCCGCCGCCCTCGCCAAACAGGGCTGTACTTACATCGTCGCCGAATCCGGTTCTCGTCGCACCTTACTCGCTGACGACGTCGCCCGTCACCTCACCTGGCTCGAACAGACCATGCAGCTTCTCGGCCTCATCGACGGCACTCCAGAACGAAAAGAGACGCAGGTTCTCACTCACGTCTCTTTCATCACTGCTACTTTCGACGGTCTCTGGCGGCCTTCCTTCACGGCCCCCTCCTCACTCCCCCATAGCTGGGGGAAGGTTGTGCAAGGTGAAGTGCTCGGCCTAGTCGCCAAGCTCGATGGCACTGGCGAGAAAATCATCCGCACCACCTCGAGCGGCACCCCACTCTGGTGGAAGGAAACCATGCGCTTCAAGCGCGGCGACATATTGCTAGCCATCGGTAATTGATCGGTGCCAGGCTCGTGCCAGGTGTGTGCTAGGTACTGTCAGCGTTTAATCAATAAAACGGGCAGTTATTACGTCCCACTTCAAGTTCGCCAAGAACGCCGTCACATAATCCGCTCTCTGGGCTGGCATGTAGTCCACCATAAAGGCATGTTCCCACACATCCATCGCGATGACGATTTTCGTGTCCGCCAAGTGGCCAAGCTCGTGGTCGCTTACCCATACGTTGTGGAAAGTCCTGCTCTTCTCATCGTAGGTCAGCAGCACCCAACCAATCCCACGCATGACGCCCATGGCCTTAAACTCTGCTAGCCAGTTCTCCATGCTGCCATACTGCGCAGCTAGAGCCTTTGTCAGCGCACCCTCGGCCATCTCGTCGTTCCCGCCCAACGCCTCAAAGTACAGCTCATGCAACCTCATGCCGTTAAACTCAAACCCAAACCTTCTCGTCAATTCTGCGATAGCCAGCGCATTAGCCGTACTGTCCATCATGTATTCGGCGATCTTCGCCTGCACCGCATTCACATTTTTGACGTAGCCAGCATATAATTTCAAATGAACCTCAATCTGTTTGGCCGACAATCCTGCCAGTTCCGGTAAGTTGAATTGTTGCTCGGTGTAGGGCATAGTAGGGAAGATTATTACTGGATTTCAGTATACCACGCCTTTTATGAGAATTTTAGCTATCGAATCCAGCTGTGACGAAACAGCCGTCGCCGTCCTCTCGGGCCAAGGCGACGTTTTGACGTTGGAGAGCAGCCTCGTCCGCAGCCAGATAGACATCCACCAGGCCTACGGTGGCGTTGTCCCCGAAGTCGCCGCTCGTGAGCATTTGGCCTATCTTTTCCCCATGATTACTCAGGCCCTAGCTGACGCTCAAGTTTCTGCCGCTGACCTCGACGCGCTTGCCGTCACCGCTGGTCCGGGCCTTGCCCCAGCCCTCCGTGTCGGTGTGGAAGCCGCTAAAGCCCTAGCTTGGGCCTGGCACAAGCCCCTCATCCCAGTCTGCCACCTCGAAGGTCACATTTACGCGACATGGCTCGACACCCTCACTCCTCCGCAATTCCCAGCCCTCGCCCTCATCGTTTCCGGCGGCCACACTGAACTCGTGTTAATGCGCGGCCACGGCAGCTTCGAACGCTTGGGCGAAACTATCGACGACGCGGCCGGTGAAGCTTTCGACAAAGTCGCCAAGATGCTCGGCCTGCCATATCCTGGTGGTCCGCAAGTCGAGCAACTGGCTAAACTCGGTAATCCAACAGCTTTCTCATTTCCTCGAGCTCTCCTCGATAAGTCTAATCTCGACTTCAGTTTTGCCGGCCTCAAAACCAGCGTCCTCTACAAGCTACGAGAGAATGAAGCGAGTCTCGCTGATGCAAAATTCAGAGCAGATATTGCCGCCTCATTTCAGGAGGCCGTTATTGATGTGCTTATTAAAAAGACTAAACGAGCCATCGTCGAGCATTCCCCCAAATCAATTATCTTAGCAGGTGGTGTGGCCGCTAACACTTCCTTACGCACTCGTCTCCAAACTCTCGGCGCCGAGCATCAGGTCGACGTCCACGTTCCGCCCTTCGCCTACGCCCTCGACAACGCCGCCATGATTGCCGTCGCCGGCTACTATCGAGCTCTGGCCCAAAACTTCATTGACCCTCTGGTCTTATCAGCGAACCCTAATCTCGACCTCGTATGATCACCAATAACGCTGCGGAAACTCAAGCCATTGCCGCCGACCTCGCCCGCACCCTCCACGGCGGGGAAGTTATTGCCCTCATTGGCGACTTGGGTGCCGGCAAAACCACCTTCGTCCAAGGCCTAGCACTCGCCCTCGGCGTGACCGATCGCGTCAAAAGCCCCACCTTTTCCGTCATGAACGAATATCAAGTCCCGGACTCCAGGAGTCCGGGACTGGTCAATCACAAAATCAGTCGAATCATTCACGTCGATCTCTACCGCCTGCAAACTGACGCCGAGCTGACAGCTTTATCCTTAGCTGACGAGCGTCGCGCCGACACTATTCTCCTCATCGAATGGCCCAACGCCGTCAGCGTCGACCTAGCGCCAGACATCACCGTCACCATCAATCATCTTGGTGAAGACGCCCGTGAAATTACAATCGCAACAAAGTAAGGCCAGCCATCGCCGCTGTTTCTGCCCGCATGACGAGCTTATCACCCAAGTGCGTAACGAGACTCCCCGCATCTTTAGCCAGCGTAATCTCGCGCTCTGTAAACCCGCCTTCTGGCCCAATAAACAAGGCTATTGCCTCATCTTTCTTCTTAGCTGGCAACTTTCCACCATGCCCTTCGTGCAACACTACTCGTCGCAAGCCATCGGTCTTCGCCAACGCCTTTTCAAAGCTGAGCGGCTCGTGAATTACGGGCATCACGCCGCGTCCCGACTGCTCGCTAGCTTCCCGTACGATTGCCAGCCAACGCTCTGGCACTTCACTGAGCTTTTTAATTGTCCGTTCAGTCACCAGTGGCTGAAACGACGTGGCTCCCAGCTCCGTACACTTTTGCAAAATCAACTCAAAATTTTCGCGCTTAAGTAGCGCTGCACAAACCATCACCTTCGGCGTGATTTCTGGTTTGCTGACTGTTTCAATAATATCGCCGATAATCCCCGAGCGATTAATCTCAGTTATCTTACAAACTAGCTCGCGGCCATCATTCGGCAACAAGGCCAAATTATCTCCTGCCTTCATGCGCAGCACGGCCACAATTTGGCGGTACAACGGCCCGGCGGGAATAGTAAAAGCCTGATTTTTCTCCGCTAAAAACTCGGGCGAGACAAAGAATCTTTCGGTCATCATATAGCGGTACTGTATAGGACTTTCATCTCGCCGACAAACACAAAGCCCCGGCCAGCTGAGCTGGCCGAGGCGTTATGGATTGGGGAGAAGCTCGAAGACGAGAGCTTCTCCCGCGTGGGGCCTTCAGCCAGCTGAGCTGGCCGAGGACCCCGACGACTTAGTGGTGACCACCGAACTTGATCCCGACCCACCAGATCAAGCTACCGTTCATGACGGCCACCGCGAGCGGCAGGCAGAACATGTCCTGGCTGGCGAAGATCGCCGGGTAGTAGCTGTGGCCCAAGAGCCCAACCACTACCGCCACGAAGGTCGGCGTCCAGGGGAGGACGGGCTTGACCTTGGCCCAGGCCTTGGCGAACATGCCGGTGGGGGCGTGTCCGTGCCCGTGACCATGGTGCTCGTCGTGCAGCACCTTGGCCCGGATCAGCAGCACCACCAGATTGACGATGAACACCGCCAGTACCAGGGGCGTGCTGCTCACCGTGCGCCAGGCGACCGTCACCAGCCAGACAGCGCAGGTCGCCATGCACTGACTCCACACTGCCGGTCCGGCGACACCCGGCAGGGCCTGGTAGTCCGCCTTGTGGAACATGGCGCAGACCAGCACCAGCAGGGTCGGCAGCCAGCACAGGAACAAGTGCCAGTACGCCGCGACGAAATGCTTGCAGTAGGCCACCCGGCGCTGACCAAGGGTCATGGGGACGCGGCGGCAGGGGGCAGCGGCAGTTGCAGGATTGGACATTGAATCTCCAGTTTTGGCCATTTGTGGCCGGTTGAGGTGGGGTTATGTGTGGAATCGAGCCGATCAGCTAGCAGCTAACCGACTCTCTATAATAGCAAAAAATGGCCGTTTTGTCAAGCCATTTTTACCAGAATTAAGCTAATATTAGCCAGTTTTTAACCCAATCCCACAATCCTTTTCACCTCTTCGAGTGCCGTCACCCCGTCGATCGCCTTCAAGATGCCATCTTGCGCCATACTCACCATTCCTTGTCTGGTCGCCACCTCGCGCATTTGATACTCCGTAATCGAGCTACTTTCCGTAATCATCTTCTCTAAATCTGCATCTCTTACAAGCAGCTCGTAAGCACCAATCCGGCCCTTATAGCCAGAATTATTGCACTTTTCGCAACCAACTGGTCCATAAAACTTCGCTGTCGCCAAATCCGGCTTCACCTCACCCGAGTTGGCCGGCAAGGCCTCGATTAGTTTCTTGACGTCGGTCATGGTGTCGGCGTCGACGGCCATTTCTTTTTTACAAGCCTGGCACAGCTTACGCAGCAACCGTTGACCCATAATCGCATTCATCGCTGGTGCCAGTAAGTATGGCTTGACCCCCATCGAGAGAAAACGGGGGATAGCTCCAGCCGCATCGTTGGTGTGGATCGTGGAGAGCATCAAGTGGCCAGTCAGCGACGCCTGAATCGCGATCTCCGCCGTCTCAATGTCACGGATTTCGCCAACCATCACAATGTCCGGGTCTTGGCGGAGAATAGACCGCAAGCCCTTGGCGAAAGTGTAATCCTTGCTGGTATCAATTTGACTCTGGTTCAACCCTTCCACTTTGTATTCCACTGGATCCTCAAGTGTAATAATCTTGACGTCCTTCGTGTTCAACCGCTTCAGGATAGCGTACAGCGTCGTCGTCTTACCACTACCAGTCGGACCGGTCGTAATAATCATGCCGTTTGGCTTCTCAATCTCATGATTGAGTTTCTTGAGCATCGGCGCGCGGAAACCCAGTTCCTCGAACGCCAGTGAAATAGAATCAGGGTTGAGCAGGCGCATCACCACTGACTCACCATAAGCCGTCGGAATGGTGCTGGTACGCACGTCAATTTCCTTATTTTTTTGGAAAATCGTAAAGCGCCCATCCTGCGCCTGGTCGGAAATATTCAACTTCAAGCTAGCAATCAACTTAATACGATTGATAATCTTTTGCCATTTACTCGGTTCCAGCTTGGCAATTTCCTGCAGCATACCGTCGACGCGGAAACGTACCACAATACCAGTCTCTTCAGCTTCAATGTGGACGTCAGAAGACCCCAACTGCACACTCGCCGCAATAATCACCGCCAACACGTCGGTCACATTCGCCTTATTCAAGATTTCCGCAATCGCACCCACGTCCTTCATCTGGTCCTGGTACTTAGCCAAATCAGCTTCCGTGATCTGCACGCCCTTTACTGCCTTAGTAATCTTCGGCAGCATTGAGTAAAGCCGCAAGCCCTGTTTAAAACTTTCGTCGGAAATAGCGTAAACAACGGCATTCGTCTTGTGTCTTTCGCCTAAATCGTAGGCTAGGTCGACGATCGCTTGTGACTTCGGGTCAACCGCTCCTAGTCGCAATTCAGCCCCCGTCGACAAGAAACAAATGGCTTTCATCTTAGCCGCCTGCTCTTCGCTTAATAAGACGATCGCTTCTGGCGAAATAGGGAAGCCCTTCAAGCTGATATATGGCACGCCAATGCTCGCGGCTAATCGTGCCGTCTCTTCTTCTTTCTCACGCAACTTAATCAAGCCCATTTTTTCCGACAGGGCTCCTTGCGTTTCAGTGTCGCTAGATATCTTCTGCTCTTCTGGCACGTCGACAATCGACTCATCATCTTTTTTAACCTCAATTACAGCCGTCTCATCGATCGCTGTTACTGGAGCTGTTTGCGCCTCTTTTCTCCGTTTGAGAAGATCAGCGATTGATGGCAGATTGCCAGGCATGTTGGAAGATTAGCGTGAACTCAAGCGGCGGATGAGGTGCTTGGCTACATGTTCGCTCCGTGGGTGAACGGGCAACTTGTCGAATCGTTCTAAGAACTCACTCCAAGCGGCGTAGTTAAAGCTTACCATGAAGCCATCAAACAAGACGAAGAACAGCAGGATGATAAAGCTTGAAGCGAGTAGGGTCAGTAAGACGGTGACAATAGTGCTAGCCGCCAGCGCCGATAAGGTCAGGAACACGAGTGCCAGCAAGTAAGCCGCGGCCAGCAAGAACAAACTGAAAATAAAGTTTATAAAGAACAAGGTAATAGAGAACTCCAGCACCGCCAACCAATGCTTATGTAAAAATGTCGTCGCTTTCTGTAAAGCATGATGGAGATCATCATTTTCACGAACTACGTGTAGCAACGTCAGCATTGAGAGCGCATTAATAGCAAAGGCCGTCGGAATAATAATTAAGTATATTCCGAGACTAGCGTACAGATGCACAAAAGCTGGTGTACATAGCATTAAGTTTCTAATCGCCAGCACCCCAAGCAACAGCAAAATTGCCAAACTCAAGCGGCTGAGCGCATTAACGGCAAATAAGCGACTCAAATGCGCCCCTCTGATCGATCGTAAAGTAACCCAAAAGCCCGGCTGCTTCTTCTTTTTTGCCGTGCGGTGGATATGCAAGAGTACCAAATGCTGGGCTGTTAAAATGATAATTGCCAACAGGACTGCGCAGACCGTAGCTGCGACGATAGCGGTAATAGTTTGTTGTTCGCTATTCCCAAAAAAAGCATGAAAGAAGTTTTCGCGAAAAGTAAAAGTTTCAAACGACGCCCGCAGTGTGGCCCATGACAACGCTTGTCCACCGATCTTCGGCGTTAAGCGCAAGACATCATTAGTGATTGCTCCAGTCTGAATGATCCCAGCCAAGAAAGCAAAAACCCACAACATTTTGTGTTGCCAAGCACTTTTCAGCGCTCTTAAAAGTAGTGGCCGGTAAACAGTTGAATATGGTTTCATAATCCTCCAAGATTATTTGTAGTATAGCACAAAATAAAAATCATCCCGAGTTTTTTTTCGAGATGACTTTTATTCTTAGGCGCGGACAGGTTGCACCGTCACCTTCGGTCGCTTAATCGACGGGCCAAGTAAAGTTTCGAACGCTTCTTTTTCAATTGTTTCTTTCACCAGTAATTCGTTAACGATCTTATCCAATTCTGTCCGATGCTCGCGCACCATCGTACGAGCCTTCTGCAGCGCATCCGCCAACACGCGGTTCATTTCGCTATCAATCTGCTCCGCAATCTTCTCGGAATAATCACGCGCCTCACCACGGCCGAACATTGGCCTATCATCATCACTGCCGTACGTTCGTGGGCCGAGCAGCTCACTCATGCCGAACTGCGTGACGAGTTCGCGGGCCATCGCCGTGGCCTTCTGCAGGTCGTTGCTAGCCCCAGTTGTAAAGTCGCCAAAAATTTCTTGTTCAGCCACGTACCCACCGAGCGTCATGGCCAAGTCGTCATAGAACTCATTGCGCGAATGCATCTTGCGGTCCTCGTCCGGAATACTCATGGTATATCCTGCTGCTCTGCCGCGGGCAATGATGGAAACCTTATGCACATCATCACAGTAGGGAAGTAAGTGGCCAACCACCGCGTGGCCAGCCTCGTGGTAAGCCGTCACCAAACGTTCTTCCTCGCCCAAAATATGGCTCTTGCGTTCTGGTCCCATCATCACTTTCTCAATCGCGTCGAGTAATTCTTTCTGCGAGGTTTCTTTCTTATCTGCCCGGGCTGCCAAAATCGCCGCCTCGTTCATGATGTTCATCAGATCTGCCCCAGCCATGCCTGGTGTCCTAGCGGCAATGCGTTGGAGGTCGACGTCGGCTGCTAACGGTTTGCTCACGGCATGAATCTTCAGAATCGCCTCGCGTTCTTTCAAGTCTGGGCGGTCGAGCGTTACGCGACGGTCAAAGCGTCCTGGGCGGAGCAGCGCTGAGTCGAGCACGTCTGGGCGGTTAGTCGCCGCCATCACGATCACACCCAAGTTTGGTTCAAAGCCGTCCATCTCGACCAAAATCTGGTTGAGCGTCTGCTCCCGTTCGTCATGGCCACCACCAGTGCCGCTACCACGTTGACGCCCGACTGCATCAATTTCGTCAATAAACACAATGCATGGCGCTGCTTTCTTAGCCCGAGCAAACAAATCGCGGACGCGGCTGGCACCCACACCCACAAACATCTCCACGAATTCGGATCCACTAATATGAAAGAACGGCACGTTCGCCTCACCACTCACCGCGCGCGCCATCAAAGTCTTACCAGTGCCTGGCGGGCCCATCAGCAACACGCCTTTCGGGATCTTCGCGCCCAAATCAGCAAACTTCTTTGGCGTCTTCAAGAACTCGACGATCTCGCCCAATTCCTCCTTCGCTTCCGTGGCACCTGCCACTTCCGCAAACGTCACGCGATTTTTCTTGTTGGTCGACTCTTTCACATTAGCCTGACCAAAAGTCATCGCCTTACTATTAGCTCCCTGCATTTGGCGCAAAAAGAACCACAACACCGCGCCAAAAATCAGCACGAACAGCAACGTCGGCAACAAATTACGCACGAGCGACGTCAAAGCACTTGGCTCCTTCACCTCAATACTCACGGCCTTCAACTGTTCAGCTGTGACGCCGTAACCAGTCAAAATCTCGTTCAGCGACTGGGCACTTTCTTTGTTCGCCAAAAACTCGGTGTCATCCTTGCCCGTAATCGTCAACGAATTCTCCTCCACGTCAATACTCTTAACCTCACCGGCCTCAATCTTAGTCACCAAGGCGCTAATGCCAATAGTTTCCGGGGCTTTCTTGCCACCCATGTCATAGGTAGAGAAAATGACGCCAAGCGCTAAAACCACCAACAAGGCGACAATTATGTTTTTTGATAACGGTTTCATATGCAAATATAAACATCTTTCAACCCGTCAATTTTGCCTGAAAACACCGCAAAAGTCAAAACGCATTATCTACCTAACACTAGACAAAAAACCTCTATCTCGCTAAGCTGACACGGCTCAACCATGGAGAGCTCATGAGTATTCCTCTCATCATCCGCCTTGAAAACCACCCCATTCCGTCGGACTGCAAACCAGCTGACTGGCGGCGAGATCTTCGGCTCGATCTTTACCAATGTCTCGTTGATCAACGGTATCGCTTTCGCGAATTCGAGCCAGTTGTCTTCGTGCTCGGGGAAGTGTACGAACAGAACGGAGGCAACCCGACCATCGCGGTCATCACCTTCGAGAACCTTTCGACCCCATCCTGTGGTTGGTCGAGCGACGACGTTGCCGAGCGTGGCGCATTCATGAAGGCCTTCCAACAGACGTTGCGTCGCCATTTGCCAGCTGAGCAGAACTGGATCATCACCGTCATCGACCGTCAGGATGGAGGTAGGACTCTCACCTTCTTCCCTCCGTCCTAGCCGCCTCTCGAAGCACCTCCCCGTGGAGTCCTTCGCGGGGCGGTGTTTCATTTCTTCATAATCAACCCTAAGGGTCGGTCGACGCTAAGAGTTGAATTTATCGGTGTAACATTTCGCTAATTTTGCCGTCTATAGAATTAGCTATGATAAAAACATCAAAGCGGCTGCTAAAGTCCTGTTCAATTTGCGCCAGAGCAATTAGGGTATTTATCTATCCTGACAAAAAAATGCGAGGCGGACATTACTTTGGAAAAATATCTTTGTATTCTCAAGCTGAACTAGTTCGAGCTAGTAGGGGAGGCGCGAACACCATACTTTTCATCGGCCGCAAGATTAATGTACTCAAGAGAGATCCAAAAGCTCACGGTTACGAAGAATACTGGGAATGCCCTAAATGTTATTGGCGCAAATAATATGCGTAAGCAATATAAGCGCAAAAGAGGCTCTAGCTGTGCATTATGCAAACCACATAAGCATGGTTGGGCTAAGAGATGGAAAGTGAAAGAGCGACTGTGGATATCAGTCATGGACAAACCTTTTCAAATATGATACACTTTTGTCATAATTATGAAAAGCAAGCAGAATCTACTTTCTCAGCTCAAGTCTTTACCCCACTTCACTAAACAGGGGGTTTTTCAGCTTGGCCAGAGCTTGGGCCTTACACAGGCGACGATTGACACCTATATTAGCCGCTTTATTGGTCATCATGACATTATTCGTCTCAAAAACGGCCTTTATGTCACGACCGACTTTTACAACAAAAATAAAGGCGACATTTCTTACACTTTTTACCTTGCCAACGTCATTCGTCAGCCCTCCTACGTTAGCTCCTGGGCTGCTCTCCAGTACTATGGGCTCACCACCGAAGCTATTCATTCCATCACCTCAGTGACTCGTAAGGTGACTAGAAATTACCAGACCAAAGTGGGGGATTTCGCCTATCAGTCAATTAATAGCGAGCTATTTGGCGACTTCTCTCTAGTTAAAGGCCAGTTCGACTTCTTCATCGCCTCACCGGCCAAAGCTCTCTTCGATCTCATCTACTTCCGGACTAATCAGTTTAGCGGTACTTCGGTCGTCAATATTAAAAGCGTAATCGAGCAGCTTCGTATCGATTGGGACGACTTAGACACTGTCGAGCAGACCAGATTTAATGCCATGATCAAAAAATATGAGTAAGCAGATTCTCGCTATTTTAAAAAGTCTACCATCAAATCAGGGAGTAACAGCAGAAACTCGCTACAACGCCTACAAAGAAGAGCTCCAGTATTATGTGCTCAACTTCATCTATCACCATCCAAAATACAGCCAGTGGGTCATGTATGGTGGTTCTGCCTTGCGCATTATTCATGGCTTGAACCGCATGTCGGTTGATTTAGATTTTGAAATTTCTCATCCTGTCTCCAACGAATATCTAGAGAGCCTTAAGACAGATATCGAAGATTATTTTGTTAGCAACTACGGTTCTGAAGATGGTTTCTTAGGCATCAAAACAACCAACGAACGCGGCCTAACTCTTAAGTTCTTGCTCGACGATGAACTGAGTGCTGGTCATCCTTCCAAGCAGGTTCATGTCAAGATTGATCTCAATCACTTTGTTGCTCCAAAAACTGTCACTGAACGACGCTCGATCAATCATAGCCAGTTATCGTTTAGTATCCTCACCTATAATTTAGGGGCCTTAATGGCCAGTAAATTGGCCGCCATTTTCTTGCGCGGCAAACGCAGCATTGGCGGCGATATTTATGACGAAAAGGGTCGAGATATATATGATCTATTGTGGTACATGGGCAAAAAGATTGTCCCAGATTTTGATTACTTGAATGCTAAAGTCAGTGACGTTAAAGATCTCTGCACCCTCTTTGACAAACTCACTCTCAAAATGAACACGGTCAATCCAGTCAATCTCAAACACGATTTGGTGCCGCTATTTGTTAATCGTCAGGAGATAGACGTTTGGCTTAGTGACTGGTTTGGGCGCTATTTACGATTGCTCGATGATTACCGTATCCATAATATCGGGCAGCTTAAGAGTGCTAGTATCTTTCAGGATCTTCGCTCAAATAATTGGTCATTTTTCTTCTGGTATAACATCGAAGGCGGCGGTTCCGTCCGCATCGCCTACACGATAAGTGATTACTGGATCGACTTCAATGAAGGCGATCTTTCAATCGTGACAGATGATAAGGTGAACAAAATAATTGAATTCTCTAGTAATGGTTCAAGCTCTAGACAGCCCCCAAAAGACAAACTTCTCCAGTATGCCACGCTCTTTTACCAAAAAACAGAACAGTATTTCCAAAAAACCAACCGAGTAATGTTAGGCGATAGCATTGCCACCAAAGTTATTCGCCTGACAGCCGACAACCTCAACCAGCAGGAGCAAATTGTGCTCAATAAGTCGGCTCTAGAATCATGCGAGCTGGATGACCTGCTGTTGTAGCATTAATCTACACTAAAAGTTTAGTTACTTACTTAACCATCCACTCCGGCCTCACCTTCTTAATCGAAGCATCAAACTCAACATAGTTAACTATCAACTCTTCGCCTCGAACAATATTTTTCTTCGCCACAAAAAATGGTTCGTCAGAAACCGCCACATCAAAAACTGCTGTCAGATTATTATCCACCTCCGAATGATTCGTATACCGAGCCGCGTCGCCAATTGGCGGATAAACCCACTTGCCAGAAGTGGGGGAGACATAGCCAACCTTGCGAATCTCCGCTTTCCCAGCCTCATCGAGCATCTCGTAATCCTCGGTCGTCTTTATTAAATCATGTTCAGGACTAAACCTCCAAACAATTTCGCCCTCACCAATATCCGTGTCAGCAAACACACCACTACCTTCAATGGCCGACTTCTTAACGATGATTGGAAATAGATACATATTTGATTAATTACCACGGAAAAATCTCCCCCTTATACCAAAACTGTCCAGTCTCTTTATCACTCATCGTCAGCTTATAAATATCGTCAGCGGCTTCTTCTGGCAAAATCTCACCCTTCCAGTCACTCATCTCCGTTTTGACGACGCCTGGATGTACGGCCGAAACAGTTACTTTATTCTTCAACCTAGCCGCCAACAGCCGAGTGAACATGTTAATTCCAGCTTTAGAAATACAATAACATGGATAAATATCCGCAGTCGTATAACTCATTGATCCGCGGCGCGACGACAGGTTAATTATCTGACCACCTTTTTTAACGAGCGGCAACACTCGTTCCGTAAAATCGATCGGGCCAATCATGTTGACCTCTAATGTCTCCTGCAAAACAGCTACATCGATAATAGTCTTATTATCCGTCGGGTGCCAAATCCCAGCATTATTGATGAGAATATCGATCGACTCTGTGAGTTCCGCAATCTTCTTTGCACAACTCTCGCGACTCTCCTTACTCGCCAACTCCAACTGAATAATAATCAGGTTCGGGTGCTCATAATCCGCCGTCCCACTCTGCGACGTCCCAATCACCCTCTCTCCCTCCGCCAAAAACCTCTCCGCTAACGCCTTTCCAATCCCTCTACTCGCCCCAGTAATAACAATAGTTTTCATAATGGTGACATTGTAACACTCTCATCTTCATAATCAACACCCGGTGTTGGTCGACGCTGGGAGTTGATGATAGACTACTCTTACTAACGCGATTGTAACAAAAACTATATGTCCGACTCAGAACGTTTATTTAACCCAGAGTGGCAAGCTGACAATATTGAAAAGGGCACGGAAACAATGAAAAGAATTACCGCGGAATTAGGCTACACAGATTCTACATTGGCCGACCTCGCATTAACTCCAGCGGAAATTGAGCAATTATATTTCATCCAAAAATTATCGGCTGATAATATTCACGGTTACAGCGCCGATCGCCAAGATGGCACCAAAGCTCGTGTTTTAATCAATCCCACCGGCCAAGGTGACTTTAAGGCTGAAATATTCTCACCAGCCTACTTTGAAGGGCATCACTGCAATCATGATTCTAATGAATCAGAACTGCGAAACATGTTAACCACCGCTATCAATAATCCAGTTTACCCAAGATCACAGCGCTAAGAGTTGAAACAAGAAAAAAAACCACCGAGCCATCACTGGCCCGGTGCTTTTTAATTCTTTCTAATTACTCCTTAACCTCCTTAGCCTTCTCTTCCTCACTGCGCTCTTCACGCAACGAGAGACCCAAGCGGTGCTCATCAGCTTCGATGGAGACGATGCGGAACTTACGCACTTCGCCAGTCTTGCCGAGGGTGGTTACGTCTTCCACTGGCTTGTCGGAGAGTTCGCTGACGTGAGCCAAACCTTGAATGTCCTGGTCGAGCTCAACGAAGAAACCAAATGGGTTTACCTTGATGATTTTGCCCTCAACCCATTCACCAATCTTGTACTTGCGAGCGACATCCTTCCATGGGTCGTCAATCATTTTCTTCATGGAGAGGAAAATCTTGCTGCCCTCAATACCGATGATTTCGGCCCTAACGGTGTCACCGACTTTGAGGACATCCTTCGGGTGGTCAATACGCTGCCAAGCAATCTCGGAGATGTGGACCAAGCCTTCCAATGGGGAAGTAGCATTTTTTGGGTAGAACTTCACGAAAGCACCGAAGTCGGCAATGGCGCTGACTTCACCGGAAATTGCATCGCCAATGCGGCATTGCGCAATCACGTTCTTTTGTTCATCTTCCCAAATAGCCTTTTCGGACACGATGAGCTTTTCGTCGCTCTCGTTCAAGTCCAAAATCTTCACACGCATGGTTTCGCCGACGAAGCTCTTAAGCTTTTCGAGGATCTTCTGCTTGTCGCCACCGGCTACGCGTGGGTAGTGCTCAGGAGCCAACTGGCTAACTGGCAAGAAACCTTGGACGTGGTTAACGCGGACGAGCAAACCGCCCTTGTTAGCGTCGAGCACCTTGACTGGTACTGCTTCGCCACTGACGCGGAGACCATCCAAGTCACCCCAAGCCTTTTTCTGGCCGGCGTAACGGAAGGAGAGTTCAACTTCGCCGTTCTCGTTTTCAGCGTCGACGATCGTGGCTTCCACCATGTCGCCAATCTTCAAGTTCTTGTAGAGTTCGGCTTCGGTAAATAGCTCGCGGCCACGGACGACACCAACAGCTAAGCCGTTAATATCAACGCGGATTTCGCGGCCTTTGGTGGAGAGCACGCGGCCCTTGACCATGTCGCCGAGCTTTGGAATGACGGTATAATTACCCTCAACCATCAGGTTATCCATTTTAGTAGCACTCATACTTTTATCCCGACTGGGCTCAGTAGGCATTACCCACCTCGGCCAGTCCTGGCGTTAATAGTTATAAAAGTGGTCGAAGTATAGCCAAATCAGCCGTATTGGTCAAGCTGTGGTACCATATACTCACTATGTCTCATCCTCATGAATATCTCCTCAAAGAGTTCCAAATCGCTATCGACAAGTTGGTTCCGTTGACGCCCCCAGCCGTAAAGCTCGAGGCCCAGCAGCTTCACGACGAGCTGGCCGCTAACGAAAACAGCAGTGAAAAGCAGATTCACGACGCTTTAGTCCACGTCGGCCGCAAGGAATACCCTTATCGCCAGGCCTACCACGAACTCTGTGCCGACGACGAAGAAGTGCGCCTCCAAAAGCTCGTCTTTGACCGCCTCGAACCCGAGGTCAAGGCCAAAATCGACGCCGTCACCCAGCACGGTGTGCATATCCTGGACTACGTCAAAAGTCCCTTGTTCGAAGACCAACTCACCTCGAGCGAACGCTACTCGGTCGAGCAGGCCGTCCTCTTGGCCCACGACGCTCTCAACTCGCAGTGCAGTGAACGCGCCGTGAAGCGACAGGAGACCTACGAAGAGCTGGTTGCCAAATGGCAGGCTGAAGAAGACCGCTTGCAGAAGCAGATCGATCTCTTGAAGATGATGGCAGAACGCGACCCCAAGTGGCGTGACGAAGTTCTCGGCAAGGTCGCCGAACTGGAAGAAGGCTGGTCCGTCACCGAACGCGATCCAACTGAAGAGGAGATCAAGCAAGAGATTGATTATTTCCAAACCGTCATCGCGGAAGACGCGGAAGATGGCGGGTCAGTTGTCGACGAGGACCTGGTAGGGTAATATACCGCCGTATGCAGATTTCATGGAATGGTTTTGGTAGCTTCACCATCGCGGCGAAATCCACGATTGGTGACGTCACCCTCGTTACTAACCCGTTTTCCCGCGAAGACGGTCCGAAGTTTCCCCGCGCCCTCGCCGCGTCCATTGTCGTCCAGAGTCATCTCAGCAATGACACGGACAACTTAGCCGCCATCACGCCTGAGTACGCCGAAGACAAGCGCTCACCTTTTATCGTGAGTCACGCTGGTGAATTTGAAGTCCGCGGCTTAGCTGTCACCGGTGTCCATACGCCCAAAAAAGACGGCACGCCGCACACTATCTACCGCTTTGACGTGGAAGGTATGAGCCTTGGCTTTCTGGGCGCCCTCGATCGTGCTCTAACGGATCAAGAGGTAGAGCTGCTCGGTAATATCGACGTCCTCATCGTGCCCTCGGGTGGCGTCGACGTCCTCGCCGCTTCTGCCGCGGCCGAAGTCATTGCCCAAATCGAGCCACGTCTAATCATCCCGTCCTACGTTAGCGCCGAAAGTGCCGTGTCGCCTTACGCCGAAGTCAGCGCCCTCTGCCGCGAGATTTCTTGCCCAGTGGAAATCGTTACGAAGTTTAAACTGACTCGCGCCGCTTTACCGGAGGAGGACATGAAGATCGTGACTTTAGCTCGCGGTTAATCAAGCCTTATGACTGAGGAGCGCCGCCACATAATTCTCGAGGCCGAACACGGCTATAGGCGTAGTCGAGCCTTTGCCATACTCATTATTGCCGGCCTCATCCTCATTCTAGCCGTTTGGTTTTTGCAGCTGAAAAGTGCCTTCCATGGTGCCGGACTTTCTCAAGTCGCCAAAGATCTGGCTGGCTTTACCGCTACCGTCAAGGACAATCTAGCCGCCGCCCCTTCGCCAAAGCCAGTCCTCTCGGCAGCTGACGAAGCTCTAAAGCCTGTTACCACTCAACCAGTAACTCCGTAATTGATGTATGGCCAAAAAACTTCCGCACAAAGCTAAAGTAAGTCAGACTGCCGAAGGCGTCATTGTTGAAGCGCCGTTTGCTACCACTATCGGTCAAATCCAACCGCAAAACATTTCCGAAGAAATGCGCCGCGCTTACCTGGACTATGCCATGAGCGTCATTGTCTCCCGCGCTTTGCCAGATGTCCGCGACGGCATGAAGCCAGTTCATCGCCGCATTCTCTACGCTATGTGGAGTATCGGCCTCCGCGCCAACGCCAAGTTCCGTAAGTCCGCCACCATCGTCGGCGAAGTGCTCGGTAAGTACCACCCGCACGGCGACTCCTCCGTTTACGAATCCATGGTCCGCATGGCCCAGGATTTTTCCTACCGCATGCCACTCGTCACGGGCCAAGGTAACTTCGGCTCCATGGATGGCGACTCTGCTGCTGCCTACCGTTATACTGAAGCCAAGCTTTCCAGCATCGCCGAAGAACTTTTGCTCGACATCGAAAAGAACACCGTCGACTTCCGCCCTAACTACGACGCCAGTCACGACGAACCATCCGTTTTGCCAGCCAAGTTTCCGAACTTGTTGGTCAACGGTACTTTGGGTATCGCCGTCGGTATGGCCACCAACATTCCGCCGCACAACTTGGGCGAGGTCTGTAACGCCGTCATCCACTTGATTGAGAACCCCGAAGCCACAGTCGAGGATTTGCTTGAACACATAAAAGGTCCAGACTTTCCCACCGGCGGCATTGCTTACTCGCACGCCGACATTCGCGCCGCTTATTCCACTGGCCGTGGTGGCGTAGTCACTCGCGCCGTGGCCGAAATTGTGGAAGACAAGAAGGGCATGAGCATGATCGTTATCACGGAAGTGCCTTACATGGTCAACAAGGCCGCCATGATTGAGAAAATGGCCGACTTGATTCGCGACAAAAAGCTCGAAGGCATCCGCGACTTGCGCGACGAGAGTAACAAAGAAGGCGTCCGCGTGGTTATTGAACTCAAAAAAGATGCTTACCCACGCAAGGTGCTGAACCGCTTGTTCCAATCCACCGCTCTCCAGACCACTTTCCATTACAACATGTTGGCCTTGGTCGACGGCATCCAGCCGCGTATTCTCAACGTCAAAATGATTTTGGAAGAGTGGCTCAAGCACCGCCGCGAAGTAGTAAAGCGCCGCACACAGTTCGAACTCGACAAGATCAAGGATCGCCTCCACATTTTAGAAGGCTTGCGCATTGCCCTCGAACGTATCGACGAGGTGATTGCCACCATCAAAAAGAGCAAGGACAAGGACGAGGCTCGCGTGAACTTAATGTCCAAGTTCAAAATGACGGAACGTCAGGCCGTCGCCATTTTGGAAATGCGTTTGCAGGCCTTGGCCAACTTGGAACGTTTGCGTATTGAAGAGGAGTATCAAGAAAAACTTAAAATCATGAAGGAACTCATGGCTATCTTGGCCAGCGAGAAGCGCATGTTGGGCGTCATCAAGGACGAAACCTTGGAACTCATGGCGAAGTATCCTTCACCACGCCGCACCCAAATCATGCGTAACGGCATCAAGGAGTTCAGCATGGAAGACATTATCCCTGACGTCCCAGCTGTCATCATGATGACCAAGGACGGCTACATCAAACGCCTTCCCCCAGACACGTTTAGTCAGCAGGGGAGAGGCGGCAAGGGTGTTATCGGTTTGACCACCAAGGAAGAGGATCAAATCGAAGCCATCTACACCGCTACCACCCACCAGGACATGATGTTCTTCACCTCCCGTGGTCGCGTCTTCCGCCTCAAGGCCTACGACATTCCGGAAGCCTCACGCACCGCCAAGGGTCAGGCCATCGTCAACTTCCTAGAACTCGCCCCGGGCGAAAAGGTCTCGGCTGTCTTAAACGGCGACCTCAAAGCCGCCAAAGCCAAGTACATCATCATGGTCACCAACCGCGGGACCATCAAAAAGACTAAGCTCGAGGACTTCGAGAACGTCCGCAAGTCGGGCCTCATCGCTATCAAACTCAACGACGGCGACAACTTGGAATGGGTCCGCACTTCCGGCGGCAAGGACGACATCATGCTCGTCACCAACAAGGCCATGTCCATTCGCTTCAGCGAGAACGACGTCCGGCCAATGGGGCGTGTAGCTTCCGGCGTTCGTGGTATCAAGCTCAAGGGCGACGACTACGTGGTCGGCATGGAAGTCATGAACCAAGACGCGGTGCAGGAAGGCCGTCAACTCTTGGTCATCATGGAAAACGGCTTGGGCAAACGCACGGACATCGAAGAATACGGCGTGCAAAACCGCGGCGGCCAAGGTGTCAAAACTGCCATGGTCACGGCCAAAACTGGCCAACTCGCCGGCGCCTACATCGTCAAAAACGACGACCCACGCGACCTCCTGATGGTCAGTCGCGGCGGTCAGGTCATTCGTCTCTCGGTCAAATCCGTTTCACTCATCGGTCGCGCTACCCAAGGCGTCCGAGTCATGCGCTTCAAAACTGCTGGCGACACCGTGGTCACCGTCACCATGGTCGGCGGGGATGAGAAAGTAGTCGAGTAGAAGTTCAGTCAAATTCAAGTCCCGGACTCCAGGAGTCCGGGACTTGTTATTTCCACAAGTTCAAGTAAATATCTTTATCGTTTGGCCAGGGTGGCACTGGCAAGCCTACATTTTCTGCTGTTTCTTCTACCAGTTCATGCACCATCTGCAGCGCTGTGGCTCGTTTGGTCTCTTGCGGGATAGCCACCGTATTCAATTTTATAACGCCGCCATCATATACACCCCATACAAAGTAAAGGTTATCTGGACTACTTCGATACATACCGCCATTGTAGCCCTGTTGCCATGACACGTGCAGCCCCAACCAATCTTGTGGTTTATACGTTTTCCGAATAAAAGTAAGCGGCCTACCTTTCATGACAATAACCTCTTTTTTAGGCGTAAAAACAATTATTCTCGCGCCAAAATTTAACCAAGCTATACCCCATACCGCCACCAGCAGGACGATTGCCGGCACCATTATTGAAGCTTTTATATCGCCGCTCTGGCCCTCAATCAAAAATATTTCTGTACCCATCGCCATGGCCCACAGGACAATAGTCGACATGATATTCCCCCAAAAATCAAAGCCTGTATTCTCCCACGTCGCCACAGTTGAACCATCTGGCACCGTCCGTCCTCGTGCCGCCATGATACCGAGTATCGCTGCCACCACCAGATACAGTCCCGCAATAATATACAAATGTTGAGCTCCACTGGCCGACAGTTTTTCCGCAGACGAGGCCCGAGATACAAAAGCAGTCATCAAGATCACAGCCATACTTCCCATGAAGAATGACACTGTTCCAGACCAATCGCCCTCAATTTTAATCCGCATATATATTTACTAAAGCGGCTTAAGCATAGCACAAAGTTCACCAGTACGGTACAATATTTGCATGTCTACCAAAGCTCCAAAACAAGCCGACTCCACAGTTTTTTGGTTCGACTCTAATCATCGCGCTTGGTCAGCTAATGATGCTGTTCGACAGGCCGCGATCAAGTATCAAACTGCCAGCGACAAGTCAGGCGGCATTATCTCTAGCATCGGTCTAGCGCTGACGTTTATCTGCACCATCATTGCTACTGTTATTGCCGGTAACCTGCATGAAATCATTGCCACTTTCTTCACTTTCCTCCTAATCTTCGCTGGGCTGGTCTTGCTAAGCAGCAATGCGGTTAGAGCTTTTAGTAATTCTTAATTGACTATGCTAGACACCCTCATCATCTTCGGCGCCAAATACCTCTACCTCGTGGTCGCGGCCCTCACCATTTATTTCTTTTTTAGACTTTCCCGTTCACAAAAGCAGAGCTTCCTCATCTTATCGGTCGTCTCTTTGCCACTAATCTTCATCGCCTCCCGCCTCGTCAGCCACTTGTACTTCGACCCTCGTCCTTTCGTCGTCGGCCACTTCACGTCCCTCGTCCCACACGCCGCGGACAACGGCTTTCCTTCCGATCACACCCTCCTCGTCGCCGCTTGTGCTGCCCTCATGTTCGTTTACAACCGTAAAGCCAGTTACATCATTGGCCTCATCGCCTTACTGGTCGGCCTCTCCCGTGTCGCCGCTGGCGTCCACCACCTCGTCGACATCATCGGCTCTATCGTCATCGCCATCATCGTCACTGCCCTTGTTCAGCTCATTCTAAAACGTCAAAAGCTCGTTCGCTATTAACCACCAACTTATGTTCCCAGCCGTCACCTCCGCTTTCAAAGAAAAATATCCACTCGCCCCTAAAAAGTTTTGGAAGAAAATGCTGAGCAGCGTCTTCGGTAATTTCACCGTGTCCGGCATGTTCGCCATGTTCTGCGGCATCATCGGCATCATGTTGCCAACCATCATCGACCGCCATGCCGAGCCAAGCCCCATCAACTTCGTCATTTTCTTCTTGCTTGGAGGTCTAATTATGGCTGCCATTCTTTTCGGCTGGAGCGCTTGGTACTTCAAAGCTTACATCCGCACCTACTTCTACGACGCCGGTCAGGGCTACCTCACTATCCGTAAAGGCGTTTTCACCCCGTCGGAAATCCACGTCATGTACCAAAAAATTCAGGACGTTTACGTCGACCAAGATCTCTTCGACCGCATCATGGGCCTCTTTGACGTGCACATTGCCAGCGCCACGGCCACAAGCGGCATCGAAGCCCACATTGACGGTGTCGACGCCGCGACCGCCGACGCCCTAAAAAACTTTCTCCTCTCAAGCATCAACTCCGGCACCATAGGCGGGGTCACCGCCCCCCGCCCGCTCTCAGGCGAGCCAAGCCAAAGCTCAGCTTTGGCCGCGAACCAAAAGATCGAGCTGAGCTCGACGAACGTCTCCTCCGAAACTTTCCCCATCAGTCCCAAATGGATTATCAGCAACATCATCGGCTCCATCTTCTCAACAGTCGTGCTTGTCATTTTCTTCGGTTTCCAATTTCTCCCTAACTTATCAGCCTCAGCCGCCGGTTTCATCATGCTGGTTATAATTATTATTCTCTTCGTCACCATTTTTGGTCTCCAAGTCGGCGGTGCCTTGCTCTGGAAAGCCAATTTCTCCTGGGTCTTCACCCCCAACTTCTTGGAAGTCCGTACCGGCATAATCAGCAAACGCGAAACCCACCTGCCATATTCATCCATCCAGGACGTCCTTATCAAGCAAAGTCTAGTCGAGCGTCTCTTCGGTCTGTGTACCGTGACTATCCAAAACGCTGCTGGTATGTCTAGCGGTTACAGTCGTAAGGGCAGTCCAAACGGCACCAATCTTCCAGGCCAACCCCTCGCCAAAGGCAATGAACTAGTAGAAATAGTGCGTAAAATGAGCCAGGTTGGCCAAGCTGGGAGGATATAATTGGCCCGGTTATCCACAATAGCGATAGCGACTCTGCAGCAGCGGGAGTAAACTTGTAGTGTCAGAAGCTAAAACTCAAATCAGTGACGCCATAATTTTGTGGAGTTAAGGAGATGAATGAGGCTAAAGACATGGAGATGAAATGACCCCTCACAACAAGCAGCTCTGGCTGCTCCTCGGTTCGATCAGCATTCTCTCGGCTTGCCGGCAGGACGACGACATTGTTCCTGGTCTGGGCTACGAAGCCTTCGACGACGGCACTCTCGTCGAACACAGCCCCATGGACGAGTCCATGCTCGAACGGACGTACACGTACACCTACTACGTGTCGAACCCGTCGGCTGGCGGCTGTTCAAGTGCTCTGCGTCTCACCGCGACCGGCACCGGCATCACATCCATCACGCCCTCCGGCTGCTGGATCGATGAGCTCGGACCGGCTCCGAGCTGGGATGCCTTGACGAGTGCCAGCGTCAACTCGTTGCTCGACACCTGGTTCATCCGTGGCACGGCCTTCGACAAGGACAACGTTTCGGCCAACTACCAGGCCTGGTGCGGTACTGCGAACCAGGTTCGTGTACGGGTGGTCGCTACGACCGTGAGCCACCTCTACTTCATGTTCACCGACGACTACGACTGCTTCTTCTAGAGCGCTCGTTCACTTCTTGCGCCCGGGCCTAGCCCGGGTTTTTTCCACCAAGCTATGACCTCAAAAAAATATTTACCATACAAAATTTACTGGCTTGTCGGTCTGGTTATTGCAGTTATTGCCACTGGATTATTATTTAAAATTATTGTGGAGAGGAGCGTTGCTGAACCTCTAGTCTCAAAAAACGCAGCAGTCGAACAGAGCCAGTCTGGTGATAACATCGAAGGCGACGTTATAGTTAGTGACGGAGTGCGGTTACATTACTGGTACTACAATCGTGGCTCTAGTACTGTGACGATCTTTTTACATGGTGGACCAGGCGGTAGCACGGCAGATTTTCGTGGTAGTGGTCAGGCTCTTGCCTACGCCAATCAGTTTGGTTCTTTGTTGACTTTTGACCAGCGTGGCGGCGGGCAATCGGACCGTTCTGCTAATCTAGCCTCCACTATCACTATCGCTCGCTTCGCTCAAGATATTAATGATTTACGTTCAGCTCTTATTCCGAACAAAAAAGTTATACTTTTCGGGCGCTCCTGGGGTGGTGTGCTAGCTGTATTGTATGCTAACACTCACCCTGTTGACGTCAGCGGTTACATCCTGGTCTCACCAGGAACCTTCGAAGGTGACAGTGCCACGCTCGAAGCCGAGCGTAGGCTTGTTACCACGGCCTACGGTTCTGATTATGTTGCTCGGTTTTGTCAGCAGGAAGAAGAAACGGTACGGAACCTAGCCCTTGAGCACTCCACGGCCGCAGAGCTCCTGGCGGAAAAGGGGACAGCAGGCGAAAATGACGTTGACGTCGGCACTGCTTTCAATACCAATGAGCAGCTTTTCACTAAGGACCTTTATGCTAGTTTAGTAGATTTGGCCACAGTCCCAACTCTAGTTGTCTACGGTCAATTGGATACTCAGGTACCACCAGCTGCAGTAGAGGCCATGAAGAAGTATCTCCCCAGTGCTTCATTTATTGAGCTTTCCGGCTGCCACGGGGTGGTTTATGCTAAACAGACTGAGTTTTTCGCAGCTGTCAAAACCTTCCTATCCACCACCACCTCCGGTCTTTAGCTTGACGTTTTTCCGCTAATCAACTACTCTTTAGCCAACTTTCAACATATATCCTATGCCATTACCGTCATTCCGATCATCCCGTTCCAAGGTTCGCCGACGCCGCAGTCACCACGCGCTCAAGGCCGTTATCATTGATAAATGTAAGGTCTGTAGCGCCGACGTGTTGGCTCATCACGCTTGCCCTAAGTGTCATAACTACAATGGCCGAACCGCCAAAGGTAGCGTCGACGCTGTCGCCCGCAAGCTCAAAGTCACCAAGGTTGCTGCTCCTAAGGCGGAGAAAGTAGCCAAGGTTGCTAAGGCACCAAAAGCTGCCGCAGCTCCAAAGGCCAAGAAAGCCGCAAAAAAGGCTGAGTAATCAAGAAGCGTTCTAGGCCCAGGCCCAGGACGCTTTTGATTTCCCCCGTCATTCAGGTATAATCGTGTTACCTATGTCTAATCGCCATCTCGCTCGCACCATGGCCATGCAAGCCCTCTACGAATGGGACTTTCGCGGCCAGGACACGAGTCGCATCCCCGAACTAGTCGCCTACGTTAAGCAGGAATTCGCCAAAGACTTCGACGACGGCGGCTACGTCGAGCGCCAAGTTGAGTCTATCGTCAGTAAGGTCGCCGAACTCGACGCCGACCTCGAACGCTTTGCTCCTAACTGGACCGTGGCCAGTATGACTGTCATGGATCGCAACATTTTGCGCCTCGGCATGTACGAACTTAAATACGACAGTGCCATTCCTTCCAAAGTTGCCATCAACGAAGCCATCGAACTTGGTAAAACCTTTGGCGGCGACGCTTCGGGTAAATTCGTGAACGGCGTCCTCGGTGCGGTCTACAAGGGTATGGTCGAAGCGGGCGAAATCAAGGAGGCGGATAAGAACGAATCAAAGCATGTAAAGCAGCCGAGCCCGTAGTCAACGAAGACGAGCGGGATGTCACTTCTGTCGACCGAGGGACGCGCGTTTTTATGTCGACAATTCACATTCAATAATAATTGTCGATCGTCAAAACGCCCGACGGAGAAAAGAAGTGACTCCCCGAGTCTCGCGTTGACGGATCGATTCACATTTATGCAAAAAGACATCTCATTACTAGCCAAAGCGCTCGGCGTATCATTCAAAGCGGACGGTCATTTAGAGCAAGCCGTAGTCCACCGTAGCTACTTGAACGAGCATCCGTCATTTCCGTTGATGCACAACGAGCGCCTCGAATTTTTGGGCGACGCCGTGCTGGAGCTGGTCGTCACCGAACATCTCTACAACAACTTCGACAACGAAGAAGGGGAGTTGACCACCTGGCGCAGCGCTTTGGTTAACGGCGAAAGCTTGGCCGACGTGGCCATCACGCTCGGCGTCGAACCATTCTTGTACTTGAGTAAAGGCGAGGAGCGCGACGTGAACTCCAAAGCTCGTCGTACCATCTTGGCCGACGCCATGGAGGCCATCATCGGCGCCATCTATAACGACTTCGGCTGGGAGGTGGTCAAGGAATTCATTCTCCGCGTGGTCGTCACCAAGCTCGACCTCATCCTCAAAGATCGTTCCTACCTGGATCCTAAGAGCCGCTTCCAAGAAGCCGCCCAGTCACGTTCATCCATTACACCGAGCTATAAAGTCCTGAGCGAAGAAGGCCCGGATCACCAAAAGCAATTCACCATCGGTGTCTATCTCGGCAAAGACCTGGTCGCCGAAGGTCACGGCAGCAGCAAACAAGAAGCCCAAATCAGCGCCGCCGCCGCCGGTCTGGCTGCCAAGGGGTGGTAAATTATCTAGCTATTTATCTATGAAAAAACTTCTCCTCATCTCTTCTCTCGGCCTACTCCTCATTGGCGCCGGCTGTTCATCATCAAGCACTGCCGTTACGTATAAAACTTACCGCAACTCCGCTTGTGGCATTTCCTTCGAGTATCCAAGCAATTGGACAGCCACAGAAGATACCAAGATTGACGGCGTGACTCTCGTCAGCCCGGAAACAACCAAAGCCCAGGCCGACTTTGCCGCCAACTCGGCTGTTAACGGTGGGGAACCAGGTCCTAGCTACGACTTCTCGGCTCACTGCTGGCCAACTTATACAACTTTTGCGCAGTACAACGCAGTCGACGATGAGTTATCGACAGCTAAGAATTTTACTAGCCTCATGGATCTTCTCAAGGACGGCAAACGTCGCGAGACCACGCTCGACGGCGCCACAACTCTCGACGGTCAACCTGCCTCTAACATCACTATCGGTGGCATCGGTTCTACCTACGAAATCTGGGCCGAGCACGGTAGTTTCTATGCTCTAAGCTTGCCAAATGACACGAAAGACACTCAGTCGGTCGCCGCCGCACATATTCTCGCCACTTTCCAATTCAGCAAATAAACCCTCATAAAATTATAAAAATAGGCTAGTCACATTGACATATAGCCTATTTTTGTTTAATTTACCCCGTTCGTTGCCATCGGCGCGAACAATCACAAACCACCCGTCAGCAACGCCGGAACATCCGGCCGGAGTCATCATCATGGAATTGCCCGTCACACTTCCTGGGGGACAGTCTGCCCTCCTTCTATTGCCCACCAAAAACATTCAGCGGATCAGGCATGGCCATTGCCGTGGTCGTACTCTTCAACTGGCCGGCAACTTCAGTCGTTGGGATAGTCCTGCCCAATTATTGCTTGATCCGAGTCTCATGGAGGAGCTACTCGGCGACGTCGCTGAGTCGCTGCCTGATGCGGAGCTGTCAGCCAGGCCGCTGCGTTGCAGCTTCGACTTCGAACACGAGGAGGTGGTCGGTTGGGCCACCACAGCACCTCTCAGCGATTACCGCGATAGTGATCTCGAGGACATCATCTACAACTCCAGGTGTCGCGGCCTGCAGGTCAAACCAGAGCGGCTGAATTTATTAGCGCCACGAACCAGGCTGATCACCGTGGTCTATAGTCTCGGCTTCTGCAACCGCAACGGCTGGGCCTTCACGGTCATCACCATCTACCCCGGGCCCGACATCGGTGACCGGGAGGGTGACATCACGGCACGCGAAGAATGCGTCTTCTTCGGCGCCAATCATCCCGGCGCCTAGCCATCGGCCTGGTCTGGTGGAGATGTCACAAAAACTACACCCGACCCAGAGCTCTCGGCTCCTGGTCGGGTGTTTCTGTTCTAGCCCAATCTTTTCTCTACCACCTCATAAACATGATCTCTGGGTAATATCGCTAACACGATTACCGTAGCCTTCTTGATTGTAAACACCACCCGGTAGCTCCCGACTCTTAATTTTCTATGACCTTTTAATGATTGCCGCAGCGGAATTCCGAACAGCTCAGGTCGCGTCAGCAGTTTCGCCTCAATGGTCACTTTGACCCGTTGCTTCATAGTCTGCGCTAGGGCTGGGATATCCTGTTTGACGACCTCCTGATGATAGAGCACCTCGTAACTCATACCCAGGCCGCCTCATGCGCCACGAGTTTGACGGAGCTTTTCTCTCTTTCCTCAGCCACTCCGAATAAATAAGCATCTTCCTCAATTTCGAGGGCAATCTGGAGCAAGTCCAAAGTCTTACTGGCGACGCTTATATTATCCCGCTTAGCCAAGGCCGTCAGCAGGCTATTGGTCGACTTCGGGACAGTTAAGTTGATTCGATTTTTAATGGTAGGCATATATTTACAGTGTAACACAAGTGTACCACTATAGCCAGTCTTTCTTCGGTGTAGTTCGCCAGGCTGGTGGCAGGTTATCGTCATCAGGATCGGGCGGAATTTCCTCATCGTTATCATTTTTATAGTATTCCTCAGTCGGGATTATCTCCGTTTCCCGACCATTTATCATTGTTCTGAAAAGCACCGGGTAATGATAGTCAAAGATTTTCTGCGCAATTGCTGTAAACCTATCATGTCCGACAGTCGCTTCGGGCGAATCACGTTCGACACTTCGTTCCGGAAAGCCTAGATTATCATCGGTCGACCTCTTGATTAAACCATTTTGCTCACGCCAGGCATTAACTGCCGTTGTCGGGTCACCACCTTTGTAATAAACTATTTTTAGTGGAGTTTTAGTTGGCTGCTGAGTTAAGTAATTCTCCCAGAATTTTTGCGAAGGGACAGGATTTTTCGTCTCTTTGAAGAGGATACCCTTAGTTTTTAAAGTTTCATTTATGACATGATTTATCTTGTTTGGATCCTGGTTGCAGCTTAGCATGTCGCTCAGTGTTGCCGGCTCCATCATTGCTAGCTGTAAACGGTTATCGGTAATGCCAAATTCATCGACTAGTCGTTCGATAAATGGTTGTAAGTCATCCCACAGGCGGCCATATCCGTCCTGCAATCTTGGATCATCTAATTTACGGGAATATGTGTTCCACTGCCTTTGCACCTGCTTAATATTCTCAGCCAATGAAGCAAAATCTGGAGTCGCCAACACGCGGCGCAGTTTTTCCTGGTAATCTGTGTTAATTATCGGTTCATTTTTCTCGTTCAGTGCATAGCGAGAACCAGTTTCAGCGTCGACCATGGCGTCACCAGGAATAAAGATTAAACCCGCCGCTAGATCCATACCATGCTCTTCACTGGCCCAAACCCACTGGTCATTTGAGTATGCTTTATCACCGTATGCTAAGGATGGCCCACTAAAATAATATTGCGAGGCTATGAAGGCTGATGGGTAGACAATTGCTATTTCGTTACCTTTTTCCGAACCGTACAGATGATCAGCCACATCTTCGGTGGCGAAATGTATAGCGTTCGTATCAGCGTAACCTTCAACAATACTCAGCACATTCAAACGTACTTGCGGCTCATTTCTATTTTTACACTTACTTAGTCCTAGGTATTTAGCTATCGCCTGGTCTTTTTCCCCTTCCAGCATCTTGACGCCGAGTGGCGAACGCAGTCGACCATCAGCCAGCATTTTCATGAATCCTGGCGTATAAGCACCTTCACCAGCCGTGTGATAAACCATGCCCACGTGGTCTCGAATCCCTTGTCTCGTGACATGAGTGACTAAATTACTAGGGAATCTTTTGAGTAACAAAACATAATCCTCGATTGAGAGGGAGGCCAGATGTTCATCAGAAAAATTCTCAATAATCATCTCCTTAGAGACTTCACTTTCAGTCCACTGTTTCTCTTGCTCGGCGTAGAACTTATCTAGCAAATTAGCTGCATCCTGCATTTTAGGCGCCAAATTGCTATTGTCTAATAAATGTTTTTGTTCAGCCCGTTCCATGGCCTGCCAGTGCAGCAACTCATCATAACTTTTTTGACCTAGCTCCAGATCCGCTTTCATTTTTTGGATCTTTAAATAATTATCTAAATCTGACGGGAGCTCATCGTTTAGCCGATCTAATTCGGTGGCTAGTTCCTGCAGGCCACGTAATTTTTCCGCCAACTCTATTTCTCGTTCCGGCAGTTCGGTTTCTAATTGTGACCGCCTAGCGAAATGCTCAGTCCTTTTAGTCTTAATCATCTCAGCAGCCTTCTGTCTCTCCTCCGGCGCTTGTTCCCTTGAAACCCTTCGCATTAATTGAGATTTTGCCATAATTACGGGTGAAAGAAGAATGCTACGGCAATTATTCCGTACGCCACGAGCAGCTGTAACCCCTCGAACCAATTCGTCTCTCCGTCCTGAATAATCAAGTTCGCGATGAATACGGAGAAAAGAATGACCACCAGTTCGAACGTGTTAAAAATCAGGCTCATTTGAGTAGGGAAGAAGACGCTAATCAGGACGAGTACCGGCGTCACAAACATGGCAATTTGGGTGGCGGAACCAATGGAGATCTGCAGTGTCAGGTCCATTTTATTTTTAACCGCCATGGTAATCGCACTCGTGTGTTCCGCCGCATTTCCAATAATCGCAATGAAGATGACACCTATGAACAAGTCAGTCCAACCAAGCACCGCTACCGCCGGTTCAATCGCACCGACTAAGATTTCACTCATCCAGGCTACGGCCAAAGTGGCCACAATTAGGATGACTAGGCTCTTGGCCAAGCTCCAGTCAGCTTCTTCCTTACCAACCTCAGCCGCATACAAATGCTTATGTGTTCGCAGCGAGAACAACAAACTGGCCAAATAAACGCCAATCATCAAAAACGACACCGCCACACTCAACTCCTCAATAATCTTACTTCCAGCTTCCGGTGCCGTAATGACGAAGATGGCTGGAATAATCAAAGCAATCACTGCCAAGAGCAAGGTCGACGCACTCGCCATGGCCAACGTCTTGTTGAACTTCTGCTTCTTGTACTTCATCCCACCGAAGAAAATCGACATGCCAAGTACCAACAGCAAGTTACCAATAATCGAACCAGTAATCGACGCCTTAACCACCTCAACGAGCCCCGCCCGAATCGCAAAAATCGCAATAATCAGCTCGGTGGCATTACCAAACGTCGCGCTTAATAATCCGCCAAGCGCCGGCCCTGTATGCACCGCGAGTTCCTCCGTCGCTTCACCAATAAACTTAGCCAGCGGCACAATCGCCACGGCCGAGAGGAAGAAGACCAAGAGGGGAGAGAGGTTGAGGAAATGTGCGACGAGCGTCACCGGCACGAACAGCAGCATGGTCAAAAAGATTTTTTCGAGCATAGATTAATGCAAAGTGTCAGTTAATTCGTTCATTTTCTTGACGTCAGTCGAAGTGATTTTACCTTTCAAATAATCGGCACGCAGTGACTCCTTAATATTACGTCTAGTTGTAAAACCAATCTTTGAGCCAGTCGTCAAGGCTCTAGCGTGCTTCACAATCTTATCTACGAACAAATGCTGGTCACCATGACTCAAACCGGCATAAGTAGATTTACCATGATGCACCATCTTTGCTACCTGTCGCCTCAATCCCCGAGCTCCTTCAACTATTAATGCTCCACCAGTTTTCAAGGTAATACCACCATGATGCGATTCATGTTCAGGTTCTGCTTTCTCGTGGGCTTTCACTTCAGCCTTCTTAACTTTTGGCGCTTCAGCTTTCTCAGTCTTGTGCGATCGTTCACTATAAGGCTGAGCCACCAAGTGCTTCAAGCTCTCACTTTCTTCGCCTACCGTATCTTCTTGTCGACTCGGCGCATGGGCAGCCAGTGGGGGAGCCATCATGCTCGGACTAAAAGTTTTCGGCGCAAAATTACTGCTCATCGGTATCGGTGCCGTATGGAAGTCGGTCATATAACAAAATTATAACATTTTACCGCCGCTTTGACTTGGCTCCGTGTGGATACAAAAAATCCAGACCAGAGTCTGGAAATTTTGGTGCACCGGGCGGGATTCGAACCCACGACCAAGTGATTAAGAGTCACCTGCTCTACCGCTGAGCTACCGATGCCCAATGCCTGGGCGTTTATGGTGTTATCTGACGAGGCAAAGAATGCCACACTCATTGACCAAAGTCAATATTTGAGCTAATATCGGGGAGTTACTTATCAGTTACGAGCCTCGAGCCACCGCCGAGCTTCAGCGAGGCGACGCGAGTGGCGGACAGTCGAGAACGAAGGTGAGATAGTTTTTCACGAAACCGAGTGGAAGACTGTCCGGTAAGTGAGAGGTTTTAGCTCAGCTGGATAGAGCGTCTGGCTTCGAACCAGAAGGTCGGGGGTTCGAGTCCCTCAAGCCTCACCAAGAATATGACGACTTTGGTCGCCATATTTTTGTTTGTGAGGTGAGGCCCCCTACTGCTTGACTTCCCCCTAATTCCTCGGCACCATACTCTCACTCCAGCATCCCGTTGGAGCGTCATTCTCACCTGTCAACGAGGCGCAATTGGCTTTCCCCTCCTCCTTCCGTCCTCACCAGCGCGGCCGTTCGCGTCAGAGCAGCCAGCGTTCATCCACCTCAGACTCGCAATACGATGACTCGATTGAGGCAGTACCTCGGCATCGTCGCATCACCGAGCGTCGTCGGCGCAAGCTCGAGCGTGCTGCCGCCAGGGTCATCGCCTCAGCTCAGGCCGCCGCTCGGGCTACGAACATCGCACCTTGCGCCGACCAGACGGCGGTGGTTTCTCAAGAGTTCCCCCGGGCCAAGGGCGGCAGCTACGTCGAGATTGTCTAGTCAGTTGGCGGGCTCTCAACTTGACTTTTCGGCCAATCTCAGGCACTATCCTCTCGCCGCGCAGCTCTGCTCGGTTTCCCCAATCCCCGTACCCAGAAGGTGTAACTTGATCATCGCCTCCGTCGAACCCCTCCGCCCCGTCCGGGATCCCTCCCGCAAGAAGCGCTGCCATAAGCAGTCCCACGCCGCCAAGTTCCTGGCCATCGCTCTCCCGATCTTCGAGCGCCGGGCCACCTCGCTCACCACCGTCGAGGCCAACCGGCTCCAGCGTCTGGTCAGCGGTCTCGAACTGCCGCGCGCCGAGCTGCCGCGTGACGCCCACGGCCTGGTCATCAAGCCCATCCGGCTGGTCGAGCACCGCCACCTCGTGGTCCGCGCCATCGTCGAGCATCACGACCAGCAGGTCAACCAGGGCGTGCGGTGCGCCACCCACCCCAAGCGGCTCTGCTAGCCGCGTCTCCCACGCCGTCCTCGTACGGCCTGGACTGAACCCCTCCGCAACTGCGCGGCGGGGTTCTTTCTTTTTTACCCTCGTCGCTTGTGCTATACTTACCTTAACCTTAACACCGATTTGTTGATGATGTTTGTTGACGACGCCAGCCTTGGCCCTGTGCCGGCCCCCGAGTCATACGAGGTGAGCCAGCCGGTACGGTTGACGAGGCGCAGCTAGAAAACAAATATCATCAACGAAGCGTCTCTCTATGTCCATGCTCCTCCTCGTCGGCCTCGTTCTGGCCGGCGTCCCATTCCTCCTTATTGTCGGCTTTGCTGGCTTCATCTTCGTCTCCTTCATGAACGACGACCACGAGGCCAAAGGCATCTTCACCGTCGCCCTCGTCTTCATGGGCATCGGCATTGCCCTCATTTTGACCCACTTTATTGGGCAGTGGGTGGTGGTGAACTAGCTCTTAATCGAAGCCAGAGCAGTCCTCTGGTTTTGCATTTGCGCAATTTCCTCAGTTTCATTACTATCAAATAACTATGCGTTTATCCCAATCTTTCGTTAAGACCTCCAAATCAGCGCCTGCTGACGCGGAAACAATCAATGCTAAGTTGCTCCAGCAGGCTGGCTTCGTCGACCAATTAATGGCCGGCGTCTATTCATATTTGCCGCTTGGCCTCCGCACTTTGCGTAATATCGAACAAATCGTCCGCGAAGAAATGGACGCTCTTGGCGCTTCCGAGGTCCTCATGCCGACTCTTCACCCTAAAGCCAATTGGGTTAAAACTGGCGGTTGGGACAATATTGACGTCCTCTTCAAAATCAACTCGCGCACCGGCAACGACTACGCCATGGGTCAAAGTGAGGAGGAAGTGGTGACGCCACTCGTTATGTCCCGTGTCCTGTCCTACAAACAGCTCCCCGTCAAAACCTACCAAATCGGCTGGAAGTACCGCGATGAACTGCGCGCCAAAAGTGGCATTATGCGTGGTCGCGAATTCCTCATGAAGGACATGTACAGCTTTCACACCACCCAGGAAGATTTCGATAAATTCTACCGCGAAGCCAAACAGGCATATCTCCGCGTCTTCTCGCGTCTGGGCCTCGTCGCTAAAGTCACGGAAGCCTCGGGCGGCGCCTTCACCACTAAAGTCTCCTACGAGTTCATGGTCCTCACCGACGCCGGCGAAGACGACATTCTCTACTGCGAAGCTTGCGACTACTGTGTGAACACGGAAATTACCAAGACTGTCGCTGGTGCCGTTTGCCCTTGTGGTAATGGCGGCTTGGTCGCTGGTCGTGCCTGCGAAGTCGGCAACGTCTTTGACCTCGGTCAAAAGTACGGCAAGGATTTTGACTTGAGCTACGTCGACGAGGCTGACAAAAAGCAATACCCAATCATGGGCTGCTACGGTATCGGCATCTCCCGCGTTATGGGCGTTATCGTCGAGAAGTACAACGACGAGAAGGGCATCATCTGGCCCAAAGCAGTCGCCCCAGCCCTCGTGTACCTCGTCTCTATTCCCGGCCGCGACAACGCTACACCAGTTCTTGACGCCGCCGCTAAGCTTTACTCCGATCTCCAAACCGCCGGCATCTCTGTTCTTTGGGACGACCGCGAGCTTTCTCCCGGCGCCAAGTTCGGCGACGCAGATCTCACCGGCCTACCACTTCGCCTGGTCATCTCGGACAAGACCTTGGCGGACAACCAAGTAGAGTGGAAAGAACGCACCGCTGGCGATGCTACTCGTGTCTCCCTCGGTGAGGTAATCGCCAAAGTCATTGCTTTCAAATAATTTCTGTAAAAAATAATACGCCCAGCCATTCCGGCCGGGCGTATTATTTTTGCAAATTCATCCTACGAATGCTATGCTATTCCTATCGACTGACCTGAGATCCTCCCAGGCCACGCGATAATTCCAGCCAGGGACTCGTAACATGATGAAGCGCATCCTCGAACTCATCACCGCCGACATCATCAGCGGCGGCATCACGGACGCCATGGACGGCGGCCACGTCAGCGACGAGATGGACGGTGGGCATGTCTCCACCGACGGCGGCACGCTCCTCAGCATCACGATCTGACGAACTGGCGCCGCGCACCAGTTCTGACGAGTCGTCGTGCTCCCTCGGTGCCGACTACTCCTCGCGGGTAGTCGGCATCTTCTTTTCCGCAAACAACAAGTCCCGGCCTCATCGAGACCGGGACTTGAATTAATTCTCACTTACTCCGCAGTCTTGCGTTTCAAGGCATCCTTCAGGGCCTTACCAGCTTTAAACTTTGGTACGCGTACGGCAGGGATCTGCATCTTCTCGCTTGGCTTCTGTGGATTCACACCCATGCGAGCGGAGCGAATCTTAGAGGAGAAAGTGCCAAAGCCAGCAATGGTTACTTCTTCACTCTTACACAACGCTTCAGTTACTAAGTCCTCAAACAATTCGACAAAATCCTCAGCGGTCTTCTTGGGGAGTTCGAGCTTCTCTGCAATGCGGAGAGCGAGTTGAGCTTTGTTCATAGAGCGAGTAAATGAATTGGAATGGGCTTATCTTAGCCAAGTATCGTAATTAATGCAAGTCCTCGCTCTACTTTGGTCTCTATCGAGCGTACTCAATGACGCGAGTCTCACGAATTACGGTGACTCTTACCTCGCCTGGATACTGCAATTCAGCTTCAATCTTTTTGGCAATATCGCGGGCCAAGCTGTAGGCGGCCATGTCGTCCACCTTGGTTGGCTCAACGAACACACGCACTTCACGACCAGCTTGAATAGCGTAGACTTTCTCGACGCCTTCAAAACTCATGGCTGCCGTTTCCAATCCTTCCAAACGACGCACGTAATCTTCCAGCGAGTTACGGCGAGCACCTGGACGAGCTCCCGAAATCGCATCAGCCGCCTTCACAATCACGCCTTCAATCGTCCGTGGTCGGTCCTCGTGGTGAGCGATTGACTGGTAGCACATCTCCTCCGGGAAGCCGAACTTCTTCATCACATTGTAGCCAATCTGCGGATGAGCACCTTGCATGTCGTGGTCCACGGCCTTACCAATGTCATGGAATAAACCACCCTTTTTACAGGCAAAACTATCCATGCCGAGCTCTTCCGCAATCATGCCGGAAATGCGGGCCACTTCCATGGAATGTTGCAGCACGTTCTGGCCGTAGCTAGTGCGGAACTTCAGGCGGCCCAAAATCGCCACGAGCTTAGGGTCAATCGACGACACGGGAATGCCTAGTTCGTACAAGGCATCTTCACCAGCTTTCTTCATCTCCTTAGCTAAGTCTTTCTTAGCCTCGTTAATCGCGTCCTCAATCTTAGCTGGCTGAATACGGCCGTCCTTCATGAGCATTTCGAGCGCCTTCTTAGCGACCTGGCGGCGAACAGGGGAGAAACCGCTAATGGTGATCGCCTCTGGGGTGTCGTCAATAATGAACTCACAACCAGTCAGCAATTCGAGCGTCTTGATGTTGCGACCTTCACGACCAATAATGCGGCCCTTATATTCGTCACTTGGCAGTTGAACCTGCGTCGTTGTCGCGTCGACCACATGGCTGCCAGCAAAGCGCTGAATCGCCAAGCTAAGGATCTTGCGTGCCTTGGCCTCAACTGCTTCATCCTGCTCTTCGTCGAGCTTGCGGATACGGCTCATTAACGCATCCTGACACTCAGCCTCGGTGCGCTTCATCAGAATCTCTTCGGCCTGTTGCTTAGATAACCCAGCTACCTGTTGCAACTTAGTTTCAGCTTCGGCCACTTTGTCCGCAATCATCAAACGCTGCAGCTCAACCTCTTCTTTTTCTTGGTCGACCTTGGCCCGACGGTTCTCAAACTCAAGTAACGTTTTGTCGAGCATGCCTTCGCGCTCGGCCAAACGATTTTGTTCCGTTTTAAGTTCGCCGCGTTGACTGTCGATTGTTCGTTGACCCTCTTCAACCACACTCATCGCTTTCTCTTTGGCCTGCAGGATCAATTCTGCTTCTTTGGTCTTAGCTTCCTGGATAATGGCCTCGGCGCGCTGTTCGGCACTACCAACCGTGTTTTTTGTTAAAAAACGACGTAGGTAAAAGCCTAACGCGAAACCAAGTCCCGTGCCCAACAGGGCGACGAAAATACTCAGTACGTTCATAAAATTTAAAGATCAACAACATTAGTTACTGCTCAAAGGTAGCACGGGAGGAAGAGTAGCGTCAACCCAATTTTCCGTGGAAAGTTGGTCAAGCTTAGCACCTTTCTCAATCGTAAACGGGCCAATACTCGTCCTACGCAAAGCCGTCAGGTAGCCGGCCGTCCCGAGTGCCTCACCCAAATCCCTAGCCATCGCCCGAATATACGTCCCCGAACCACAGTGAACCTTCACCTTAATCGACGTCGGGAGTTCGAGCCTCGTCTGAGCCTCGATTCCGTTCTCAAAGTCATCGACCAGCTCAAAATTATAGACCGTCACGGCCCTTGCTGGTCTCTCTACCTCTTTTCCTTGCCGAGCCAACTCGTATAACTTTTTCCCAGCTATTTTTATGGCCGAGTGCATGGGCGGCAGTTGCAGTATGTCGCCAACCTGTTTTTTCATTGCTGTCAGCAGTTCATCGATGGTCACAGCAGGGCAGGGGGCGTCGCTAATCGGCCCCTCGGTATCAAATGTGGCGGACGCTTTCCCCAAGCAAATCGTCGC
>CAINGB010000029.1 GCA_903848275.1 Candidatus Uhrbacteria bacterium | reverse complement strand
CTCCGCCGACTTATCGAGCGCATCAATCGTACCAGTCGCCTCCGTCGCCAGTTCAACACCACCCAAAGCGCCAAAGTGAAACCTCTTAATATACTTTTCCATCGTCTCGCGACCCATTTTCTGCATCACCCAAACCATACCAGTATTCAGCGACTCATCGAGCACGTCAGTCATCGTCACCAAACCGTGCGCTTTCAAATCACTGTTGCGAATCGTATAATCGTCCACCTTCACTTCACCGGGATCATTAAAAGCCGTATTAGGTCCGACTATACCTTGGTCGATACCGGCAGCCATAACCAACGGCTTAAAAACTGAACCAGGTTCGTATGGCTCAAAAATCGCTTGGTTATTATAGTCAACGGCATTCTTCACGTTACCATAATCATTCGGGTCAAAATCTGGCGCCCCACACATGGCAATAATTCGCCCTGTGCTAGGCTCGAGAATGACCAAAGCACCACTGTCAGCCTGAAAATGTTCGACACCATCTCGCAGCATTTTACAGGCAATGTACTGAACCGTACGGTCAATCGTTAACAACAACTTACCACCGTCCACCGCCGGCGTCACCTTACGAGTACCAACGCCAGTCCAGTGACCACCAGCATCACCCTGCGCGTAAGAAGATCCAACTTTTCCCGCTAAAAAGTCATTCCAAAAACCTTCTAACCCATACATACCAAGTCGACTACCGTCATCCTTTTTACCCAAAAATCCCAGCACCTGACCACCAAAATTCTTTTCCGGGTACGTTCTAGCATCCTTTAACACATAATCAATTCCCGGGGCCTTCAACGCTAAAATTTCATCTAATTGAGCTTGCCGCACATCGCGAGCCACCGGCTCATATGGGTCATCAATCTTGGATAAACGCACTACCAACTTTTCGGTTTCAGTTGGTTCAACGTCGACCACTGGCGCGGCTGGAGGTTGAGTCACAACGCCGGTCACCGGGTCCACTATTAGCTCTGGCACCACGGGCACGGGTTTAGGTTGACCGTAAGTATCCCAACCTGATAGTTGAAGAATCTTGGCTATCGCCAAACCAGTGTTAATAGGCTCTTTAACCAAACTCGGGTTAGCAAAAACCTCAGCCCGTGATTCGTTAGTGGCGACCGCATATTCTGTAGCATCACCATAATCCTTAACGTAAATACTTCCTCGTGTTGGCACTAGTTCCTCAGTAATTTCGTGCTGACTCTTAGACCAGGTTTGATACCAAGCGGCATCCACCACCTGCAGCACAAAAAGTCGTACCCCAATAACCACCACCAAAGTTAGAAAAAAGAAGCGTAGCGCTCCAATGCGCCAGCTTCCTGTTCCCTTTTCAGCGTTGTGTTGATAGGCCATAACTAGACCTATTGTACCACATTTACGCCATCTGAAGTTCATCCTCGGTCAACTTCGAACCCACCGAAACCTTCTTCTCGCCAGCATTCTCATTATCAGTCAAACGGATCAAATCACCAGTCGACGATTCAAATTCTTGGAAAGTCAGCGTAATATCCTCACCATCTTCGCTCTTCATGGTCGCGCTACCTTCGTAAGAGAATTCGTAATCCTGACCGCCGTAAACCACAGTATCATCTTCCGGTTCCAACTCTTCATCAATATCTTCAAACATGATTATCTCGTCTGCCTCTGGGTCAATGCTCAACCAATTGCCACTCTTGGCCACAGCCCAGTAAATAGTTTCATTCGTCTCTAAACGCACAGCATCAAAGCCGCGTGGCTGAAAAGTTGTATCGCCAACCACAATTGCTTGATCATTCTGTAACGCTTCAACGACTTCAGAGATTGTCATAATATAGTTCTAATAACTTCTAACTAGTCTCGAGTATACATTGTACTCATTAGTAATCAAGTCCTGGCCGCGCTGCCACTCCCGAATAAAAATAATGTCGTTGTAATTTCATCTCTGTCACCAAGTGAGCTAGGTCGACGAAAGCCTGCGGCGGATTGCGTCCCGTCAAAATAACTTCGACAGTTGGCAACTTCTTCGCCAGCACATCGAGCACTCTTTGTGCCTCGACCATGCCGAGATCAACGGTCGAATTAATCTCATCGAGTATAACCAAATCGTACTCGCCACCAGTCAAAGCCTTCTCCACCTCTATCAATCCTCGCTCTGCCTCCGACTTATCCACACTGGTAATCGAGAAGTCGAACTTGTTGGTCACCGGGTCAATTCTGTCCCGTCCGGTGGCAACATACGCTAGTCCAGGAATTGTGTCGAGGATATGCCGCTCGTTGTAATGCGTCTCCCCACCCTTATCAAAATACACAATAAAAACGCGCTTCCCCGCCCCAGCACATCTCACCGCCTGTCCCAATGCCGCGGTAGTCTTTCCTTTCCCCGTGCCATGTATCAACTGAATAAGCCCGTATCCCTGGAAGCCCCGTATTCGCTCATCCATTTTTGGTAATTCGCGATCTAGCATAATTTATCTCCTCCCCTGACTACCTTCAAAATGCGCCTCACTCTTTTGTTCGCTAAACCTAGCCTCACGCTGTGCTTCCTTATCCTCACGAATACCCGCTATCAATTCACCTTTCGCTATATCATACTGTTCTGTGATAGTGTCGTAAAGTTCACTTCTCTGCAAAGCCACTATTTCATCAGACTTACTAGCACCTAAAAAATCACGTAAATAACCAGTTGGATCAGCGGCATGTTTTGTGTGATCGTTCGTATCATAATACGAATATGGATCATCAATCACAGCTCGCACAGCCCAGTCGTCACGACTGTCATATTTAACTTGCTTCTCAAACGCTTCAACAGTTTCTTCTTTAGACCAATCTAAAACAATCGCCGAATTCAACAGTTCGTCCTTACTAGCAAACATATAATACACATCTGTTCCAATAATAGTATCAGTGATGCCATAAATTACTTCTTGTTCGTAAGCAAAATCAGCATTATCCCAAGCAGTATCCGGCAGATCTTCACGCTGTGCTTCTAGTACCTCAATACTATGTCCACCTGCACCGCCAATATCTCGCCAATGCTTATGAGCTATTTCATGCATCAAAGTACCATAATCCAAATTATAAGAATTTTTAAGATATTCAGGATCAACAGCGATTAAGTCATTTTTATTATACAAAGCATCGCGTTCATAAGCTTCGGCCTCTAACGAACCAGCATCAAGTCTATCATCTGTCACTTCTTCCGCCTTAGTCATCGCGACAATTTTCCCGTTATTATACGAATCACGTAGTTCAGCCCGCATCTCATTCTGAGAAACAATAAAATCTTCCACATCAACCACGTCTCCTTTTTCATTAAAAAATCCTTGTTACTAGCTCGTAACAAATACTCAACTCCAGGTTGAGCTCTGTCACCATTGGTCAGAACCTCCCCAACCACAGCATATTCATCAGGCGTCAGAGGACGCGTATCCTTATACGGCTGACAGCCCATCGTTAAAGCCGCCGTTCCAAAAACCATTTTCTTCCCAATGCTCATACACCAACATTATTAAAAAATCTCCTTACAGTATAGCAAAGGCGGAGCATCTTGCCCCGCCTTTATTACCTTACCGATCAGGAACACCCACTGGTACTCCCACAGTTCAAGCACTTGTAACAAGCCGCGTTACGCACCATCATGCCGCCGCAAGTATCGCAAGTTGGCGCGTCCGACTGGTTGTCGAAGGTAGCACCGAGACCACCATTGCCCAGCTTGGCTGGTGCTGTACCTGGCGACATCACGGGGTTTGCATCAGTCGAAGCTGGTGAAGTGAAGATGGATGGTTGAGCATCCGTCAACGGCAGGACCACATGACTTTCTTCTTCGTGTTCATGGCGGGGGGCGGTGACCCCGCCTATTTGCGCGACAGCTGGCGCTTCGCCGTGCTCACCAATGTTGTTAATGCCGACAGCTACTTGCGCTTCATACGGCAAGAACTTCATGGCCAAGTAACGGAAGATATAGTCGACGATAGACTTAGCGATGCGAATATTTGGATTACTCGTAAAGCCCGATGGCTCGAAGCGCGTGTGCACGAACTTCTTGACGAGCACCTGGAGTGGCACACCATACTGCAAACCAATCGAGACGCTGCTGGCAAAAGCATCCATCATGCCGCTAATCACCGATCCTTCCTTAGCCATGGTAATGAACAACTCCGCCGGCGTCCCGTCGTCGTACAAGCCAACGGTCAAGTAACCCTTATGATTACCAATCGTAAACTTATGCGTAATGGCCCGGCGTTCATCTGGCAAACGTCGACGACGTGAATTAGTCGCCTGGTTTGGCGCAATCTTCACGGTTTCGACAGTTTCAATTGCAGTTGCAGTTTCCTGGCGGTGGGCAGTGACCCCGCCTATTTCAGTGGCTGCATGCGACTTACCAGAATCTTTTTCTTTCGATGTCGTCAAAGCCTGCTGACGCTTGCTGCCGTCACGGTAAATCGCAATTGCTTTCAAGCCAAGCTTCCAACCCTTCATGTACACCTCCATCACGTCTTCCACCGTCGCGTCATTTGGCATGTTGACCGTCTTGCTGATAGCGCCCGAAACAAACGGTTGCACGGCGGCCATCATGGCAATGTGGGCCATATGATGAATCGTCCTGGTTCCGTTCTTCGCCTTGAAAGCACAATCAAACACGCCGACGTGTTCGGCCTTCAAGCCCGGCGCACCTTCAATCGTGTCTTGCTCATCAACATACATAAGAATGGCGTCGCGCTCCACGTCGCTATAACCCAAGCGAGTCAAAGCTTCTGGCACGGTCTGGTTCACAATTTTGAGCATTCCACCGCCCACCAACCACTTATATTTCACGAGCGCAATATCAGGTTCAATACCGGTCGTATCGCAGTCCATCAGGAAAGAAATAGTCCCAGTTGGTGCTAAAACAGAGATCTGGGCGTTACGCAAACCATGCTGATAACCCAGGTTAACTACTTCGTCCCAACTCTGCTTAGCCTCTGCCAATAAATCCTGAGGCATGGCAACACTCGGCAATTCGTAAGTTGCCCGTCTGTGCATCTCCATCACGTTCATACATGGCTCACGGTTCTCAATAAAACCATTAAACGCGCCTATCTTCGCCGCTATCCTAGCCGACTGAGCATAAGCAGCCCCGCTCAACAATGACATGATTCCAGCTGCCAAGTTACGGCCTTCATCACTATCATAGGCCAACCCGCGACTCATCAATAATGAACCTAGGTTGGCAAAGCCAATCCCGAGTGGTCGGAAATCATGGCTATTCTGCTCAATAGCTGGCGTTGGGTAGCTGGAATTTCCCACGGCAATTTCCATGGCCGTAATCATCACCTCGGCCGCCTTCTTGAAGGAAGCTGCGTCAAACTCTTGCACGCCGTTCACCGACTTACGGAACTTCATCAAGTTAAGCGAAGACAAGTTACAGGCCGTGTCGTCCAAGAACATGTATTCGGAACATGGATTGCTGGCGTTGATCCTATCTGTATTCTTGCTGGTGTGCCAGGTATTAACAGTCGTGTCGTACTGAATACCTGGGTCGCCGCACTGCCAAGCTGCTTCTGCCATTTTGCGGAAAATATCCTTGGCATCATAAGCCAAACTATCCTTACCGGTCGTGATTTCCTTGGTCACCCAACGGCCGCTCGTCTCCACCGCCTGCATAAACTCATCGGTCACGCGCACCGAGTTGTTGGCATTCTGAAAGAAAATACTACCGTAAGCCTCACCGTCCATGCCACTATCATAGCCAGCGTCGACAAGTGTCCAAGCCTTGCGTTCCTCCTTCACCTTACATTCAATGAACTGCACAATATCCGGGTGACCCACGTTCAAAATGACCATCTTAGCCGCCCGACGCGTCTTACCGCCACTCTTCACAATACCCGCGAAGGCATCGAGGCCTTTCATGAACGACACTGGACCGGACGATTTACCGTTACTGCCACCCAAATATTCCAACGACGACCGAAGGTTAGACAAGTTACTGCCAGTACCAGAGCCATTCTTGAAGAGCATGCTCTCAGTCACGGCCAAGTTTAAGATCGACCGCATGTCGTCTTGCACCGAGTTAATAAAGCAAGCCGAGCACTGTGGATGTGGGTTAATGCCGACGTTAAACCAAACTGGGCTGTTAAACGCCGCCATCTGGTTAATCAAGATGAAAGTCAACTCATCTTCAAAAATCTGGGCGTCTTCTTTGGTGGCGAAATAACCGTCCTTACGACCCCAGTTACTCATGGTCTTAGCTACGCGATCAATCAACTGCTTCATGCTCGTTTCGCGTTCTGGGCTACCAACCTTACCCCGGAAGTACTTTTGCGCCACAATGTTCGTAGCTGTCTGCGACCATTCCTTCGGCACCTCAATATCAGTCTGCTCAAACACGACGCCACCCTTTTCATTAGTAATCACGGCGCTACGTCTTTCCCATTCTAAAAGGTCATACGGAGCAACCCCATCCTTGGTAAAATAACGAGTCCAGTTAACGCCTTTGCCATAAGTTTCACCATCAGCCTGCGCCAAACCACGAGCCGCATGACCCATGTACATCTTCGCGACATGAATCAAATTATTGTCGATGATGGCAATCGTTACTACCTCGCGGATTTCCGCCGTAGTCGGCACGCGGTGACCATCAAACTGACGGGTCAAGCGTGAGATAGTCTGAGAGGTAATGCGTGCCACATACGAGTCGGCATTCTTCTGACCAGCTGACTCCAAAGCGCCACGCACCGAGGCTGCCAACTTATCTGTCGAAAAAGCCTGACTTGAACCATCACGCTTCTTAACCTCCTTCACCGAAGTAACATATTGCCAAACTTGCGAGACGATTTTCTCGTCTGGCTTAACGTCAGTTGCTACTGCAGTTGCCACGCGGACTTGAGCTTCGGACATAGCTTTAAAGAATTGAAAAAACTTTATTTATTTTGACAAACAAAAACCCGATAAGGGAATTAAGATGCTCCCCCTCATCACTCCATCAAACACTACATGTAGTGTCAGTAGAAAGTATTATACCACTAGCTGTTGTGTTGACGAACTTTTCTGTGGATAAATTGTGAGGTCAAAAAAAGCGTCAGAAAACGTCTGAGAAATCAGCTAAAAACCCATCGTAAAATTAAATTGCGGGGCCTCCGCTACGTCTTTAAAATCAACTGGGATCGCACGGCGTTCTCCAGTCCTGTCGTCAAACAACAAATATCCATTTTTACAGCCAAATTCGTATACTTCTTTCGTCACTTTTACGTCTTGCAGACAATATTCCCGAATTGCCTCAATATTCCCCTGTTTCCACCAGGTTACCGCCTGCAGACCATGGCCAGTTTTTCCAGTTCCCAGCGTTGCCTTAGCCACGTCGTCGAGCTTTATGCGGTGCCCAAGTGCTTTTTCAATATGGCGCAAAATATCAAGCTGTGGCAGCTTCAACAAGTCGCCGGTGTAATAGTTATTCATCACCGGCATATCAAAACTAATCGAATTATAGCCAATAATTCGTCCACCCTTCTCTAATTTCTGAAATAAAGATGGTAAGTCAGCCTCCAAATAACTTTCCCAAGTATCAGTCTCATAATAATAGACACCAACCAAAGAAACTTTCAATTTGTCCGTAAAATAGCCACCAACCTCCTCAAAAGTGTTCTGCGTTTCAATATCTAATACGATTTCATTACTCATATTACCGCTATCTTATCACATCTTCTTTGGTCTACATTCAATGTATACATTGAATGTAGACCACTTATCCACAGTTGATTACTTGAGATCCTCGGGTTTATACAAATATAGCCACTCATCCGGTCCTTCTTGCTGCTTAGTTGGCGTTACTCCAGGAATCTTGAATCCGCGCGAAACGATCCTCGTGTCTGCCGGCATCAACGCCAATCTGGGACGCAATTTCTTCATGGTGCTTGGGATCAAAAACGTCGTAATAACATCAGCCTGCGGAAATTTATCTGTAAAAATATTACCTTTTACAGTCGTCACCTGATCAGCAATCTTACGCAATCTCGCCCGCACCTTCGCCATCAAAATCAACACAGGGTTAATTTCGTAACCAATAGCGTGAAAAGCTCTAAACTCCTCCACCGCGCAAAACAATATCGCACCATCGCCCGAGCCCAAATCAAGCACAGTTTCCCCTGGCTGCAAACCAGCAAAGGCCAACATCTTCCTCGCCCTAATTGGATGCGTCGGCACCCACGGCGAACCAAAGAATAACGTTACCGCAAAACTACACAGCACGAACAGGATACCCAACTGCAAGGTCAATAACGCAATCAACAGAATCAACATGAATGTTTGCATATTATTCCCACCACTTGGTCAACGGAGTTTCTGCTAGCGTATAAAGTTCCCACTTCTTACTCGGATATTTCTTTAAATGCTTCTTAGCTAAATAATGATCAATCGACCAGCGGCCAGCGCCACTAAAAATCATCATGCCGGCTATGGCGATAACCAACATCTGCGCCTGCAAGCTACCACTAAAATCAAGCGGTAAACTTTCAAAGAACACCGCTAAAGCCATTTCTACCACCACCGTAAAACCAACAAAACGCACAAACATCCCGGGAATAGCCATTAAACCAGCCAGAATTTCAATGAAACTAAAAATTAAAACAAAAACTATCTGCCATTCGTGGGAAAACGTACCGAGCAAACTTCCTGAATGACGAATCCCCGTCAAACGCTCTAAACCCTGCAGAATAATCACCACACCGAACATGATCCGTAGTGGGATCATGCCCCACATCGGACGCGTTCTAGTAATTAACGACCAAATAGTTGGGAAATGCTCTCTCATAAAAGAAATTAAATTTCCTCTTTCTTTTCCCGCACAAAGTTGAGCCAGTGTTCAATGAACTGAATGGCCACTTTAAACGGTGCTTCAACAATGAAGTCAAAGAAGAAAATAAAAACATTAATCTTAGCCACCTTCACTGACAGCCACGAACCCATCCGCACAATTGGCAACAGGAAGATGTCAAAAGCAGTGCCGAACAAGCCACTTCGTACGTCCAGTGCCACAACGTCACGCGTCGAACTGCGAATACGAATACCGAAGAAAGTTACCAGCGACAAGAAGAACAAGAATAGAGCTATGGATAAAGCGTGGAAACCGAAGTGATTGAGGGTACTACCGATAACTCCAAAAACAAACAGGAACGTAATCGCATAAACCATGTTGAACAAGGTCGTCCAAGCACTTCTTACATCCTTTTTTAAGCGCAAGTTAAGGACCGGATGGTCAGCGTGAACGACCAGGGCCCGTACCGCTGCTCGATAGTCATCCGTATTTCGTTTTTCTGGAATGGTTATGGTTAAGCTAAGCAATGCCAGGAACAAAGGTGGAAACACCACGTTGACTGCTAGCTGTTCCCAAGCAATTTCCCCGGCCGTAATCAAGTCATACGGAACCTCCAAAATCAAGGCCAGGAACATCTTCGTAATGAACAAGAAGAGAATGGTTCTAGCGACAATTCGGCGCAATTTAATCCGAAAATCATGCGTTCGGTGATGTAACGCCTCCCCAACCGCTCGATCAAGTGCATCGGGCTCATTTAGCAAACCATGAAAATGATGCGGGTTATGGGCAATGACGTCCTTGATAACGCGAAATATACCAGCTCGACGACGCAATAACCGGCCCAATCTGTCCGTCAAAGGATTATTGATCTCTCCGTCAATCAAGTCGACAATATGCGCCAAGTTATGCGCCACGTCTGCCGTCCGTTCAGCACTACCAGCACCTACCCAGTCTGGATAATACAGAGCCAACACTCGGTAACGTAATGTCTCCTGATTTGATTTCAATAACGTGCGATAGATAGCGATAAACAAACGCAAATCCTTGGTTTCATCAGACAAACCAAAGGCCGGATCCCATTCCACTCGGGTTCGCATTTCCTCATACATGTAGCTAGCCAACGCTTCATCATGCAACGGTGGAGCGATTGTCCGTTCCACTTCAGTCGCCAACACATCCACGATAAACTCCACGACCCGTTCGCGCTTTTCACCCAAATGATCGGCCGCCTTAAGTAGGACGTCATACTTAGCAATCACCGCCGACAGTTTTACCGACAAATGAATTGGCACTTCTTTGTTCGGCAAGTATTTCGCCCATACCAATTCACGCAACAAATTACTCGACAACGTCGACAACAGCGCCTGATCACCAATATGACGCTTAAAGAAGCGTTCAATGGATCCGCGACGAAGCAAATGTTCCTCCTGGTACTCCAAAGTATTACGCACCTTTTCGTACAGCACAGCTGCTGTACTGACCGGAACGCTAACCTCAATCACCTCCTCACCAACTGCTGCCGAGAACCCGTGTGGTTTAGTGAAAACCGTAGCTAAAGCTGACAATCTATCTGACATAACGATATTTTAGAAGAACGACCGCTCCTTAGATGTCCTCACCAATTCAAAAGCTTCTTCAGCAGTATCAACAACCTTAAATATTTCTAAATCAATACTATCCACGGTATCAAACTTTTCCACCATTGCTTGTTTCAGCCAAACCACCAAACCATCCCAAAACTCATGACCAACCAAGACAACTGCAATCGACTCGGACTTTTTGGTTTGAATCAAAGTCAAAATCTCAAACAATTCATCCATCGTGCCAAAACCACCAGGAAAGTAAACGTAAGCCTGAGCACTGGCCGCTAGCATGACCTTCCGTGTAAAGAAATAATAGAACGAACGCGACCTCGTCACATATGGGTTAATACGTTGCTCATGCTGCAATTGGATATTCAAACCAATAGAGTCTCCACCGACCTCATACATGCCCTTATTCGCCGCTTCCATGATACCAGGGCCGCCACCAGTGATTACACTAAAACCATTTTCACCTAATAAACGCCCAAATTTCACCGCCTCTTGATACCACTTACTAGTCGGTGGCAAACGAGCTGAACCAAAAACTGTTACTTCCCGCTTAGTCGTCGACAAAAACTGAAAACCCTCAACAAACTCCGCCATGATACGGAATATACGCCAAGTTATTTCCGACATTTTTGGTGCCTGATCCGGCGTGGCACACAGTTGACGCTCCTCTGGAGTTAGGGGAATTCGACAAATTCCAGTCGACTCTCCCTGTTTACTCTTTGAACTCTTAAACAGATCCATAGTTACTAAAAGTATAGCACAGACAGGAAGCAAAATCGACAACCAAAAACGAGGCTACTTTAGCCCCGTTTTTGCGTCCTGAACTGTCGCTTACATGTTGACCTCAGTACGTGTCTTCATACCACTGACGTCGATGTTCTCGTCAGTTGTGATGTCGCTACCGTGAGTGAAGCGTGAATAGAGCGTATCTGGAAGATCAATCACGTAGTTGCTCCAGTTGCTACCATAGATCGAACTGGCCAAAGCTTCTGTGGTCACCCAACGAAGCTCACCAGAAGTACCAATGGCATAAACTTTATTGACGGTCTGAATCTTGACG
>CAINGB010000028.1 GCA_903848275.1 Candidatus Uhrbacteria bacterium | reverse complement strand
CACCAACCTCATAGCCCGCGTCAATCCAGACCATTTTATTGTTATCCTCGAGGCCACCGGCAAAAACCTCTCGAGCGAGGCCTTCGCCGACGTCTTAAAACAAAAAATTGACCTCGGTCAGCCAATCACTTTCATCATCGGTGGCGCCCACGGTCTATCTCCTGCCCTCAAAGCCTCCGCTCACCTCTTACTTTCCCTCTCCGCCATGACCACCACCCACGACCTGGCCCAGTTATTCTTATACGAACAGCTCTTCCGCGCCTTCACCATTATTCAGGGAACTGGATATCACAAGTAAACAATCCAGAGCCTGAGCCTTGTAGGAGTGAGGAGTTGTCAGTTGGTCGTCGACGACGCCAGCCTCGGCCCTGTGACGGCGCCCGAGTCAGACGAGGTGAGACGGCCGTTACGGTTGACGAGGCGCTGTTAGGAGAGGACTAACTGACAACTCCGAAACGACGAACAAAATTAGGCTCTCCCTAACACCGCTTTTAACAAATAATCCGCCTCCAAATTCACCCTTTCTCCCACTTTTTTCGCCCCCAGCGTCGTCAATTGCAGCGTCAACGGCAACAACCACACGCTAAACTTATCTTCAATAGGATCACAAATCGTCAAACTAATGCCGTCAACCGCCACACTACCTTTATCTACAATATACTTCACCAAATTGGCCGGCACGCTAAACGTCAGGTGCGTATTCTCGCCCTCCGTCACTCTTTCCACTACCTCACCCACGCCGTCGACATGGCCCAGCACAAAATGACCACCAAGTTCATCGCCAACCATCATTGGTGTTTCAATATTTACCAGCGAACCAACTACCAATTCACCAGTTGTCGTCTTTTTCAAAGTTTCCTCCATCGCCTCAAACGTAAGGCACAGCCCTCCCCCAGTCATAGGGGAGTTGGAGGGGGCCTGTATCTTAGTCACTGTTAGGCAAGCACCACTAATCGCCACACTCGCCCCAATCACCGGCTTAGTAATCAAATCCTTTGCATCGACGACGATTTCCCGAAAATTCTCCCGATCATTAATTGCTACTACCTCACCTAATCCTTTAATAATTCCCGTAAACATATTTCAATAATTTATCGTTCAGCCAAGTCAGAAAACTCATCCGGCAACGTCTCTCCCGGCGCAAAAACCACCGGCTCATTACACACAGCTGCAATTGTTTCGAGCAAAATCGGGTATTGCGTCCCCGTAAAATGCCCCGCGTCAGCCACCTCAACTAACTTCGCGTGCAGCACTTTGGCGTACTTCTCGGCATGATCAAACGGGATCGTCTTATCATCTCGCGAGTGAATTACTACAAACTTCGAAGCCTTCCACATTAACACCTCAAAATCCAGCTCACTCATAAAAAATCCCCGGAATTGCTCACTATTTATCATCCATGGCGTACTAATCAACACCACCGCATGAGGTGTGGTAAACGCCTCCGCCGCCTCCAAAAAGCGCAAAGCACTAGCCCCACCCAAACTATGGCCGATAATCACCGTCTGGTCGTCGACAGCTCCCACTTGTTCCAATAACGCCTTGGTCCATTCATCCCTATCTGGCGCCTCCACATTCGGTAAATTAACCGTCAGCACCTCATGGCCCAGCTTCCGCAACTCCTCATACAGCCACGGGAAAAAGTTGGAAGCTGGCGTCGCCTTAAATCCTGGAATTAATATAATACGCATAATCACAGCCACTATAAACCAAACTCCCAAAAAGCAGAAGACCCCCCGGGGAATCTTATTGGAACTTAAAAAACTTTCAGATTTGTGACGAGTTTGGATGCGGAGCAAGCCAAGCTTCTGAGGCGCACTAGAGCCGTGCGGTGAAGAAGTTGGCGTAGCAACAAGTCCAAAATCGGCCAAAGCTGGAAGTTTTTCCTTGGGCGGAGAGAGACTCGAACTCTCATACCTTGCGGCACATGCTCCTAAGGCATGCGTGTCTACCATTTCACCATCCGCCCGTGGCAGTATCATACTTTTTCTGGCCAATTTTGCAATGTTTTAGTCTACATCGAATGTATACACTCGATGTAGACTACTTATCCCCAACTAATCGCTTGACGACATTTTGGGTGCTTGGGACAATATAGATACAAACTACTCCCCGTAGTTCGAAGCCTCATACCTCCCCGTATGTTGTTTTGAACTGCGGGGAGTTTGCTTTGCCGGCGCGCCGTTCATTCACAATTTAATCTCCTATGCAAAAATTATATGTCCTCTGCACAAGCCTTATATTTGTCGGGTTGCTGTCCCCTCTGCTTACTCTACCCGCCCGTGCGGCGGAGTCACCAGGAGTTTTACTCTCGGAAGTGGACTGGGGAGGAAGCCTGCGAGGAACTGCCGACGAGTGGCTGGAGCTGGCCAATCTTGGAGGAAGCCCCGTCGATCTCAGTGGATGGAACATAGTCGGTGCCGGCACCAGCGGTAGCAGCCTCACCCTTCCTCAAGGGTCAACCATACCCGCTTACGGTACTTTCCTCATTGCCAACTACGCCCCAGGTACCCTCACTACCCTCGTCAATCAGGCCGATTATGTGACCACAGCTATGAGTCTACCCAATTCGAAGTTATCCCTCTCTCTAATCGACGCTTCTGGCCTCGTAGTCGACAGCTTGGTCGACGCCGGCACCCCAGATTACGGCAGTACCACGCCCATCTTCTCGTCCATGGAACGCAACTTGTCGACACTGTTATGGCAAAATCCCCTCACTTCTCTGAACCTTCTCGACGCGACCCAACTCGGCTCTCCCGGCTTCGCAGATGTTCCCATTCCCGTTCCTGCACCTCTGGTCGAACCAACTATCGAACCTATTGTCGAACCTGTCATTGCACCCATCTCTGAACCAATCACCGACACCCTCATTATCGCCGAACCAGTCGCCGCTGAGCCAAGCCAAAGCTCAGCTTTGGCCACAAACTCACCAAGCGAGCTGAGCTCGCCGCCCGACTTCACCATAACTGACACCCTCACTCCCATGCCCGTCAGCGTTGATCCAGTCATTATTCCCGAACCTGTCATTCCAACCGAACCAAACGAAGCCTCAACTGACATCGTTGCTGCCCCGACCGAACCAATTATCGACACCCCCGTTATAACTGAAACCAACACAATTGAATCATCAGCTCTCAGCGAAACTCCAATCGCACCAGCTATCGAACCCATAATTGACTCAACTCCTAGCGTCACCCCACCTATCGACGAGCCAATTATTGAACCAGCCCTCGAAACAATTGTTACAGATCCAATCATCGACTCTCCTGTTATTGCCGAGCCGATAGCTATCATCGAGCCAATCATCACACCCATCATCCCTGAACCAATCATAGTTCAGCCCGAGGAAGCTCAGCTTCCTCCGCAAACTCAAAACCGAGCTGAGCTCGGCCTCATTCTCAACGAATTCCTCCCTTCCCCCAGCACCGGCTTCGATGAATGGGTGGAAGTCTACAACCCAAATTCCGTTGACACCGACGTCAGTGGCTGGTCAATAACAGACGCTTCCGGCAAAGCCACATCACTTACCGGCACCATTCTCGCCAATAGTTATCAAACCGTCATCAATCCGAGCGGCAAACTCAACAATGACGGCGACACCATCAATCTCCTTGACACCTCAGGTCAAATCGTCGACACCGTCAGCTACGGCACATCTTCTCTCGCCGCCCCCAAGCACGACGTCAGCCTCAGCCATTCTGGCGACACCTGGCTTCTCTCCACCATCCCAACTCCAGGTACCGCTAATTCCGTTATCGCTGCAGCCATCATCGAAATCACACCTGCACTTACACCGGAATCGTACAACCCTCCCCTAGTCATGGGGGAGTCGGAGGGGGCTTTAACGGTCAGCGCAATCACTGAACCACTCACTCAACAAATCCCCAACACTAACCAACAACCAACAGTAAATCTCCAATCAGCTAGCACGAATACAGCCGTCCCCACGAAATCAACAATCAAAAAAGCTACTTCAATAACTAAAGCAAAAGTCGCCAAAACATCGACCAAAAAAGTAACCACTCCTAAGAAATCAACAAAAACCATCAAATCCCCACAACTCATCACCACCCTCTCGGGCGTTGCCGATAACATCTTGGTCACCTACCAAGGCATCGTCATCGCCACCCCAGGCACCTTCGGCAAACAGCTTGCTTTCATCAGCGGCGCCACCCTCTTCATGGATAAAGCCGCGTGGCCAACTCTCACTCTCGGCGACGTCGTAACCGTCACCGGTATTACCTCAACCGCCAACGATGAACAACGCATCAAGCTCACTGACGCCTCGGCTATCACTATCACTGGCCACGCCGAACTAGCAGCCTCGACCGACCTCAGTCACTCCATAGAACCCTCTCTCATCACCGTCCATGGCACCGTCGTCACTCGTAACGGCGCAAAACTAACACTCGAAGTCGACGGCCACGACATTACCATTAACGCCTACAAAACCACCGGCATTATCTGGTCTTCACTTACCTCCTCAGAGCTCACCATTACTGGAGTTCTCCGTCATCTCAACAATGAAGATGTTCTCATGCCCCGTTCTGTCGCCGATGTCGTCGAAGATCATTCCGCCACTATCTCCGCTGTTGCCAACACTAAACACTCATCCCCTATTCCTCTCAAACCCCTTGCTGGCGGCGGTCTTGTCGCTAGTTCTCTCGGTGCTCTCGGCTACTGGTTTACCAAATCACGCACTCTTATTCCTTCCGTCTAATTATAAACTATATGACTACCCAAAAAATTGCCTCTGCTACTGCTACCAAACCAGGTTGGTATTTTACCCTCGTCGACAAAATCCAAGAAGTTGTCCGCAAGTTCGATCTTCCGGAAGACATCAGCACCGAATTCCGCAGCGTCACCCTCGACGTCGCGCGTGATCAATTCAAGGCTGGCTGTAAAAGTGGAGTTGCTTGGCTCAAGCGTGAACAAGCAAAAAAAGGTCTTGGTGTTCAGGTCGCAGTTGCCGCTTAACCGCTGCTGAATAGCCCAAAAGGGGAGGAAAAGCCACACTAGCTCTCCTCCCCCGAAGTGCTATAATAAAATTAACAATTTTCTATGTCTAATACTAAACCAACTACCATCGCAGAGCTTTACGACGTACTCATGCTTCGTTTTGATCATACCGACGCCCTACTAGATGTTATAGCTACTACCGTTAACCGTCATGAAGCAAAACTAGATCAACATGAAGAATTATTAGAGACATTAGCTCAACAATCCCTCCACAACATGCAAGTACTGGACCGCCTCGAACCCCAGGTAAAAGTTAACGGCGAACGCCTAAACTACGTCGAACTCAAAGTCGCTCGCCTGGAGTTCGCTAAATAACGCCATATTACTCATCATTGACGCAAAACCTTAGTAATGTTATATTTCCCCCGCAATTGAGCGTATTGCGGTAGTAGTTCAGTGGTAGAACGTCTCCTTGCCAAGGAGAAGGTCGCCGGTTCGACCCCGGTCTGCCGCTCCAAAAGATTCCAGCT
>CAINGB010000027.1 GCA_903848275.1 Candidatus Uhrbacteria bacterium | reverse complement strand
ACTGGGTAGTACCTAGCACACACCTGGCACTATATTATTTGGCTAAAGTTAGCTGTTTTGTACTGATAATGGCTTGACAAAGAGGCGTTTTTTTGCTATTATTAGCAGCGAGTATCCCCTGCGGTGCTCGAGAAATCCACCCCCTGCCAAACGAGGTTTGTCATGAAAATCACCCAGATCATCACCCACGCCGACTTCCTGCTCCCCACCCCGGCCGCCAAGCAGATCATCGCCGAGTTCGTCGCCAAGAAGTACGAGCAGCTCCGCGAGATCAGCTACGAGCTGGTCTACAACGAGGAGGACCCGAACGCCGACAGCCTCAAGTTCTACGACCGAGCTGGCAACCCGCTGTGGCTGCCGATCAGCAACAAGGGCATCCCTGCCTGGACGCTGATTCTCGAGTCGCTCGAGCTCGCGGCCTGGACCGACCGCGACGGCAGCTACTTCATCTGCACGCTTGACGAGGCCGACGAAGCTGGTGCTTTCGAGTACGTCGATGAGAAGCTGGCCGCGTAGCTCCATAGTCGTTCGCGCACGACGTGATGTACCCCGTGCCGGCAGTGAAGAAATTCGCTGCCGGTGCCCCCAGAGTTTTCGAACTGAGTTTCGAAGATTGCGGGGGCAGCCATAAACTGCTCTAACAAACAACACTCAACCCAGAGGTTTTTCATGGCCCAGATCATTGTCGGAAACTTGAACAACGTCATCACCACCATCGCCGCCCGGGCCGTCATCACGGCACACGTCGCGAGGATGTACCGCAGCTGGCCCTACGTGATGTTCTATCTGAACTTCACCGACGGCTGGGAGACCGCCACGCTGTCGTTCTACAACGAGGCCGAGCAGGACCGCTGGCCCGTCGGCAGCAACGAGCACTGCGTCGGCGTGACGGCGTTGGGGCTCGTGGCCTCGAGGCTGGCCGGCGACAGTGGCGGCTGCCTCATCGAGAGCATGCGCGAGGTCATCAGACATGAATCGGCGGCTGACTACAACGCCCAGGTCAACAAGACACGTCGTTTGCTCGGTTTGGACGAGCTCATCGGCGTCTGCTACAGCTCGGGCAGTGACGAGTAGTCGTGACTATAGCTGAAAGAGTTTCGTCTTTCAGCTCGTACCCTCCGGTCGAACTCACATTCGGCCGGCGGTACCCTCAGAGTTCTAGAAGTGATTCGAGGATTGCGAGGGCATCGCATACAGCGTTGTGCCAAACCAAGAGGTAAACATGACCATCACACAGAAGCTTTTTCAGTCCCCGCCGCCCAACTTGCGGTTCGACATCGAGCCGCGGAGCAAGCGCAAGCTCAGCGTCAGCCCCGGTGCCGAGCTGGCCATCGCGACCTTCGCGGTCAAGCTGGCCGGCAAGAATGTCCGCCGGATCGTCTACACCTTCGACCTGGAGAGCCTCAGCCTCACGTTCGAGGACGAGGCCTTCAAGATCTGGGTGATGAGCAAAATGGGTGGCAAGCGGGGCAACTTGCCGATCACTGAACTGCGGTTGGTCGCCACCGACTTCTTCGCCGAGCAGCGCTACCACCTGGAGACCGAGGCCGAGCTCGAGGCTGAGGATTTGGTGAGGGAGCAGCAGGAACAGCTGCTGCGAGCACTCCTGCCGGGCGAGGACGACAGCGAACTCGACGAGGTTCAGCTCATCCAGCGCGAGCTTTACGGCCCTGGGTCCCGTTCCGTACAATAGCCACAGGAGTTCGTCCTGCGGCCCGCACGGCAGTCACGTCGAACGTGATTGCTGGTGCCCTCAGAGTTCTCGAAGTAATTCGAGAATTGCGAGGGCAGCGCATACAGCGTTGTACCAAAACCAAGAGGTACATCTCATGTCTTCTACCCAGACCCAACTGCGAGCAGATGATCTGCTCCGTTCCACCATGCTCCTCGCCGTGCACCTGATGTGCGACAGCGAGGACTGGCTCGAGGAGGGCGACGAGTACGAGCCGGACGACAGCTACGTCCCCGGTCCGGCCGACGTCGCGGCTCAGGCCCAGGCGGCCCGGCGCGGTGGCCGTCACGTCAACTTCCGCTACTAGGAGGTCAGCCATGCCCTGGATCATCTACCTGGCCACCTTCGAGGGTGGCATCCTGGCCATCCACTCGTACGCCAACATCTTGCCGGACGCTCTGCCGGGCCTGAAGATGAAGCAGGCCTATGTCACGCGCGACTTCTTCGCCGTGGCGGCCATCGAGCGTGAGATCGTGAACGACATCAGGCAACGTCGCGCCAAGCAGCGCGGAGGTAACCTGCAGGACATCGTCAACGAGGCGATCATGGCCCTCCATCAACGTCGTCCGCCGCCGGTCATCATGAGGATCAATCTCGTGCCGCAGGCGTAGCGCCATAGTCAGTCTTGACCGACGTGGCAAACCGGTGTCCGACTACGAAGTCGGGCACAATTCAAAAGACCAGTGGATCTCTCTCCCACTGGTTTTTTGATTTGTGACTAATTACATTGACAAAAACGTCTTTTTTTGCTATTATTTTCGCGAGTCGCTGCAGTTCCGCTGCGTCTCTTTCCAAGTTGGAGTACGTTCAATGTTCACCCCCGCCAGTCCCCCTGAACACCCCCCCGCCATCATCACATCCCATGACGACATCGACTTCCTGCCGCGCGGCTGCTTGTACATCTACATCACCGAGACGTCCCCTGACGTGCCAAACCTGAAGCCTGATGCTCCCCTCCTTGCCAGCAACGTCTCAACGTTCAGCACCGAGGAGGATGACCACGACGACCCGACCAATATCGGCGTCAGCAAGCGCTGCGTCGATCTCCTCGTGACCACGCTGCCAGCCTGGGATCGCGACACCGTTGCCGATACGCTCGGTGAGGATGAGGATGTTCTGGCTTTGTTCGATGACGAGATCGAGAAGACCGACCAGGACATCGCTGACGAGGCCGTGATCGACTCCTTCGATCCCTGCCTTGGGCTCGACAAGTCCGGCTGGTTCGCCAGTCAGACCAACCCGAACAGCCTCGGCGGCTTCTTCGACAGCGACTATTTCGACCTCGAGTCAGATCCCGTCTGGCTCGGCGACGACGACTAGTCGACCTTGCGACCAGGGAGTGCGCCTCCCCGTCGCCCCGTACCAGCAGCTCGCAAGAGTTGCCGGTGCCCCCATAATCCTGGAAGGAATTTTCGAGGATTGCGAGGACACTAGCTAGACCAAGATGCCGTCTTTGATTGACAAAACCGCTTTTTTTTATTATATTTTTCGCGAGTCACCGCATGTCGCGGAGTCTCTTTCCCCCCAACCGGAGTGCGCCCTCATGTTCTTCCCCGACAAATCCCTCTCCCCCACCGAAGCCGCCCAGGCCGCCATCGTTCTGTTCGCAGCCCATCGGTTCGCCGATGTCGCGTTGCCAGAGCACGAGATTTTCTTCACATTGTTTGATGATGCCGAGAATGAGACAGCGATCGGCTTCTTCAGCAGGACAACTGGGGAGTGGATGCCGCTCGACAGCTGCCCGAAATTGAGCCAACTGGGGCTGCTCTGCATCTCCGAGGCCAATGGGCACTCCCTCATCGTCACCAAGAAGGAGGCTGTGCAGAACCAGATGCTTGACGACTACATCGTGGCCAGCGACATTGAGCTGCGCCTCGACGTCCCGCACCGCAATGAGTGGCAGGGTGCTGACTGGCGCGAGCCGATCAGTAACGGTGACGATATTGCGGAGGCAGACGAGGATGACAGCGATGCCGTCAGCCAGGTCAGTACCAATGTTGACCAGGACGACGAGTTCGACATCGAGCCGAACCCGGCTTGGCTCGGCGACGAGAGCTAGTGCCGACTCGCGATGAGGGAAGGCTCTTCCCCGTCGCCCCGTACTGGCAGTCGTGAAAACGATTGCTGGTGCCCTCATAATTTTTGACGAGTTATGTCGTCGAGGACTGCGAGGGCACTACACAATGAACAGGAGGTACCCATGCGAACCTACATTTTGTTCGTACAAATCACTGATGATGGCTGGCAATTCGCCACTGTGGACTTCGGCGACCGGAGCCACAGCACCAACAAGAACTTCATCCGCGTCGGCTCGTCAGGCAAAGCCAGCCAAGTGAATCAACTCAAGGTCCAGCTAACCAAACTCATCGAGGACATGCGGAGCCACCCAGCTTCTTCGCTCGGTCTGCGTGAAGTGATTGTCGAGGCAATCGCCGAGTCGATGAAGCCACCGCCTATGCCTGGGTGGATGTGGGACTAGAGCCGGCTGTTCGACACGGTCTCTCGGGCCGGGTCGAACACAAATCATAAAACCCGTGATTAATTTCACGGGTTTTTTGATTCAACGAATTCGTCAACTCTGCGATCAACTTCAGACTCGGGGAGTCCCTTTCTTACTCGGTCGGGCATTTTGACGATCGATATTTACTACTTGAGTGAAATATCGCCACCAAAATGCGCGTCCCTCGGTCGACGAAAGGGACATCCCACTCGTCTTCGTTGACGTACTAAGATAACAATGTTCCCCTGAAGTCTGCGCCGTCAATAACTTGCGCGAGGTTCGAGAGGTTACGGCCGTCGACGATGGCGACTGCGATGTCGTGACGAGAACAGTATTTTGAGGCGACGGGGTCGAACGGGGCGGAGAGACCGGGTGACCACTCATTGCCGACCATGTGGCGATAGTCGTGCCAGGTCATTTCCTTGACGATGGTAGCGGTTTTATCGGTGCGAGGATCCGCCGTGTAGACGTATTCGATGTTGCTAGCGTTGATAATGTGTTTAACTTTCATGAGTCCGGCAATACGACAAGCCACATAGTCCGTACTCCAACCTGGCTTCCAGCCGGCAGCAACGAGGACTTTCTCGTTCCAGTGACGAGGCGTCCGCATAGGATGTTTGATGACGTTCGGATGAGCGACAGCGCGGAATAAGGTGCGGAGGAGGTGAGCGTTCAAGCGGGTGGCATGAATACCTAGCCAGTCCAAATCTTCGGGGTCGATAGCGTCCATCACCTCGCTCGCCGCATTGATGTAATGACGAGCGGTTTTGCCGCCACCGCAAACGATGACGATTTTGTGGCCGCCCTTGACGAGGTCGAGAACGTATTTACGAAAAGCCGTGAGAAATTTGATGTCGGGGCCACCGTCGGGGACAATCAGCGAACCGCCGAGCGAAATAACGATTGGTTCTTTGGCGGCTAGTTTCAGGTGCGGCATAATAAAGCAAAGTAAAATTAAAGGGGCCGAAGCCCCTGATTATGTGCGAACTGGCGTGTCTCGGTGCATGGCCCAGCTAGTAACAGTGCTAACGGCCCAGAGAATGAGGGCGGCCATGAGAGCGGGCCAGAAACCGTCGACCGAGAAACCTTTGACGATGCTCGAGGTGAACCAGATGAGCAAGGCGTTGATGACGAAAGTGAAGAGACCGAGAGTGATAATGCTGACGGGAAGAGTGAGGAGGATAAGGACAGGGCGGATGAGAGCGTTCAAGAGGCCAATGACGAGGGCGGCGATGAGGGCGCTGTAGAAAGTGTCAACGTGAAAACCGGCTACCAGTTTGGTGATGGCAATCAGGGCGATGGCGTTGATGAGCCACTTGAGAAGAAATTTCATAAGCTAAGCGCTAAATTTTTGTTTAAGCTCGATAACTTTATTTTCCACGTCGGCCAATTTGGCTTTGCAAATTTGGGCCAGCTCGAGGCCACGCTCAAATTTTTTAAGGCCTTCGTCAAGGTCCACCTCACCGGTTTCGAACCATTCGGTGATGGCTTCGAGTTCAGCAAAGGCTGCGGAGAAAGTTGGTTTCTTACTCATAGATTAGAGCAATTTATCTTGAATTTTGCCGCTTGTTTTAGCTACCGCGTCAACTTCACCGTGAGCAAATTGGAGGCGCAACAGGTCGCCATCTGCCAAGTTGCTGGCGTCGCGGAGTACATTACCACGATGCCGAACGATTGAGTAGCCGCGTTGCAGCACACGCTGGGGGTCGACGCTAGCCAAGAATTTTTCCGCCGAGGTGAGGCGAGCGACACGGGTGCTGAGCAAGAAGGAGAAGCGCTGATCGATGACTTCCGCCATACGGTTGACTTGCGGCGTTTTGTCGCTCATGAAGCGATCGATGACGCGGACGGCGTAGTCGATGTTATTGTGGCGGCGTTCGAGCGTGCGTTCGAGCTGCATGGTGAGGCGATCGATGTCTGAGGTGAGACCGCGTTCGATTTCCAGATGATCTGGTACGACACGTTCAGCGGCGTTACTCGGCGTTGAAGCGCGGACGTCGGCCACGAAGTCGCACAGAGATTCGTCGCGCTCATGACCAACGCCGACCACCACCGGAACAGCGCTGCCAAAGACGGCGCGAGCAACTTGTTCATCGTTAAAGGCGTGCAAATCTTCGAGGCTGCCACCGCCGCGAGTTAAGACGATGACGTCCGGGCGCTCAACTGGTGGGAGCGCGTTGAAGGCGGCAAAGGCGGCCAGGATTTCGGCCACGGCGGATTTGCCTTGCACGGTGACGGGGCAATGGACGACGGTGACGCCGCGCCAACGATTGTTAAGGATGCGCAGGAAGTCGCCGTAAGCGGCTGCCTCACGGGAGGTGATGAGGCCGATGGTGCCCGGGAATTTGGGCAAGGCGCGTTTGCGAGGAGCGTCGAAGAGACCCTCGGCTTGGAGCTTGGCTTTGAGGAGTTGGTAGGCTTTTTGGAGTGCGCCCTCCCCCACTGGCGTGACTTCTTCCACGTTGAAGGAGAGTTTGCCGAAGCGTTCGAAAACTTTGGCGTAACCACGAGCTTGGACACGCATGCCGCTGGCCAGAGGCGTCGTCAACTGAAAGATAGTAGCGAAGCAGCTGATTTTGGCGTCGGCCTTTTCGTCTTTCAAGTCGAAGTTAATCCACTTGCCTTGGCTAACTTTGTACTCCACGACTTCGCCTTCGACGACAACTTCCTCAGGGATGGTGCCCAAGGCGAGGTTGATGAGGCCTAGGTAGTCGCTAACAGAGATGACTGGAGTTAAAGACATACAATTGTATACGTTGAGCGTATACGCTCAACGTATACAGAAATAAATAGTAATTACTGGGATTTTGGCGTCATAATTATTACACGAGCCGCGCCGTTCAGAGGGTCGCCACCATTCCAGTCGTGCATGGCGTTCATGATGACGGACTGAGTGTAGTTGTAGTTTTGGCCGAGGCGGGTGCCCGGGTCGTTGGTAATGAAATGTGTGGCATCGTAACCGCGGATAACGAGGAAGTGATAAAGCGGACCGGAGCCTGAGAAGTTGGGGTTGCCGAGCAGGCGGCCGGCAGCTGGCACGAGGACGGGATGGCCGGCGTTGATAGCGGTTTTGATTTGCTCGATGGTTGGGTTGTCGACGATAGTGGCGGTAAAGGTTGGGTAATATGAGGTGATGAGTTGGACGACTTGGCTGGCGTCGATGCTGGGACCGTCGGCGAACTTAGTGACGCTGTAATTGACGATGGCAGTGATAGCAGTGTCGGCTGTAGCTGGATCAATTTTAGCGTTGGCTGTGACGCCGCCGAAATACTCATGAACCATGTAAATGCTAGCCTCCTCACAAGCGTCTTCGTGTAAAGCATCCCAGTTGCCGGTTGGTGCTTGGCTGGTGAATGGGACAGCTAGATTGGCCGAGCTCAGCTCGGTTTTTTGGTTTGCGGTCAAAGCTGAGCTTTGACTTGGCTCGGGAGTAGGAGATGGGGGTGTTATGATAAGTTGAGCTGGGGTTGTGCCAGCAGTAGAAGTTGGGGTCGTTGCTGTGGGGTTCTTAGTTACGATGTCGTCGATATTCAAATCACGCCAGGTGAGTGATGGGACGTCGCTCGTGGGAGTTTTGCGATGACCGAAGTAATTGACGACGCCGAGAACTAGAGCGACGACCACGACGGCCAAAATTAAATACCCGTGCCAGGCCTGGTATTTGCGTGGGCCGAAGTTGGGGACGAGCATTTTGCCGATCATAGAATTTTATTTAATAGATCACGGCCAAGCCTCGGAAGTTCGACGAGGGCTATTTGGTAACGGACTTCGTCGGGTCCTGCCGACTGCGGACCCCGTTCGGTGCTCGCAAGCTGCGCGCCGCCCGGGGGCCTCCCTCCGCGTCACCCGACTAGAGGAAGTTTGTTTTAATGCCCTCGTCCCCACTGCTAAAGGCCTCCGTCTTGCGTAAAAGTTTATGCTGCTATTTACCTTGCTTTCGGGCCCAGTCGACAACGTGCCAGGTGGCTCTGACGTCATCTTCATTGTACTGCACAATGCGTTCCAAGTCTTCCGGTTTGCCAGCGGACAGCCAGTGCTCGTACCAACTGATGGAATCCAGGCCGTTGGCTTCGTCCGTACGCCAGTGGAAACCGAGATATTTGGCCACGTCCTTGAGGGAATAGAAGGACAAAGGGAAAATGACGCGGTCGCGGAGTTTGGTTAGGACGTCGACCATGCGGGGCATGATCATGGCCGGCGACATCTCGTGATGCACGCCGTGACGCTCGGCCAGGGTTTTGATGACGTCGACCTCAAAGTAGCCGTAATGATAGATGGGCATGGCTGGTTTGCTGGCTAGGTAGGCTGAGAATTCCTGCCACATAGTCCCTTCTTCCTCCGGCTTTTTGGCGAGGAAAGAACGGAAGGAACTCGATTCGCCGTGAACTTCCAGGACGCCGATGAGGTAATGGAAGTCGCTGCGCAAGGGGTCGCTTTCGACGTCGATAATGAGAGCGTCGGCACCTGGGGCGAAGTCGACAGCACCGAGGACGATGACCCGGTCTTCAATGAGAGCGATGGCTTGCTCTTGTAAGAAAGCGAGACGATCTGTGGGGACGCCGGTGGCGTGAGTGGCTAAGTATTCCTTAGTGGATTTAGCGAAATCCGTGACGGTGTAGAGGCCGGCGTCGTTGATGGACTTGACCTCGCTCCGCCAAACGCGGTTGAGGCGTGAGAGGTCGTCGCAACTGGCGCTGCCGTGCTTGCAGGTGCTGAACCAAGGTGACTGTTTGCAGTCGCTCGTTAGGAAATGCGGTTCTTCCTCGCCGTTTAGGATACGCTCGATGGCGTCCAAAGTGAGGTGGAATTTGGTGGCGTAATTTTCCAGCATGTAGCCCTCGACGACACCGTCCGGATGCATGACGTAGCCTTGAATGGGTTTGCTGCCTTGGACTTCCGCCAACAAGAGGGCGTAGAAGCAACCTTGAAAGCAATACTCGTCTTTGAGGCGACGGGAGCGTTTGATGTCGCAGGCGACGTAGTAATATTCGCCGAGTTTGGATTTGCCCTCGACGCGCTCCAGAATGTCCGGCCGGGCGATCCAGTGATGGTGCACGAGCACCGGGCGATAGATAGTTTGCACGCCTTGAGCCATGAGTTCCACCGTCTTCAGCATGGCTTCGTCCTGATCTTCCGTGACCACCTCCACCATCGGACGGTTCGCTAAAAGAGCCAGCTGCCGCTCGCGTAACAGGCCATCGTGCTGCAGTTTTACGCGCAAGGCGTCCTCGACAAGATGTTCCTCTTTGGCCTCGTGGGCAATCCACGACGGGCATTTGAGGTACTTGTAGAAGCTGCGTTCGGTGATGATTTTAGGCATGAGGGGAGTATAGCTTAAAGAGGGATATTCATAAAGAAAACAGAACATCACCCAGAAGCCCGGCTTAAGCCGGGCTTCTGGGTAGACATAAGTTATCCACATTGACAAAGATCTTTGACGGTGAGGTAATATAGATACTCCCCCGCTCTTAAATCCGAGTGTTTGGGGATTTTATTATTTAATTTTATGCGAGGCATGAACTTTGTGACAGGTTGTTATTACCATGTATACAATCGTGGAAACAATAAACAAGAGATTTTCTACGATGATCAGGACAGATTTTATTTTTACCAAAACATGTTCATTTTCAATAGTGACGCCACAAAATATAAAGATACCCGGGTTCTTCGTCTAGCAACGACCAGGCAGGGAAAGCCCCTGGCGCGAATAGTTTGCTACTCATTCATGCCTAATCACTATCATTTTTTGCTTGAACAGTTGGTAGATAATGGCATTACTGAATTTATGCAGAGACTGGGTACGAGCCATACTAAATACATTAATGAAAGACACGGTAGATCAGGTTCACTATTCGAAGGACGATTCAAGGCGAAACTCATCGATAGCGATGAATACCTGCTCCATTTATCGCGATATATTCATACTAACCCACTTGATCTTTATATTCCCGGCTGGAAAGATACAAAATGCAGAGTTGATGGAGATAGATTCCTAAAACAATATCGCTGGTCGAGCTATCCATTTTATCTAGGTATCTGTAAAGACCCGGTAGTTGATTCTGGTTTAATTAAAGATATGATCACAAGTCCTATTGATTACCACTCTTTCATGCATGAAATCGAACTCTTCCCTGAGATGTAACACAGAAGCCCGGCTTAAGCCGGGCTTCTGTGTATATTACTTTGACTTCTGGGCCTTGGCAGCTTTGAGGAAGCCCAGAAAGAGAGGGTGTGGGGTAAGCGGGCGGGATTGGAATTCGGGGTGGAATTGCACGCCGACGAAGAAGGGGTGATCCGCGACTTCGATGATTTCGACCAGACGATTGTCGGGCGAGGTGCCGGCAATGACGAGACCAGCGGCTTCGAGTTGGGTGCGGTAGTCGTTGTTAAATTCGTAGCGATGACGGTGACGTTCGCTGATGGAGGCTTGACCGTAATCCTTACGTGATTGCGTGCCAGCGGCCAAGTCACATGGGTATGAACCGAGGCGGAGGGTGCCGCCAATACCAGCGTCCTTCAGCTTAGCAGTTTGGTCGTTCATGATGTGAATGACTGGATGCTTGGACTTTGGATCAATTTCCGTAGTGTTGGCGTCGGCGAAACCAAGTTCCGAACGAGCGAACTCGATGACGGCACACTGCATGCCGTAACAGATGCCGAAGTACGGGATTTTGTGTTTGCGAGCGTAAGCGATGGCGGCGATTTTACCTTCCACACCGCGGGAACCGAAGCCACCAGGGATGAGAATACCGTCGTAGTTGTGGAGTTCGGCGAGTAAGGCTGGATCTGTTTCGTAAGCCTCGGAGTTGAGCCATTCAATAACTGGCTTTTGACCAGTGGCCCAAGCGGCGTGTTTGATAGCCTCGAGCACGGAAATGTAGGCGTCGCTAAGCGTGAAGTCGCCGGTGGAGAAATACTTACCAATGACGCCGATGCGCACTTCGTCCTTCACGGTCATGAGGCCGTCGACAAACTTGGTCCAAGTGGTCAAATTCGAAGCTGGCGCCTTCATGCGGAAGGACTTAAGAACGGTGTCGGCGAAATGCTGGGACTCGAAGGACATTGGCACTTCGTAAATGCTGCGGGCGTTGGCGGCGGTAATGATGTGATTCTCTGCCACACCGCAAAAACGACTGAGCTTTTCACGACGTGGGGCGTCGAGTGCCTGCTCGCTGCGACAGATAATGAAGTCTGGGGCAATGCCGACGCGGTTGATTTCGCGCACCGCGTGTTGGGTTGGCTTGGTCTTCATTTCGCCGATGGATGGCGGCACTGGCAAATAACTGACGAGCACAGTGCGGACAGAGTCGACGTCACGCTGACGCATCATGCGGAGAGCTTCCAGGAAAAGAATGTTCTCGTATTCACCCACAGTGCCGCCGATTTCGATGAGCACAAAGTCCGCCTTGGCAGCCTTGGCGGCCGCGTCAATGCGAGCAATAACTTCTTCTGGCACGCGGGGCACGACTTCCACACACTTGCCGTGGTAGCCGCCATGACGTTCACGATCGATGACGGTTTGATAAACACGACCAGTAGTCATGTAGTTCATTTTGGTAATGTTGATGTCGAGGAAGCGCTCGTAGTTGCCAATGTCTTGGTCCGTCTCGTCGCCGTCAACGGTCACGAAAACTTCACCGTGCTCGACTGGATTCATGGTGCCAGCGTCGACGTTGACGTAAGGGTCAATTTTGATGGCGGTGACGGTGTAGCCCTTGGAGCGCAGGATGAGGCCGAGAGAAGCCGTTGACGTGCCTTTGCCGACGCCGCTCATGACACCACCCACCACGAAAATAAAACGATGTTTCATAACAAATAGTTAAGCCTCGATAATAATAGCTAAAGTTGCTTCGTAACCGCTGGGGAAATTGACAATCGCGCTGCTCGTGCCAACTTCTTTGACTGGCGTCATCTCCACCTGGTCGACGTCGATTTTGTAACCGAGTTCCTTCAAGGCTGCAGCGACGTCTTTCGGGCCGACGCTGGCGTAGAGTTTGCCACCGTCGGACTTGGCGGAAATCATAATTTCCAGGCCGTCCAATTTGGAAGCCAACTGACGGTCTTCCTTACTCACTTTGGCCACTTTGCTGACCGCCCGATGCTCCTGGTCAGCCTTGTCTTTTAAGGCCTTGGGGCTGGCTTCGATGGCAAAGTGGGCCGGGAAGAGGAAGTTCCTGGCGTAACCTTCCGATACTTCCACGACGGAACCTTTACGGCCGTGCGCGGCGACGTCTTGTAGGAGGATAACTTGCATAGATGTAGAGCTTTGTTGATAGTAGCTACCATATCTGGATAGCTAGAGCGTTTGGCGAGTTCGTTAGCGTTGACCCAGGAAACTGACTGAATGCGCTCCCCTTCAGCTTCGATAACCGGCTTGGTTAGCTCGGCGTCGGGCAAGGCTTCGAAGAGGAAATAGTGAATATACTTGTGAATGAGTTCGCCTTTGTGGACGTAACGATCACGGAACCAGATGTCGATGGTATCGAGCCGGGCGACGTAACGGAGAATTTTGAGGCCGAGTTCTTCCCCGATTTCACGCACCGCGCCCTGGCGATAGCTCTCACCATCACGGACATGGCCCTTGGGAAAAGCCCATTTGCCGTAACTATCGACGACCATCGCAAAGTAGACGGCCCCGCGCTGGCGTTTAAACACCAGCCCTCCAGCCGACACTTCAGTGCGATGTCGCTCACGCTCGCCGCTACTTTTGCGTGAGGTGACCGATCGCCGCGTCCATTTGTGGCGTTGACCCAGCATGTATTTGATCTAGAGTTTCTTTAACTTCGATGTCTGGCGTGATGCCAACTTCGTGAATGGTGCGACCCTTTGGCGTGAGCCAGCGAGCAATGGTGATTTTGGCAGCGGAGCCACCAGGCAGGTCGTAATATTCCTGGACTGAACCTTTGCCAAACGTTGTTTCCCCCATAATGGTGCCCAAACCGTAATCCTGCAAGGCACCGGAGAGAATTTCCGAGGCCGAGGCGGAGCCCCCGTTAACGAGAACAACGGTTGGGATATCCGCCAAGACGGCAGCGACATTGCCACGGTAAGGGTTCTCGTGATCACGGAACTTTTCGATGACGACCGTTTTGTCGCCAGTCCAGTAGGAAGCGACGTCGATGGCGGCCGTGAGCAGACCACCCGGATCGCCACGCAAGTCGACTACGAGACCTTTGACTTTAGCCTTGGTCATTTCGTCGACAGCTTGAGCAAAGAGCGAGTCAGTATCTTCATTAAAAACGCTGATGGTGATGACCGCGATGCCGTCTTTACGGATGTCCCAGGTCACACTCTTGGTCTTGATGTCGGCCCGGACTATAGCGACGTCAAACGGCTTAGCTGTGCCGCGAATGAGAGTAAGCGTAACAGTTGTGCCAGCGTCACCGCGAATGAGGTGAACAGCTTCGTCGGCTGACATGCCGGCGGTTGTCTTGCCGTCGATGGCGGCGATAATGTCGTCGGTTTGGACACCGGCCTTGGCAGCTGGACTGTCAGGCAAAGGAGCGACGACGGTAATACCGGCGGTCCGCTCGCCAATTTCAGCGCCGATACCGGAGAACGTGCCGTTCAATGTTCCGTTAAAATCTTTGGCTTGATCCGCTGTGAAGTAAGTAGAATAAGGGTCGCCCAAGGACCAAACGAGGCCTTCCATGGCACCATCCATGAGTTTCTTTTGATCCACCGGTTGATCGACGTAGTTGGCTTTGGCGAGGTTCCAGACCTGCCAGAAGGTACTCATGTCGGCCTGGGCGGAACTGTCGAGTGACGCACTGCCTAGAATATTGCCAGTGCCCCAAGCGGTGCCACTAGTTACTTTGGCGGCCCCGAGGCTATAGCCCAAAATAAAGATAGCCGCGATGGCAATAAAGAGAAGGAGTCGCTTGAGCCAGGTACCAAGACCAATGTCCGCAGTTGACGAGGATTTATGAAACATAGTTAATGGTAGTTTAGCACGAAAGAAGAATCCCCGACACCTGGTTTAGACCGGGCGTCGGGGATATCTTTTTTAGGCAATCTTTTCGATGAGGATTTCTGTGAAGGGCTGACGATGACCGACGTTGCGGCGATAACGCACCTTACGCTTGTATTTAATGACGGAGACTTTGTCGGCGCGATCTTGGGCGACCACTTTGGCCGTGACCTGACCACCTGGGACAAGAGGGGTGCCGACTTTGACTGACTCGCCGGATTCGTCAGAGACGAGCAGGCAGTCGAGGTTGAGGGTAGCGCCGACTTCGAGGTCGAGCTTTTCTACCTGCAACTTTTGACCTTCGGTGACAAGATATTGCTTGCCGCCGGTAACGATAATTGCGTACATACTGGGTTTACCTGTTCAGGCGCTCCGCCAACCGCGGAAACTTGACTGGCCTTACACATGGCTGTTTAAGAGTCGATAACGGGGGGACAATAACAGTTTTACTTGGCGCCGTCAAGGATAATGTGTAAGTCCTGACCGATGAAATAGCCATATTTATCGGCTTTTCCGGCTGGAAGCTCCAAAACCTGGTTGACGGCTAAAGGCGAGGAAGTGACAGTGGCGACCGCTGCCCCAGCCACAGGTGCCGGGATATTCTTGTCGATTTTGACAATATGGCCATCTTTGAGCCAGATAAAGTCGAGGTTAAATTCCATGTCTTTCATCCAGTAGTTCTGGACGGTGGCGGTGTTGTAAGTAAAGAGCATACCGTCCTCTTTGAGACTAGCTAAAGAGATGCCAGAGAGGCCCTTAGCTTGTTTAAGTGGATTGTCGGCGACTTTGGCAGTGTGTAGATCCGCCGGTAGATCGCCCAACTGGAAGGTGGCGGTGTGGTGGCCGCTGACACCGAAGTAGACGAGGGAACCAATGACGAGGAGAACGATTAAGGCGAAGAGGCTTTTGAGTGCTTGTGGTTTAGACATATTTAGTTAGTTTTGTGTAAAGAAATAGCCATCAAGGCGGCGACAGTCGCCAGAATAGCAAGAATTATGAGCTTTTGCCAACTGACCAGAAAGAGCGTGGTGACGCCAAAGATGACGGCGAGAGTGACGTAGAGGCTGACGACTTGGCGCGGCGAAAGGCCGTAATCCAGGAGGAGGTAATGCAGATGGTCACGGTCGGAAGCAGTGAAAGGGTTTTGTTTACGGGCTAAGCGACGGATGATAACGAAGACGACGTCGAGAGCTGGCAGGCCGAGGACCAAGAGTGCAGTTGCGACTTTGCCGCCGGAGATGACGGCCAAGACACCGACCAAGAAACCAAGGAAGGTGCTCCCCCCTTCGCCTAAGAAAATGCGGGCGGGGTGCCAGTTCCAAAGTAAAAAGCCGAGGAGGGCGGCGGCGGCGATAGCGGCTAAGAGCGCGACGTCGGGTTGCCAGAATTTAGCCGATAAGGAGAGGGCCATGATGAGCAAAGCGGCGACCGTGGAGATGCTGGTAGCGAGTCCGTCGAGTCCGTCGAGGAGTTTGGTGGTGTAAGTGGTTGAGAGGAGCCAGAGAAAAGTAAAGATTGAGGAGATGGCGGTAGGCAGTAAGAAAGGGGCGCCGAATGGGTTGGTCAATTTTGTTACGCCGATGCCACAGATGACGGCGATGAGGGCGGCGAGAACTGGGAAGATAATCGACTGCTTGGCGCGTAAACGATATTTGTCGTCAAGCAAGCCGCCGAGAATGAGAACAAGGCCACCGAGGAGGAGGCCAGCGAAGGCGAGAGGACGGATGGCGCCGCTCGTAAAGTGGTTCGTCGAGGCTAGGACGAGGAGGGTGGGAAGGGCAAAGGCGAGATAAATGGCGACTCCCCCGCCAAGTGGGATAGCCGAGGTGTGAAGTTTGCGGCCGCCATCGGGGTTATCGATTAGATTATGGCGCAGGGCCAGATAACGAACAACAGCCGTGAGCACGAGGCTCAAGAACAAGGCCGATAAGATTGGGAGTAGCCACCAGAGAGCCATACCAGAATACTGTAGCACACTTGGCGGGGGCGGTCGCGTCCTCGCCCTGCGGGGAGACCCCGCCTATAGTTCGACCGCTTTCTCCACGGTGATTTTGCCCCCGGCTTCGAGGCGGAGAGTGTCGCGGCGGCCGACTTGGCCTTGGAGTAAGAAGCTGGCGATAGTGTTTTCCACTTTTTCCTGAATGACGCGGCGGAGAGGGCGGGCACCGAACTTAGGGTCGTAGCCCAATTTGGCCAGCTCGTGAATGGCGTCGTCCGTAACAGTGAGGGTGATGCCTTTGGCCTTCATTTGTTCGGTCACGCCTTTGATGAGGAGATAAGCGATGGCGACGACGTCTTCGGGCGACAGTGGCTTGAAAACGATAGTGTCGTCAAAACGGTTCAAGAATTCTGGTTTGTAGATTTGACGGAGTTCGGTTTCCAGCAAGGCGTTTTTGATGACATCGATGTTGTCGCCGCGACCGAGAGCGTCCTGAATGTAGGTGGTGCCGGCGTTGCTCGTGGCAATGAGAATAACGTTCGTGAAGTCGATAGTGCGACCAGTGCCGTCAGTTAAGCGGCCGTCGTCCATGACTTGCAGGAAGAGGTTGAGAATATCGGGGTGGGCTTTTTCGAGCTCGTCGAGCAAGAGGAGGGCAAAAGGCTGGCGACGTACGGCATCGGTGAGTAAGCCGGCTTCCCCGTTGCCGCCAATGAGACGAGCAATGGAGGCTTTGTCCTGGTACTCGCTCATGTCAAAGCGAATCATGTTGCCCTCGCTACCAAAGAAGACTTCGGCGGTAGTTTTGGCGAGTTCTGTTTTACCGACGCCGGTAGGCCCTAAGAAGAGGAAGTTGGCGATTGGCCGTTTGGTAGAACGTAATTCGACGCGAGCGCGGCGCAAGGCTGAGGCGACGGCGGTGACGGCAGCTTCTTGGCCGATGACGCGTTCGTGCATGCGGTCTTCGATATGTAAGAGCTTCTCGCCTTCGTCGGCCGTGACGCTGGTAACTGGGACGCCGGTTTTTTCCGCAATGAGAGCGGCGACTTGCGGTTGGCCAATCCAGGTGAGCTGGCCTCCTTTTTTGTAAGAGGGGGACGACTTCCCTACTTGGAGAGCAACTTCTTTGGCGAGGGTGATGGCTTTCTCCGGCAGGTTGTCTTCGTGCAAGTAACGCGTCGATAAGTCAACCAAAGCGGCTAGTGCTTGATAGGTGAAGACGACGTGGTTGCGGCCTTCGATCAGCGTCATTTTTGATTCCAGGATTTGGATGGCGTGATCGCGTTCTGGTTCATTAATGACGACTTTGGCTAAGCGGTTACGAAGAGGACTAGCTTCGAGTTGCTGGTAGCCAGCGGGCGTGGTGGTGCCGATGACGAGGGTGTAGCCTTTCTCCAGTTCGCTTGAAAGAATGGAGGAAAGATCGAGGCCGGTGCCGGTGACCAGTTCGTGCAAGTTTTCGATGACGAGGATGACGTTGCCGGTGCGGCCGACTTCTTGCAGGGCGTAAAGCAAACGCTCGTCGGCGCCTTGGCCGCCTTGAGCGCTGACAATGTGGGGCACGGAGAGTTTGAGCAGGCGCTTGTCTTGCAACACTTTCGGTACGTCTTCCGCTACCATGCGTTCAGCCAGGCCTTCAATCATGGCGGCTTTACCGACGCCGGGATTACCGACTAGCACAACACTACGATTACCGCTTTCGATTGCGCGGAGTATTTCCGTCATTTCGCGTTCGCGGCCAATGAGCATTTCCGTGCGGAGGCTGGCAGCGAGATGAGTAAGGTCTTCGCTGACTTTGTCCAGGAATGGCGTGGCAATGGCGGTGTAGGCACGGTCCATGTTGCCAGTTGGCTTAAAGCTGGCGGCGCCGCGGAAGTTGGTGTAGCGGTCGCGGAGGTTGTCGGTAATGCGGAGCCAGGCGAGGGCGTTGTCGAGTTCGGCTTTTTCGATGCCTTTGGATGACAAGAGGTCTTGAGCGAATTCATCTACGGCGTAAGCGGCGGTGAAGATTTCAAGCGGTGTGATGTAACCACGCTTGTCGGCAATGGCCAGCATGAGGGCGCGAGCCAGCAAGTCGTCGGCAATACCGCCGAAGTCCGTGTCGCCCGTAACGAAAGTGGCAAAGCGTCGACGCAAGGGATCTGTAATGTCCTTGAAACTGAGGCCGAGGCGAGCAAAAAGCATGTTGACCGAACGGCCGGAAATAGCGCTGACCCAGAGGTGCAAGGGCAGGACGTCGGCGTGCTTGGCTTTGTGGGCTAGAGTGTAAGCGCCTTCGATGATCATTTTAGCTTCCTCGTCGCAGAGGCTCCAGAGATCCTCGTGGCGTTCAACGACATCGAGCGAAGGAATGGTTTGCAGTTCTGGCATGGTGTGTGGCACTGGCAGGTGGCGGACGTCGAGGGTTGGCGCGACACGGCGATAGTATAAAAAGGCCCAGCAGATTATGGCGAACCAGAAACCAAAGAGGTAGAGGCTAGGTTTAAGCCAGACGGCGGCCGTGAGGATTTGGGCGTGGAAACTAGTAGCGATACCGGCCACGAAGAGAAAAAGGCCGAGGACGGCTAAGAAGGTGACGAGCGAAGTGACGGCCCGGCGGACTTTAGCTTGGACGTGGCGGAAGTTGATGGCGGTCTCGTCGACCTTGGTGGCAACATGCCAAAAAGTGCCGTCAATTAGGACGCCACGGTGCATGGTCGGGCCGCTGCCGAGGCCCAGGTCGGCGAGGGTTGGGACAAAGTCGGAGTTCATGAACCAAGTATACACTAAAACGAACACTAGAGTCTCGCCCGGAAGGCAAGACTCTAGTTAGGACGCGGGTCGGCCCGGGTGAGGGGCGGCAACGAGGGTCAGCGTGGGCGAGCAACATAGTGCGAGCAGCTCCTCATATTGCAACCACGACAAGCGACGTTACGAGCGCGCCCATATTGTGGCTCTACCCCGAAGTGCACGTTCAGGAATTCCGCATCATTCTCGGGAGCGACGGCCTTCATGACTTCGTGCATGAGCAACTGCCGCGTGAATTCATCGAGCTGGCAGCCCTGAGGGTAGACCACCTTGACGATGTTGGCGCACGTCAGATCAGTTAGCCACTCACACGGTTCGGAGCCTTCAGGGGCCTGCTCACTCCAGGTAGTCCACTTGACCCAGAGATCCGAGCTACGCTCTGGCACCAACTCAGCCAGAAGGGCTACTTCGATGTCGGAGAGGCAGAGAAGGACGGCGTAGAGGCCGGGACAGTCTTCCGAAAAGACTCGACGGTCGATAACGGGAACAGGCATGGGAGACTCCGGAGCGTAGGTTTCGAAACGAAAAACAAGAAGGTAACGGGGCTAAGTATAGCAAAAAATAGGCCTTTTGTCAATGGGTTATGAGGGAAATATGGCTAAAGTAAGCCAAGAATACTGGGTTAAAAGCGACTTGATTTTGACGATGAGTGTAAAATAGGTTATAGTATTGGCATCACTACAAAGAAGACCCTCGTGCAGTTCCGTCTGCATCAGGGGCTTCTTTATTTTTAGCAGATAAGAGATTCTTGAGACGGGGGTCGTTGAGATAGGTAATAGGTGCCTGAGTTCTTTTAAGGAGAATGGAACAGCGATTTTGAATAGATGGTGAAACGACCATTTTGAGCGCTTGGTGACCTTGAAGAAATTTTACTAAACAGGCGTAGTCACCGTCACTCGAAACTATAATAGCCCGCTCGTACTTATGTTCGAAAAAGTCGACTACTGATTGCAGGACGAGATCTGCGTCACAGTTCCCTTTCGCCTTGCCGTCACTGTTATACACAACTTCTTTAAAAACTAAAATATAGCCACAGTTCTGCAAACAAGTGTAGAGAGCCGCATTGGCAGGTAATAGTCCGATGAAGAGATAGGCGTTATTAACCCCATGCTTGGCCGTTAACCAAGTCCTAAAACGCCGATAATCGAGTGTCCAACCCTGAGCATGGATGCCGTGGTGCAGATTAGCCGCGTCGATGTAGGCACTATTACGAAGCGGCTTCTGCATAACAAAAGCCAAAATTAAAGTAAGCCAAAAATACCGCCGGTGAGGTGGAAGATTAGGAAAGAAACGGCGATAATGGGCAGGGCGACGTAGAGGGCGAAAGCGACCAGGGTGAGGAGGAAGGCGAAGAAGAGTAAGAGGCTGCGGAAGAAGATTTGGACGCTACGGATGAAAACGGAAATGAGGCGGCCCTGGAGGTTGTACTGGCCGTACATGGGGACGAGGATGTTTTTGGCCCAAACGGCAACGGCCAAGCGGCGAGCATAATTGCGCCAGGTGCCGAAGAGCGAGGCGATGGCGTGGACGAGGCCGGTGCTGTACCACCAAATTGGGAAGCGCACGACTTCGCCGATGACTTCATTCACAATGTTGCCGAGACCCTTGGCGACTGTTTGCATATGCAAGGATTATAGCACGAAAGAGCTACAGTGAATCGTCAGGACTCAGGACGTCAGCAAAACCGTCAGCCGAGAAGTCGGCGGCTGCAGCTGTGGTGGCAGAAATAGTGTAATCAGCGGAGAAGGCGCTTGAGATATCGTCTATCTTGGTGTTCCAAGCTGAGCCGTAGAGTCTAGCCGCAACTACTTCACTAGTCACTGGCATAAGAACAGCGTGACGACTAACGGCGTAAACTTGAGGTGATGATTCAAATTTGACCATTATAGCGCCTGGCTTGTAGGTGACGTTGTGACCGAGTGGCAGAGTAGCCATGGTCTCAGCCGAGACGATGACAACGTTCGTAAAGCTGCCATACCAGGTGAAGTAAACTTTAGGATTTGGGAAGGCATGCCGGGCACCGTCGGTGCCGATAAAGTAAACGCAGGAGTCGGCTTGAGTGGCGAGGTTTCCGTCGTCTGGCAGCTTAACTAGCATGGTTGGCTGAAGGGCGGCGGGTGCAGTAGCGACTGGGCTGACTTCGGCTGGCGTTGTAGGAGTTTCCGTCACCGGTGTGGCTGGAGTAGCGACCGAGACGATGGTGAATTCTGCACTTAGGCCGGTAGCTAGAACTGTAGCTAAATCAGTCCCCTCAACCTTGACGATGGCGTGAGAGGTTGCTGTGGCTGGAGCGGTAAAACTGGTTGAACCGTTATTGGTGATATTGCTCACCATCCTGGTCCAGGTAGCGCCGGCGTCGGTGGAAAGGTAAATATTGGTGACGGGAATGATGCCGGTATAATTCCAGGCGACGTTGAGGGTTGCCCTGGCTTGAACGTTGGTGCCAGAAACTGGTGTAACTACGGTAATGGTTTTAGCTTCGGTAGTTCGTGGATCAACGGGAGCTGAGCCGTGGTGCTGGTCGCTGTCGGCGATACTGACTGACACGGCGGCCACCGAGAAGCCGTTGTAATTAGGATCGGTGGAAGTGACGGTGTGAGTAATGGTATCCGAGTCATGCATCTCGGGGATTGAGTCGTCGACAGCCGTGACGGTGACGGTTTGTGGTGTAGCCCAGTCGGCGATGGTAAAGGTCAGCGAGGTGGGCGAGGTTGAAGTATCCCCAGTTGTACTAGCAATAGCAATGACGACGTTGGCTGCTGGTTCAGTCGACATGACAACCGTGTAAGAATCGGTTATGCCACCTTCTTCAACAGCGGTAGTTCCAGACGACTCGGTTACGACAATCCCGGCGGTGCCAGTGGTCGTAAAGTTCCAGCTCGTGGTGTCGGCAAGACCGGCGTAACTATTACCTGAATGATCGTCAAAAGCTGTCGCGGCAATTTGCACGTAGTAACCAACCAAGGCACCGAGTGTGACTGTCGGATTGATAGTGATAGTAGAAGTACCACTGCCAGTCACTTTGGCGCCGTCGGTCACGGCGATAGTTTCGACGGTTGAATTATCCGAGGTTTTTTTAATGACGATGTTGCCGGTTTGGACCGTTACCGCTTCCGAGAACATAATGACCAAATTTGCCGACACGGAGACGCCAGTCGCTCCGTCGGCCGGGCTCAAAACTGAAATTGCCGGATTGGTGACGTCGTCAGCGACGGTGACTTGAGGAGTGGAGGTAGCGGAAGTACTGAGCGTGCCGTTAGTGATTGAGGCTGAGACCTTGCTGCCAGAGGCCAGACTAAAGGCTTTACTCCAATTGCCGCTACCGTCAGCTGCGACCGAGGTTGAGTAAGAGCCATTAACAAAGATGTCGACAGCACCACTGGCGGTACTTGAGGTTCCCTCCACGTAGGAAGTGGTGGCCGTCAATGAGGTGATAGCTGGCGTGGCGATACTTTCATTGCTGGTACCGTCGCGCGTGATATTCATGATAGTAGCACCTTCATTCAAACAGTTGTTGTGACGAACATTATTGTAATCACCTGAGTCAGCAGTGAGGTAAACGCAGCTCGAGGTATCGATGACGTTGATAGTGTTGCCAGCCCCATTAGCTGTGCCGCCGATGATGTTGGACGGAGAAGCAGCTTCGATGCGCACGCCATAACTTGTGTTTACTTTGGCCGTTGCGCCATCCGAGGCCAGACCGATATAGTTATCAGCGACAACCGTGCCAGTGACGTCAGAATAAAGCCAAATACCAATATCCGAATTGCCTGAAACAACATTCCGAGCAGTGGCAGAGTTCGCGGTACCAATGAGCGTGCCGTCAGCGCCGATAATGACTATACCCGCCGCTCCGTTACCAATGATGGTTGAACCGTTGGCGCCAAGACCGACAATGTTGCCTTGAATGGAATTGTTGTCAGCGGTGTCACCTTGGATAAGAATACCTCTGGTCGCATTCCCTGAAATAACGTTACCGTATCCCGCAACACCAATAAAATTAGCCGTCGAAGCATTAAGAACATAAATGCCCACGTCGCCATTCGCTACAGCTGCCGTGCCGGCGGCATTGGTACCGATATAGTTTCCTTCAAAAGTATTCCCCACCGATGTACCAAATATCAAAATACCTTGAGTAGTATTTCCAGAAATAATATTCCGCGCGCCAGCAACTGTTCCACCAATAATGTTATTGCTCGAGTTCATCCGAATGCCGGCGTTGGCGTTGGCAATCGCCGCAGTACCGGCAGCGTTTAAGCCAAAATAATTTCCCGCAACTGTCTCGCTTCCGCCGTCGCCCTCAATATTTATACCACTTTCTGAATTTCCAGAAATCACGTTGCCTGCTCCGGCTACCGTTCCACCGATAGTATTGTTCAACGCCAAAGCCCCAACAATCGATATCCCATGCTCCGCATTAGGTATGGCTGATGTTCCCGCCGCGTTAAGGCCGATGTAGTTGCCCTGTACAACATTATGCTCCGCTGCTGCGGCACCATAAATAAAAATTCCCAAACGCCCACCTCCGGAAATAATATTCCTAGCACTGGCAGTCGTACCACCAATAGTATTATTACTCGAAATAATCTGGATACCGTCACTGCCATTACCGGCGTCCGTAGAACCATCCGCCGTCACACCAATCATGTTCCCAAGCACGGTGGATCCCCCATTCCCAACAAGCAGAATGCCAATATCTGTATTGTTTGCGATGACATTCCCCTCGCCAACACCCGTGCCTCCAATAATGGAATTTCCCTGGGCAACGATACCGGAGCTGGTATTACCAAGGGCGGTTGAGCCGTCTGCCAAGACACCAATATAATTTCCTTGTACCGTAATATCGTGGACCGTAGCTTCCGCCATGTAAATACCATGAACCCCATTTCCAACAACAATGTTCTTTAGAACACTATTTCCATAAACGTTCTGCACGAACGCAATACCTGGACCATCATTGCCAAAATCATCTGTACCATCGGCTGTCCCAACGTAATTATTCTCAATAATATTCCCTGTCGAGTTATTATCGGAACTATCACCAGCCACAATCACACCGCCGCCAACATTGCTACAAATAATGTTTCTACTCGCCGTCGTCACGCCACCGACCGTGTTGCTATCCGAGGAAACATCAATACCATAGCCAGTATTACCCAAAGCAACGGTCGCATTACTACTTAAACCAATGATATTGCCCTCAATAATGTTGCCCGTTCCGGCATAATTTTCGATTTGAATTCCGTGACCGGTATTACCAGAAATGACATTACCCTCCCCGACGCCAGTTCCACCAATCTGTGTCTCACGAGCAGCAGTATTAATATTAATTCCATTCAATCCGTTTCCTTGGTCCGCTGTTCCGTCCTTACTCAACCCAATAAAATTCCCTTGAATCACATTTCCCGCGGTCACCAAGCCACTGCCAAAAATGAGAATGCCATGTGAGGTATTTCCGGAAATTATATTCCTAGCCCCGGCTGCACTCCCACCAATGATATTATTGCTATTTTGAATTTGAATTCCATACCCCGCATTTCCCACAATAATTGCATCTCCAGCAGCATTCAAGCCGATAATATTACCAAGAACGGTGGAACCGGTGACGTTCGCGACTTCAGTAGTAGCACCGGCATTAGCTAAAAGAATCTGAGCTCCAGAATTTCCCGAAATAACGTTGCCTGCGCCAGCAGCTGTACCGCCGATAGTGATCACACTATTGGACTCTAAACCGACTCCCCCGTTAGGAACGGCGGCATCGCCAGCAGCATTCGTCCCAAAATAGTTCCCTTCGACAAGAATGTTTGTATTATTATCCTGGACAATAAGTAGCCCGACACTGGTATTGCCGGAGATAATATTTCTTGCACTAGCGGAAGTTCCACCGATAGTCACGCCGTCGTTTGTGCCGTCAAAAAACAGACCGTAGCCCAGGTTTGCCGCTGCAGTAAGCCCGTCGGCCTTGATACCTGTTTTATTTCCTTGAATGAGAACTGTGGTCACACCAGAAAGAGCCATGCCGGCAAAGGTATTGTTAATAGTGACGTTTCCGTCATTAGCACCAGTGCCACCCATTGTTAGCGAAGTACTCCCGATAACATTAATGCCAACCATCTGACCGACCGTGCCACCAACCGTATTACCCCGGACGATAGAGTTAGCATCGTTCTCCAGTTTAATGCCGCTATTGTAGGCACCGTCGACCCAGTTCCCAGTGCCGGCCGCACTACCGCCAATGGTGATACCGGTCGTACCGACAGCGTAGATACCGTAATAGCCACCGCTAATGGCGATGCCTTTAATAACATTACCCGAATCAGTATTCAAAAACTCGATAATCGCGGTAAAGACTGTACTGCCAGCTATTGTAATATCTGGCCCGGATTGCACGTTAGTCAACGTAGTGCCGTCGATAACAGTAGCTTCTGTTATAAAAGGCAACGTGCATTCGAGCGTTAGCGTCGCTCCGGCTAAAGCGACATTAAAATCAATTGTATCGGTACCGGCGTTACCGTTAGCCGCAAGAATAGCCTCACGTAATGAGCCAGCAGCAGGCGTCAACGAGGTGCAGTCGTCCGTCACGTCGTCAGTTGAGGTGACGGTGTAAGTGGCCGCTTGAACTGAGTGTGCACTGACAAAAAAGACAAACAAAAAACCAGCCGCAAAAAGAAATTTAGCCAGAGCGCCACCGCAAATCTTCATACTCCTATTACATGAACCAAGCAATAACATCTATGCTTAAATTATAGCATAGTAGAAGGTTTAATGTGTGACTTGTCCACATGAGCTAGGCGGCCAGGAGAACGCGGAGTTCGGCCATCATTCGTAAGTAGAAAGCGAGGTTTTGCAGGGTGGCCAGGCGACAGCTGAGCATTTCTTCGATTTTGAAGAGGTGGTGGAGGTAGGCCCGGGAGTAGTCGAGGGAGGTTGGGGCGGTGGTATTGAAAGCGTCGATAGGTGAAGTGTCCGCAGCGTAGATGGCTTTAGAAATTGAGACACGGCGGTAGAGAGCTTCGGCGATTTGTTTGTCCGTACTCCCATTTTGGGCGAGCTCGAAGGCGGCTTTAACACAAGCGGCTGGCTCCCCGGCCCAAGTAAAGAGCATGCCGTGACGAGCGTTACGGGTTGGGAGAACGCAGTCGAACATGTCGACGCCGACCGAGACGTAATAAATAATTTCTTCCGGCATGCCGCCGCCCATAAAGTAGCGAGGCTTGTCGGTTGGGAGTAAAGCGGCCGTAGTTTTAGTAATGCGGAAAGCGTCCTCACGAGGCTCACCGACGGACAAGCCGCCAATGGCGTAACCGTCAAAACCGATGTCGACGAGGCCCTTGGCCGATTCGGCGCGGAGGTCTTCGTGCGTGCCGCCTTGGACGATGCCGAAAAGGAGGCGAGCTGGATTAGCCGCGGCTTTAGAGCGCGCGGCCCAGCGCAGCGAGCGGCGCATGGCGTCGTCGTAGCGTTCACGGGTCGAAATGCCGGCAGCCACGTCGTCGAACTGCATCATGATGTCGGCGTCGATGGCGTCCTGCGTGGTCATTGATGATTCTGGTGTGAGGCGGATGAGAGCGCCGTCAATGTGGGAACGGAAGGTGACGCCGTCTTCGTCGGTCTTGTTAATGTTGGCGAGGCTGAAAACTTGGTAGCCGCCGCTGTCCGTCAGAATTGGCCCGTCGTGACGCATGAGCTTATGGAGTCCGCCAAGCTGGCGCATTAATTCCTCACCAGGACGAAGTAAAAGATGGTAAGTATTGCCTAAAATAATTTGCGCGCCAAGGGCTGTAACTTCCTCGCACATGAGGGTTTTGACCGCGCCGGCCGTGGCGATGGGCATAAAGCACGGAGTCTGCACAACGCCGTGATTGGTGGTTAGCTCGGCCCGACGGGCTAAGCCGTTTTGTTTAATAACTTGCAACATATTCCGGTAAAATAGGCTATTTTGGCCTGTGCGTAAAGTCTTGACTTGGCTGCTGTAAAGGTACACACTATCAGCTTCCAATACGGAAAAACCGTTAGGAAGACTGCCAAACCCCCAACCCAGAGTGACCAAATGTCCGTCGAACTCAGCCTCCTGATCGCGCTCATCACCATCTCCAGCATGGTGGCCAACCTGGCCCTCGGATACGTGATCTACCGCCGCCACGGCAAATACAACGCCATGTTTGTGAAGTCCACGCTCGACCAGTCGAACCTGGATGTCGCCCTGCAGAATCTTAGCGTGGAGCGGCGACTGCGAGCCGTTCAAGATGGCCAGAACATCGCTGCTTTGGCCGCGATCTCCAGGGACTTGCACGCTGCGTGCCTGCAGAAGGATGTACGGTCACATGCCAGCCTGCTGCAGCATCGGCTCAACGCGGAGCTGCTGGCGGCCATCAACGCCGGCCAGGCCACGGTTTCGCCCGAGACCTTGGAGGCCATCCTCGTGATGCACGCTGATCGCAACGCCGTCACGATGACCTTGCAAGGGCCAGGCGTGGCCAACGAGCACTACCTCAAGATGCCGTTGCCGCACCGGACGGCCTTTGACCGAGCCGTGCACCTGAGCCACCCCGTGTAGTCGTTTCTGGGAGCTGCGGCTCCCCCCTGCCACTCCGACCTCGATCGGGGTGGCCTTCTTATTTGGCGATATTTTTTTGGTAAACCTCGTGCAATACAAGGCTGGTAGCGACGGCGACGTTGAGAGACTCGAGGGCTCGTTCATGGCTGATTTTAACCGATGTTCCGGTGAGGGCAAGGGAGATGCCCGAGCCTTCGTTGCCGGCGATGAGAAGGATTTTACCCTGACCGATATGGTCCAAGGTGACGGAGTGTGGACGGTTCTCCAAGCGATAAACTTTGCGGCCAAGTGAACGCAAGGCTTCCGTAGCTTCTTCGCGCTTCATTTCTACCCACGGCACGTAAAGTAAAGCGCTGGTACTGGCCCGCACGGCTTTGGGGTTGGTGACGTCGGCGCATTCAACGAGAATGACGGCGGCACGAAAGCCGAGACAGGCGCGGAGAACGGTACCGACGTTGCCTGGATCCTGTACACCGTCGAGCACAACCACAGTGTCAAAAGCCAAAACTTGGTCGAGGGTGAAATGTGGAATTTTGGCGACGGCGGCCGTAGTTTGCGGATTTTCCGTGCTAACGTATTCGCGGAATTGGTTGGTATCTTTAGGCGTAAAAGTGAATTCCACCAGGTTTTTGGCCTCGCGGACGAACTTTTCGCCTTCAATGATAAACATACCGCGTTCACGGCGGCCTTTTTTGAGCTGTAATTCGCGGAGGATTCTTTCTTGAGCTTTGCTAAGCATAGACCAGAGTCTAGCCTATTAGATGATACTAGGCAAGGCGTGGATGGAGTTTGGCCGACCGAGGACAATGTCTTCAATCCGGTAGGCGCCGTGAGTTGGGGCGTCAATGAAGCCGAGCCAAGCGGCCCGAGCCAGGGCGCCGGCGTTGATCCAGTCAAATAACCATTCATGAGTATAGCGCGGATCCAACTGGTCTATACCACCGCCGATTTGCGTCAACCACCGACGATTAAAGTCTTCCTGGCTGCCGACGGTTGGAGCGATAATGACGGGCAGCCCGAGACCAGTGTAGAAAGCCAGTTCACTCGGTTTGGTCCACAAAATGTCCGTTTCCTGCATGAGTTTGTTAAAGGCGGCAAAATAGGCGGCCCGACTGTCCGCCAAGATAATGCGGACTCCCCCACTCTTGAGAGCAGAGGCTAAGCCAAGTTTCATAAGGTGTACCCGGAAATATTCAGCGACCTCGGGACGAGTACCAGCCACTAGGTTGAGGCGAATGCGACCATCAAGAATTGCCGAGGCGAGACTCTTGGCAATGGTGATGCCAATTTCTCGCTGGGCACCGGCGCCGCCAATAGCAAAGGTGAGGGAGATTTTAGATGCTCGACCGCTGGCCCGACGGCAGGTTTTCGCGTCGAGGGTTGCTTCCAGCATGTGACTGGCGTGCTCGGCAAAAACGCCTTGAGGATCAAGGTTGCAAAGACGACGAGCGAGGTCGGCCTTGAGTATGATGGGTTCGAGACCGCCAATAGCTTCGCGCGGCAATGGATAGCCGGTCAGGTGGATTTGTGACTCGCGAATACCGTAGAGCTTGAGGCGCTCGGCCACACGGCCCGTGGGGGCAAAGTATTTGATGCGACTTTTTTTGGGGTGGACGGGGGCCCAAACGCGATTCATGTCAGCGTCGGTCACGAGGAGGTAAATGTCCGCCGGATAAGCGAATTCCTCCGCGGCCATGGCGACGGCGAAGTAGGTAGTGATGAGCGGCTTGGGATTGTGGGCGAGGCGATCAATGAGGTGCTTGAGAAAACCGCGGCTGCGAATAATCATGGCCAGCTCGCGGACTTCGAGCGACGGGGCGGAGAGGTCGCGGCGGGGGTAAAACTCGGGGATGTGTTGGATTTGGTCGAAGAGTTTGAAGGCGACTTGGCCGACGAGGGGCAAGGCGCTGAGGCGTGAAATGCGCTCGTACCAGGTTTGGGTGGTGTGCCACAGGGCTCTGTCCGCGTCCGGAATGCCAGGATAGTCGTTGGCGATGATGACTTCCCCGCCGACGGCTAGGCAACGCAAAGCGTGGGCTGGGCGTTCGTGCCCATAACCCATATTAACCGCAACTACGTGGGCTATGCCCCCGTCCCCCTGTTTTTCCCCCATACTGAGGGTAGTATAGCACCTTATCCCCAACACTTGCCAAAAAATGACCTTTCGGGTACAGTTCGGCCATATTTCAGCCAACCAATAGTCCCCTATTATGTCGAAAGTCTGCGCCGTAACCGGCAAAACCCCATTAACTGGCAATAATGTCAGCCACAGCAATCAAAAGACCAAGCGTCGCCAGATGCCAAACTTGCAGAACCGCACCATCATCAACCCGGTCAGCGGCAACAAGCAAAAGGTAGTCATCAGCACCCGTGGCCTCAAGACCCTGATGAAGTGGGCTCGCGAAGGTAAGACGATGGATATCAACGACCTCATCTCCTAAACAAGATCAAAAAATCCCCCGCCTGGTGCGAGGGATTTTTTGTTAGGTTACTTTTTCTCCGGCATGATGTGCGCGGCCAGCGTGAGGAGGCGTTCGGCGTATTTGTTGAGGGAGAACGGGGCGACGCTACGCGCGATTTCGTCACGGCGTTTGGCAAAGTCGTCCTTGCGGCTGTCGAGTTCGGCGATGACACGGAGGAGGTCGCTGGCGACGCCTGGGGCAAAGAGGTAGCCGGTGTCCCCTTCGCGGACTAGTTCACCGACGCCACCAATGCGGGAAGCGAGTACCGGAACACCAGCATGCAAGGCCTCGTAAATGACGGTCGGTGAGTTTTCGTAACAGAGTGAGGGTACAACTAGGGCGTCGGCCACGCTATAGCATTTCATCAACTCGTCGGGCACCATATAGCCCATGTGAATAATCCGCGAGTCTTTCTCCGCCCGCTCTTTCACGAAATCGGTGAGGGGCCCTTCGCCAACAATGAGCAACTGAGTTTCGCCGGGAACTTTAGCGAAGGTGTCGAGCAGGAATTCGATACCTTTATGGGTCGTCAACTGGCCGACAAAGAGTAATTTAAGTGGGCCGCCCAAACGTTCGGCGCGGTGAACCTGGTGAAAGTTCGGCGTCGGGTTGGGCTGCATGACGAACGGAATGCCTTTGAAGAAGCCGTAGTGAGTGTACTGGTCGACAATAAATTGCGAAGGCGAAACGACGAGACCAGGATGACCCAGACGCCACCGGCAAATAGCCCGATAAACGGCGTAGAAAGGCTTGGCGTAAGTGAGCAGGTATTCTTTGCCGGCAATGAGGAGGCCAGAGGGAATGACAAGTTGAAGGTCGTGGAGAACATGGAGATGCGGGATGCCGCGGCTTTGGATAGCGGCCGGAATAGTGAGACCGAGACCTTTGAGGTTATGCGTCATGACGAGGTCGGGCTTTTCGTCGTCCAAAATACTGCCGACAATGTTACCGGGAATTGGCGAAAAAGCGTCGACGATGTGCCAGAGCAAACGGATTGGCCAGGGGTTTTTATAGTCGTCGAGGGTGAAATAAAAGTTGGGTGGAAAAAAGCGATAGGTACGCTCCGTAGACGAACAATCGAGGACAAGTTTGGTAACGCCCGCGCGCTTGGGTTGGCCGGTGATGACAAAGACGTCGTGCCCCATGGCAATGAGCTGGCCGACGGTACGGACGATGACGTTTTCGGCGCCGCCACGAGCGTAAGGTGGGTAAAGATTAGTTATAATGCCGATTTTCATAAGCTAGATAGTGCGATAAACCGTGCGGAGGGATTCGATAAGGGTAACTGCATCGTACTCCTTTTCGGCCCGAACGCGAGCGGCGGCACCCATGAGTTCACGGCGACCGTCCGGCTCGAGCAGTTCGCGGAGGGCGCGAGCTAAGGCGTCGGCGTCATTTGGGGCGACGATGAGGCCAGTTTCGTGCGGGATAACGACGGTCCTGACGCCAGGGAGATCTGTAACGATGGAAGGCAGGCCACTAGCAGCGGCTTCGATAGTGACTATACCGAAGGCTTCCGAACTGTTGATGGAAGGGAGAACGTGGAGGTCCGCGGCACGGTAGGCGCGAGGGAGATCCGCAAATGGGACGGAACCAACGAAGTGGACGCGGGTGGCCAGGCCGAGTCTGTGAGATTGTTCGACGAAGGAGGGCTGCAGTTCCCCGCTGCCGACAATGACGAGCTGCCAAGTTGGGTCGTCGACGAGGGTTGGGAGCGAAGTCAGCAGAACGTCGAGGCCTTTGAAGTAGTGATTGGCGTCGAGGCCGCCGACAAAGAGGATGACAGTGGCGTCAGTATCAATGTGATGCAGGGCGCGGAAGGCGTCGTCGCGGCCGGGGGTGAAGCGAGTCGTGTCGACGCCGAAGGGCATGACCATCATTTTACGTTCGTCGAGTCTGGCACGACGGCCGTATTCGGTAGAGCTGACGAGAATTTTACTGGCGCGCCAGAGGATTAGTGGCTCGATGAGAAGGCGATGAACACGGAAGATGAGGCCGAGGAGGCCGCTGGCTTGGGCCGTCATGTGGTAAGTGACGACGAGTGGAATACGCCAGACGATCGAGGCGAGGACGACGAAGAGGTCGCTGCCGTAAAAAGGATAGTGTAAATGGATGACGTCAAAACCGCGGAGGCGCCAGAGCAAGGAAAACATGACAGCGGCTTTGCCCCATTTGAGCGCCCACTTACTCGCGTAGTCTGGCGTAAAAACGGTGACCGAATCCCCCGCTTCGATTAAACGACGAGTATATTCCGCGGCGACGGTGCCGAGACCGCCACGATATGGCGGGTAAACGGCGACGATTTGCGCCACCTGCAAAGATGATGAGATGGGCTTGGCGTCTACCATATAATTAGTAAACGCAGCGTGCGCCAAATGGCGTCGACTATGGGGTTGATGAAGTTGTCGATGAGAGGCGAGGATATTTCCTGGCCTTCAATTTTGCCGGTAAAGAATTTAAGGTAAGCGCGATCGGGAACGGTGCGCAGAGATTGAGCTCGACGGCGCATGGTAAACCAAAGTTTCCAAGTGCGAGGCTTGATAAGTTCGCGATAGGCGTACCATTTTCCGGCGAGACCAGCGCCACGAGCAGCGAGGAGCCAAGAACCGAGTTCGACGGCGAGTAAGAATGGCGTGAGCAAGATGATGGTCGGAAGGCGATAATAGGCGAGAATAACAAGCCAGCGATACAATTCCATCCAAGCAAATTTTTGCGGCGTACGGCCCGAGAAAACGTAGTCGTGGTAGACGAGCGACGACGGGGCGAGGACGTTCTGGTAACCGGCGATGCGGAGGCGCAGGCCAAGCTCGACGTCTTCGTGGTACATGAAAAAGCCTTCTTCGAGTAGGCCGACTTTGGCCAGAGCTGCGGCGCTGAAGAGGACGGCGGCACCGGAGGAATAGGTGATTTCTTCGCCGCGGCGGAGGTCGAGGTCGGCCCTGAGGCGGCCGTTGTCGCGAGCAAAAGCATAACCAGCGGGGTGGACCATACAGCCCGAGGTGTTGACCTTAGCCTCGTCATGCCAGTAGCAAACGAGGGATTGGACGCTGCCGATGAGGGGCGAGGTCTTGGCGAGCGACACGACTTCGTTGATAGTGCGAGGCGTGAGACGGAGGTCGCCGTTTTGGAGGTAGACGTAGTCGGCACCGTCCTTGAGGGCAGCTGTGATGCCGAGATTATAATTAGCCGCAAAGCCACGGTTGGGAGCGTTGATGATGACGATTTTTGGTAGGTCTTTGCCGGAACGTGGCAGGACGCCGGAGGTGATGACGGAGGCAATGCCGTCAGGTGAGGCGGCGGGGATGATGTAGATGGTGAGTAATTCGCGAGGATATGACAAAGCAGCCCAGGAGGCGACGACTTCCGGCAAGTGTTTGAGGTTGCCGTAGCAGACCCAGATGATGGCGACTTTTGGCATAAATATGAATTACATGTCGCTCGCAACTACCGTGTCTCCTGTTCCTAGCTGCGCCTCGTCAACCGCACCACCCGTCTCACCTCGTATGACTCGGGCGGTGGCGCAGGGCCGAGGCTGGCGTCGTCACAGGAGACAACGGCAGTCGCTCGCTCTTAAAGGCCTCCGTCACACAAAAAGTTAAGCTACCCCGCTACGCCCCTACCCAGCTACCCCGCCTTCTCAGTTTTCTTCGCATCCCTAATCGCTACCTGCCGGACGAGTTCGGTGTGCTCTTCGCGGAGTTTTTGGGTGAGGACCATGTTGCGGAAAGTGGCGTAAATGAGGACGACGACGGAGGTGTAGAGTAAAAGATCCGCACCACGTTCGACGCCGACTAAGCGGGCAAAGCTGTCGATGACGGAGGGAAAGATGGCGGCGAGGATGAGCAGAACCCAGACCAAACCCCAGAGCATGAACCAATGTCGTGAGATTTTCTGGGTATTGTATTGTTTGCCAGCGCGAACGAGGCCGAAGATAGCAAAGAGGATGAGGAAAATTTGGAAGACCATAGCAAGTAATTAACCGAGGAAACGTTTCTTGAGGAAGTCTGCAGCAATGAGTAGTGAACCGAGCGAGGACTGTCCTTTTGCCAGAGTCTCGGCGCTGTAACGGATGGTAACTGGCCGCTCGACGTAGCGCAATTTGTGAACGACGATGAGATCTAGGATTTCTGAGGCGTGGGCCATGCGGTCCAAGGTGAGATGCAATTTCCCTGCTGCGTCGGCGGATAAAGCACGGAAGCCATTGTGCGTGTCCGTCGTTTTAATACCGGAAACTAGGCGGGTAAAAATGAGGCCGAGCTTGAGAATAAGCCAACGGGAATAAGGCATGGACGACGCGAGACGTCGTCCCAGGAAGCGCGAACCGAGTACAATGTCCGCTTCCCCACTGACAATTGGTGCGATCATGAGAGGTATTTCACTGCCTAGCATTTGGCCGTCGGCGTCGAAGTGAACAATGACGTCAGCTGCCAAGTGTCGCACAGCGAAGTCCGTGGCAGTTTGCAACGCGGCGCCCTGTCCACGGTTGATGACATGGCGGAGGACGTAGGCACCAGCGGCCAGAGCTTGCTCGCCAGTAGCATCCGCCGAACAATCGTCGACCACCACGACGGCGTCAACGTGCCCGGCAGCATCGGCCACGGCAGCCAAAATCCGCGCCTCTTCATTGTAGGCTGGAATAATGGCAATTACTTTCATAAACGAAGCTATTACTCCGTCAAAAGTACCTTGTTTGCCCTGATGTAGTCAATGGTTTTGCGCAGGCCATCCTCAAAACGGACGAGCGGCAACCAGCCCAATTTTTCTTTAGCTTTAGTCAAATTTGGCAGGCCCATAGCGACTAAATATGGTGGCGCTGGTTCGTAGATAATTTTCGAGGTGGAACCGGAGAGTTCGATAATTTTAGCGGCAATGTCGCTCATCTTGAGATCCACGTCACTCCCAATGTTAACCGGCCCAATATTGGCCTCGGCGCGCATCAGGCGAATCAAGCCGTCGGTAATGTCCGCCACGTAGGCTAAGGAAGTGAGGCTGTCGGCTGTACCGCTAATGACAATGTCCTCGTTATCGAGCGCATGGAGGATAAAGTCTGGCACCTGGTGGCCGTTGAAGAGCGGCATGCGCGGGCCGTAAGTGCGGAAGATGCGGGCGATTTTGATGTCGAGGCCGTGGACGTCGGCGTAGGTTTGGCACATGGTTTCCGCAAAGCGCTTACCTTCGTTGTAGCAGGCACGAGGATTCAGGTGGTCGAGAATGCCCAAATCTTCTTCGGAAAAAACTGGACTATCGGCACGGCGCTGACCGTAAACAACGGCGGCCGAGGTGAAGACGACGCGAGCCTTGTATTTGACGGCGAGGTCGAGCACGTTTTTAGTACCGACGGAATTGGCGAGGAGAGTTTGCAAGCGATATTGGTCAAATTTTTTGACGGCGGTCGGGACGGCGAGGTGGTAGATTTCTTGAATGCCAACGAAGGGGATGTTAAAAGGTTGGAGTTCGACGAAGCTCTCGAGGTTGATTGGTTCATTGATGTCGAGCTTGAGGAACTGGAAGTCGGGACTACGGAGCAAGGATTCGATGTTACGGACATGGCCGGTGACGAAGTTGTCGATGCAGATGACTCGGGAACCAGACTTGAGGAGTTGCTCGCAAAGCAAGGAGCCGATGAAACCGGCGCCGCCTGTCACGAGTACTGTTTTCTTTTCACTAACTGCCATAAAATGTAAAATTATTTGGTCTACATTCAATGTATACATTGAATGTAGACCACTTATCCACAGAGTTACTAATATTCTACCATGCCGCGACAGCGAGACCTTCATTGCCACTGGAGACAATGTCGAAGAGGGATTTAGCGAGACCTGAGGCGCTCAAGATCTTGACCGTGGTCATGGTTGGCCCAGGCGAAGCGATGATTTCGGCGATACCGTCGCGGTCCGTATCGGCTACGGCTACACGAACGCCATGACGGGAAGTACTTAGGAAGGGAAAGAAGGAGTTTTTGACGCTAGCGTCGGCGTTAAAGACGCGAACTTGAGGACCACCACCGTCGCCCGTGCCGGTGACAATCTCATCCGTACCGTCGCCGTCAATGTCACCCGAGGCTACGTAAACGCCGCCAGTAAAGGTGGTAGCGTAAGGAGCGAAAGTACGGAGGAAGGTGCCGTCCGTGTCGTAGAGAGAAACTTGAGCAGCACTCCCCGTTCCAGCGCTGACAATGAATTCGCCCAGACCATCGCCGTCGAGGTCGCCCACAGCTACACGGAGGCTAGCGGTGGCGGAAAATTGTGAGGCGGTGAAACGGACTTTGGCTAGGCCGCGATAGGAGTAGGCGATAATGTCGTGGCTGACGCTACCGCCGACTGAGGTGACAATCTCGTCGGTACCATCGCCGTCGATGTCGCCAGTCGCCACATCGACGCCTTGGCGAGAAGTAGAGTCATAGGCGAAGAACTGGCTGACGAGAGCGCCAGTGGTGGTAAAGACACGGACTTGTGGACCGCCGCCGAGGCCAGTGCCGGTCACCACGCTGTCATGACCCTGACCGGTGACGTCGCCGAGCGCGACTTTAATGCCGCCAGTGTAGGTGTCGGCGTAGGCGGGAAAGATGGCGATAGAGGTGCCGTCGACGGAGCGGAGGTCGACGATGGGGGCGAGACTGGAAGTGTTACCGAACGCGAGGTGGGGATTACTAGCGGGTTGGCTGGGCGAGCTCAGCTCGCTTGGGGGGTTTGTGGCCAAAGCTGAGCTTTGGCTTGGCTCGGTGATAGCGATGGGGTTAGATGAGGAGTCGCCGTGGGTTGGGTCGACACCGGAGTTGTTGGAGAACTGGGCAGCGATAGCCAGGGCTTGGGCCAGATTGACGCGACCGGCACCGTATTTGCCGCGTTGATCTGGGGTTAGGCGAAGAGGGTCGACGCCAAGCTTGAGGCTGTTGCGGATTTGATCTGGAGTTAGGTCGGGAAAGGCGGAGAGGAGCAAGGCCGCGGCGCCAGCAATGACTGGTGAGGCCATAGAAGTACCGTTCCAACCGCCATCGTAAAGAAGGTTGTAGCCAGCGGCTGGGTTGTGATACATGAGGCCATAGATGTTCTCGCCGGGAGCAGTGATGTCCGTGCAATTGTGGCCGAAGTTAGAGAAGTCGGAGGCGGTGTCCCCCTCTGCCGAACTAGCGACGCCAATCACCCAGTCGTGATCTGTCGTGCCGAGACAGGCGGGATAGACGGATACAGCGTCCGTGTCCTGATGGTCATTGCCCATGGCGGACACCACGACGACGCCAGCGGCATAGGCTCGGGAAATTGCGGTACGTAAAACAGTGTCGGCATTTAGACCGGCGAAACTCATGTTGATGATGTCAGCCCCATTGTCCACGGCGTAGTCCACGGCATCTGCAGCAATGGCGGAGTCAGCACTGCCGTCAATATCGAGCATGCGGACTGACATAATACTGGCGTGCCAGTCGATACCGGCGATGCCCTGGCCGTTGTTGCCTTCAGCTGCAATCATGCCAGCAATGAGGGTGCCGTGGGAGGTGGCGACCTGACTGCCGTCTTTATCTGGCGAGACGTGATTATTGTCTTCCACAAAGTCCCAACCGTTAACGTCGTCAATGTAACCGTTGTTGTCGTCGTCGCGATTATTATCGGGAATTTCACGAGGGTTGGTCCAAATGTTGTTAATTATGTCAGGATGACTAATATCAACGCCCGTGTCGAGCACGGCAACCACGACATTTTTGGAACCGGTTTGCGTATCCCAGGCGGCTGGAGCGTGAATGGTGTCGAGGTACCACTGCTTGCTGTAATCCGGGTCATTGGCGGTGCGGGCGAAGGCGGCCAGCGGCTGGGCTGCGATGATAAGGCCCAAGCTGGCGGCGAGAAAAGGGCGAAGGCGGCGAGAACTAGGCATAGGCAAAATCAGCGGCAAGGATTATGAGATGAGGATGAGAGTATTTTAACGTATTTGGCGGGATGTGGGTAGGAAGGTTTGGGTGCGGAAGGATGCCTGAGGTATGGTCTACATTCAATGTATACATTGAATGTAGACCACTTATCCACAGTCGTCGTCGAGCATGAGGCCGAGAATGGGTTCGTAGTTACGGTTGATCCAGGAGAGAACGAAGTTTTCGTAATCGGCAGAGTCGTTAAAGCAGGCAAGGACGGGAGAAGCGTCGACAGCTGGATTGACTTCGAGACCTTTATAATGACGGTAACTCGACCATGGATAAGACAAGAGAACTGCCTTGGCCTCGTCGCGTGAACGAGCCTCGCCATGACGCCAAGCGTAGTCGCACTTGTCGTACGGATTGAGGTGGACGTAACGAGTAATATGCAAGAATTGTGCTTCAGTTTGGATGGCGACCGATTTGTAACGAGCCTCAAAAACTACGCCTTTTCTATCGCTGCGTTTATTATGATACTTTGTAAAGCCATTGCCGAGACGTTGCATGAACCTTGCAATGCCATTGTCGACAAGCTGTTCGAGTACGAGGTGGTAATGGTTATCCATGAGAGCGTAGGCGAGAATTCTCACTAGTGGATGGATGGATTTCTTTGGATTCTTCCAGGCTTCTACGAGTGCCCTGCCCATTGGTAATGTTGATTCATCGTTAAAGAGAAGTAGACCTTTTGTAAAACGAACACGATCGATGTCATCAAGAAATATGTCCCGCTTCCCTGCCCCGCGATTCATGATGTGATAAGTACCTCCACTACCAAACGCGACGTGACTCATACGTATTTTATAATACGCGCTGAATACAAAGCCCCAGCACTATTAGGCTGGGGAGCTTACATATATTGCACCGCGTATCGAGTTTGTCGTCAACGCTGGTACTGTGGATAAGTGGTCTACATTCAATGTATACATTGAATGTAGACCAAACTTTTGTAGACCAAACTTTTTTTTTACTGAGCGCTACTGGGTGGCTTGGACGCAGGTGGACTTGACCATGGCCATGTCGTCTTTGATGGCTTGGTTCTTGGGAGTGAGGGTGACGGCGACTTTGTAGTGCGCCAGAGATTCGGCGCAGTCGCTGTGATCGTTGTAATATTCGGCGAGGGCGACCATGAGATCTGTGCTTTGACCGAGCACGGTGACGGCCTGCTGGAGGTCGGCCAAACGATCCGCGTCACGAGCTGGCGAGTCCTGCTTGAGGAACGCGGCGTAGTCCATGTAGTATTTGATCATCGGGCTAATCTGGATGGCTTGTTTGAAAGCGTCTTCCGCTTTGGCGCGGTCCCCCATCTGGTTCAGCACGTCGCCGTACATGTTCCAAGCAGTATCCATTAGAGCATTTTGGTTCAGAGCCAGTTCTAGGTAGTGCCGCGTGGTGGCGAGATCGCCGAGAATGTACGAGTCGTTGGCGATGGAGAGATAGAGGTTGGTCAGGTCCACAGCTGAGGTGTCTGACGGCTTGGCTTTGATGGAGGCGATGGTAGTTGCGATGCGTTGGGTGAGGGTGGCTTTGGTAGCGTCATCGATTTGCGTCTCGCGCCACAACGTGAGGTTGGCATTATTGCTGGCGGACTGGTGGAACAGCAGGTAGCCGCCGACCACGAGGATGGCGAGTAACACGACACTGGCAGCGGTAAGGGCGATTTTTTGACGTTTGTCCAAGTGGGAGAAGCGATTCATCATATGGCTGTAGTTTAGAGGATTGCCCACAGTTTGGCAACTATTTTGGTAACAGAAAAACTGGCCCGAAGGCCAGTTTTTCTTGTTCGTTACCGAGTGATGACCTGTCTAGATTAGTAGACGAGGGTACCACCGGTGGCGAGGTTGGTTACGAGGTAACCACCCCAACGTTCCTTGGTAGCATCGGTGATGGCGGCAGCGCCGTCATCCTGCCAGAGCAGGGAGCCTGGCATACGAGCAACTTCGTCGGCAGTTGACTCAGTCGAGGTTGGGACTGAACCCATGTAACCACGAATGATAGTGAGGTTGCCGGAGGTACACTTGCCGCCGTTAAGACCGGTAGCGTTTGTACAAGCAACAACCAAGGCACGTTCGTCAGTTGATCCACAGACGGCGTCGTCATCTGTCAAACAGATTACGTCACCCTGGTAGAAGTCTGTGACTGCGTCGACAGCGAAATCGGTGTCGCTGATAGAAAGAGCCTCGTTGGAGTTGCTGCCAGTTGGTACCAACCAGGTTGAAACCAATGGCTCGTTAACCAAGTCGACACGGAAGGAATCGCTACCGGTGAGAGCACCAGTGGTGTCAACCTTCAAGGAGTACCTGTAGCTGTGGCCAGCTGGGATGACTTCCGCAGTTGGGAGAGTCAACTTAATGTAGCCAAGCTGAGCGGCTGTGGTGTCACAGACGGCACCAGTGGTCTTGAGTTCCAACCAGTCGGTGTTGAGAAGTTCGTTAGAATTGACTGTGTTGTTGGAAGTATCAAGCTGGGTGCTAGCGCTCTTGTCGAGATTGTAGAATTCGAACTCACTGGTGTGCAGGTTACCAGCGGTAGCGTTGATGTCAGTGTCACAAGTCGCCCAACCACCGGCAGCGTGACTAAGAGTCAAGTCAGTGGCGGTGATTTTGAACATGAGGGACTCGAGAACCACATCCTTGTTGGCAGAAGCTGCGACGTTGAAGCGCAATACTTCACCCAATGTAGCGATTGAAGAACCGGAAGGTGTAGCGGAAGAGATAGAGAAGGTTGGCATAGCTTCACGAACCACGAAGGCGTTGATACCGTCGGCGGTATCGTCACCAACTGGGGTGTAGTTTGTGCCGGAACCATCACTGTCAGTGTCCGTGAAGGTAGTACCTGAACCGACGCCGACAGCTTTGAAGTTGTCTGCATTGGTGACGTCAACGAACCAACCCATGCGGATCTTTTCGTTGCTGGTAGCAGAACCACCAGAGGTACGATCCGTGGCTGGAACGTTAACGTAGACATTGATGTCGGCTGGCGTACCTACAGCTGCGTAGGCATGCAAACCGGAGAACTTGGCTTCGTTACCAACCAAAGCGACAGAGCTGGTACCGGTGGTACCGTCAACCTTAGGGTAGGTAATAGTAGCGAGGGAAACGTTGTTAGCGTAGGTTGATTCGTTACCGTCGGTGGTAACTACGACCTCAACATCGGTAGTACCGGTGTTGCTGTGACCGTAAGTAGCATCTTCAGCGGCTTCTTCAGAGAAGGAGACGGTCTGAATTTCGAAGGCTTCGTTGGTCGCAGTATAGCGATAGGAAGCGACGAGGTTGTTGCTGCTGCCGGTGAGGACGAAGTTGGCAGTTGGCTGGCTAGCACCTGCAGCGACTGCAAGGGAACCAGAAGCGGCCAAAGTGACGACACTGTTTGGTGTTGTACCACCGTTAACAGCGGTACCAGTTGGGTCGACGTCAACACCGTCGTCGTCTTCAGCTACTACGTCGCTAGCTGGAGTGGCGATGTCAAAGGCGAACTGGAAGGTCGTAGCGAGGGATGGGTTGCTGAAGTTACAGTAGACCTTCAACTGAGCGGCGGCACTAGCGGCCACGGTCCAGTCGAGGCTGTCGAAGGTGAGGGTTTCACCGTTGCTGCTTGGGGACTTGGCAGTACCGATAGCGGCACCGTTGCCATCCTTCAAGTAACAGGAAGTAACGTAGTCGTTGACGTCGATAGCTGGAGTAACTGAGTCACCAAGTTCGAACGAACCGGAAGCGTTGGCATCCGAGTAGGCGGTCAAGATGATTTCAGAGATGTTGACGTCACCACCCTGGCCGGCAACCATGTTGAAGGCATTGACCAACACGTTGCTGGTACCTTGAACGGAGGTTACGTCGCCTGGGGTGCTACCCAATGAGATGACCATCGAAGCTGCGCGAGCAGTCTGGTCGTAGCCAGTGATATCACCGCTTGGGATGATGTCAGAAGCGCTCAAAGCATCACCGTTGGCATCTTCTTCCGAGAGACCGGAAATGTCGATAGCAGCGGCGAAGGCGGTTGGGTTGGTAACATTGTTGTCAACGTCAGCGGTGACAGCCAAGTGCAAGACAGTGCCTGCAGCCATGGAGAAGTCATCGGTGAAGTCGATGGTCTGAGCAGCGTCTTGGGTACCAGCGGCACCACAAACAACGGTGACACAGTCGAGCTCGAGAGGACCCATGACCACAGCGCCGGTGTCGACGTTGATGATCTTGATGTCCTTCAAGTTACCTTCGGCGCCAGTGTTGATAAGACCAGTGTTATCGTCGCTGGAGTCATCAGCATTGTCGACGGCGGTGCCGTCGTTGTCGTCGTCACCGTAGACGATGACGTCGAGGTCCTTAATGGTCAACTCCTGACTTGAGGTCATGGTGAAGGCCAAAAGGGTCTGATCCTGGCTGTTGGTGCGGATGTCGCCAGTGCTTGGACCGGAGAGGACCAAGGTCAGGTCGCCACCTTGAACGGCGCTGTAAGAACATGAACCAGATGAGCTGGTACATGAAGTACCGTCGTAGGAAGTGT